>NZ_BCNQ01000097.1 GCF_001515525.1 Piscicoccus intestinalis NBRC 104926 | reverse complement strand
CCCATCCGCGCGAGCGGCGCGGGCACCGCCGGCACCCTCGGCACCCTCGGCACCGTCGGCACCGTCGGCCCTGCGGCCGCGCCCAGCACGGCGGCGACGAGCAGTTCGTCACTGCTGCGGGCGCCGCCGGCGGTCAACTCGTGCCGGCGCAGCGCTCGCCGCGCCGCCCGTACCCCGAGGGAGTCGCTGCCGCCGACCCGTGAGACCAGCAGGTCGGTGACGCCTGCTGCGTCGAGGGTGGGGCGCTCGGCCAGGCTCAGCCGCAGCAGGGTCAACAGCGGTCGGACCGCGGGCTCCTCCCGCAGCGGCACCCGCGCGCCGGGCACCGTGACCGGCACGCCCTCGGCGGCGAGCGCCGGACGCAGTGAAGCAGCCTGCGCGCCGGTACGCACGATGACCGCCAGTCGCTCCCACGGCACCCCGTCGAGCAGGTGTGCCCGACGCAGCAGCGTGGCCACGTGCCGGGCCTGGGCCGCCGCCGACGGCACCACCGCCACCTCCAGGCGGCCCCCCTCCCGGACGGTCTCGGGTCGCCGGTGCGCCACGCCGCCCGCGGCACCGACGAGAGCGCTCACCCGGCTCGCGACCTCGCCGAGCGCGGGCCCGGACCGGTATGACCGGCGCAGCACCACCAGTTCGTCCGCGGCCACCGGCCCATCGGCAGCGCCGCCCCCAGCAGCGCGCCCCGCATCGCCCCCCACGTCCCACGAGGAACCGAGCGCCTCGGGACGCGCCCCGCGGAACGCCTGGGTCGCCGCGTCGGGGTCGCCGACGAGCACGAGTTCGACGCCGAGCTCACCGAGTCGGCGCAACAATCGCACCCCCGCCGCGGTCAGCTCCTGGGCGTCGTCGACGACGACGAGCCGCAGCTGCCCGAGCAGGCGCGACACGGCCTCCGGGTCGCCGAGGCAGTCGAGGGCCTGGGCGAGCAGCCCCGCCGCGTCGACCGCTCCCGGGCTTGCCAGGGCCGTCACCTCCTGATACTCGGCCAGCACGTCGGCCGCCGCCGACCAGGCCGGCACCCCGTGGCGCCGGGCCAGGTCGCGCAGCTGCCCGGCGTCGACCCCCTCCTCGGCCACCCGCATGAGCAGCTCGCGCAGCTCCCCGCGCAGGGCTCGGGTACCCGCCGCCTCGCGCAGGTGATCGGGCCACGCGGGCCCACGCCCCGACCCCAGCGCGTGCCCACTCATCAACTCGGCGAGGATCACGTCCTGCTCGGCACCCGTGATGAGCTGCGGCAGCGTGTCGAACTGCCCGGCGGCTCGCGATCGCACCAGCGAGAACGCCAGGGACTCCATGGTGCGCACGGTGACGTGGCTGGTCGTGCCACCGAGCATGCGAGTCAGCCGCTCCCGCAGCACCCCGGCCCGCACCCGGCTCGGGGCGATGAGGAGGCACTGCTGCACGTCGAGCCCTTCCGCGGTCACGGCCTGGCCCACCCGGTGCAGAGCCACCGTCGTCTTGCCCGTGCCCGGAGCCCCGAGCACGCGACGGACGCGGCCGGTGCGGGAGCGGTTCGCGGCGGCCGAGGGGCCCGCGCCGGCTCCCCGGCGCTGGGCGTCGTCGAGGAGAGACCACGACGGTGTCGCGCCGTCGCGCGAGGGTGCGGGGCGGGGGTCGGAGACTGCCTGGTTGATCACGAGGTCGATGACATCACCGAGCACCGACAAGACTCGCGCCGCGACACTCCGGGCCATTGCCCGAGCGCGGCCACACCCGCCGCGAACTGCTCCGATGGGGCGCTGTCCGCCGGCAGCCACACCCTCGAAGGGCTCCGCGAAGGCCTCCCGGGAGCCCGTGGTGCCGGTTAGGATGCCGACTCGGACCTCTTGACGGCAGGAGTGTCGTGGCGACCGAGGAGCTACCCATGAGCACGGCCCGGGGTGTGCGTCTCCCCCGTTCGGCGCGGCGCGCGCAACTGCTCGAGGCCGCGCAGGCGATCTTCGTCGACCGCGGCTACCACGCGGCCGGCATGGACGAGATCGCCGAACGCGCCGGAGTTTCCAAACCGGTTCTCTACCAACACTTTCCCGGTAAACGCGAGCTCTACCTGGCGCTCTTGGACACGGCCGATGAGGAGATCATCTCCGAGGTGCTGGCCAGCATGCAGTCCTCGGAGGACAACAAGGAGCGGGTCCAGGCGACGATCAGCGCCTACTTCGAGTTCGTCGCGCGAAAGAGCGGCGCCTACCGGCTCGTCTTCGAGTCCGACCTGGTCAACGACCCGGAGGTGCGCAGCCGCATCGACGTCGTCCAGGAACACTGCGCGCAGGCCGTGGCCGAGCTGATCCGCCATGACACCGACTTCTCCGATCACGAGGCGCTCCTGCTGGCCACCGGGGTCGTCGGCATGGCCCAGGTCGCCGCGCGCCACTGGCTCGCCACCGGCAAGGAGATGCCGCAGGCGCAGGCGGTGCAGTTGGTCTCCCAGCTCGCGTGGCGCGGCATGCGCGGGCTGCCCCGCACCGACGGCGACGCCAAGCCGGGCCAACGCGCCACCCCGTAGCGGAGTCGGTGTCGCGCGGCTGTCTACCCTGGACCGGGACGTCCGGGGCCCGTCGGCGCCCCCGGACCGACAGCATCCGCGCGGGGCCAGCTGCCCCGCCCAGAGAGGAGATGGCCATGGAGGTCAAGATCGGCGTGCAGCACACGTCGCGGGAGATCACGCTCGAGAGCGAGGACAGCCCCGAGAGCGTGGAGAAGGCCGTGTCGCAGAGCCTGTCGTCAGGCAGCCCACTGCGTCTCGTCGACCGCAAGGGCACCGTCGTCCTCGTGCCCGCCGGCACCCTGGCGTACGTCGAAATCGGCACCGCGCGCAAGGGCGGCGTGGGTTTCGGTCAGCTGTAAAGGAATTCGCCGAGCGCACCGACGTGCGGGCGAACCGGCTCCGAAGGCCATTGCAACGATCTGATTGCGAGCGGTCGACACGCAACCAATCACGCATATTCGACGTCGGACGTGGGCACCGTTTAAGGGTCATCGGTGCGCCCAATCGCCTCCGCGAGTGGGTTCACCACCGGAAAACACCACCGGACGTCAGGAAGGAAGTGGACCCGTGATCGGGACCATCATCACCGCAATCATCATCGGTGCCATCATCGGCGCCCTCGCACGGCTCGTCATGCCGGGCAAGCAGAACATCTCGGTGGTCATGACCATCGTGCTCGGCATCCTCGGCTCGGCCATCGGCTCGTGGCTCGTCGCCACGCTGACCAGCGCCAGCTCCAGCGCGCTGTCGATCCCCGGCATCATCGCCGGTGTCGCCGTGGCGGTCGTGCTCATCGCGATCTACATGCGGGTCACGGCCGGACGCACCCGCGTCTGACCGACACCCCCGCGTCCCATCGGACGCACCCGAGAAGTGAGAGCCCCGGCGCCCGCCGGGGCTCTCACTTCTCCGACGCGGGCGGCGCCGCAACACCCGCGGAAACCGGGCAGAACGTCCTCATGCCGACAGGCGGGTATCATGGACGCGTCAACAGGTGCCCGGTCGGCCCGACACGACATCCCAGGCCATTGCTCTTCGGCCCCCTGACTGCGACTTGCTGTGACTGCGCGGTCGGTGCGGCGCGAACGACACCTGGTACCACCCAACCGGTCCCGCCCTCCCGGCGCGACCTGAACGTTTCCGATCGGCCCTGACCGCCACGCCGCGGCGCGCAGCCCCGGGCGTCATCGATCGAGAGACCTTCACATGAGCGAAACCACCACGACGACGGAGCAGCCCACGTTCGGCGACTTCGGCGTCCACCCCGACATCGTCGGCGCCCTCAGCGACGTCGGCATCGTCTACCCCTTCCCCATCCAGGCCATGACCCTGCCGGTCGCGCTGAGCGGCAGCGACATCATCGGCCAGGCCAAGACCGGCACCGGCAAGACCCTCGGATTCGGGGTGCCGCTGCTCAACAAGGTCGTCGCGCCCGGCGACGCCGGGTTCGACTCCCTGCTGCACCCGGGGCGCCCGCAGGCCCTCGTCGTGGTGCCCACCCGCGAGTTGTGCACGCAGGTCACGGGGGATCTGAAGAACGCGGGAAAGCGCCGGGGCATCCGCGTCGAGAGCATCTACGGCGGGCGCGCGTTCGAACCGCAGATCGAGGCGCTGCGCCGCGGCGTCGAGGTGATCGTCGGCACCCCGGGACGCCTCATCGACCTCAACAAGCAGGGCCACCTCGCGCTGTCCGACGTGCGCACCGTGGTGCTCGACGAGGCCGACGAGATGCTCGACCTGGGATTCCTGCCCGACGTCGAGAAGATCCTCGCCCAGATCCCGGGGTCGCGGCAGACCATGTTGTTCTCCGCGACGATGCCCGGCGCAGTGGTCGCCCTGGCGCGGCGCTACATGAGCCAGCCCACGCACATCCGCGCGCTCACCGAGGGCGACGAGGGCAAGACCGTCGCCGCCATCGAACAGTTCGTCTACCGCGCCCACGCGCTCGACAAGGTCGAGCTGCTCGCCCGCGTGCTGCAGGCCAAGGACCGCGGCCTGACGATCATCTTCACCCGCACCAAGCGCACCGCCGCCAAGGTCTCCGAGGAGCTCAGCGAGCGCGGGTTCGCGGCCGCGGCCATCCACGGTGACCTCGGGCAGGGCGCGCGCGAGCAGGCGCTGCGGGCCTTCCGCAACGGCAAGGTCGACATCCTCGTCGCGACCGACGTGGCGGCCCGCGGCATCGACGTCGAGAACGTCACGCACGTCGTCAACTACCAGTGCCCCGAGGACGAGAAGACCTACCTGCACCGCACCGGCCGCACCGGGCGGGCCGGCCACACGGGCGTCGCGATCACGCTCGTCGACTGGGATGACCTGCCCCGCTGGGGCCTCATCAACAAGGCCCTCGACCTGGGCATCCCCGACCCGCAGGAGACCTACTCCTCCTCCGAGCACCTGTTCACCGAGCTGAGCATCGACCCCTCCGTCACCGGGCGCCTGCCGAAGTCGGCACGCACGAGAGCCGGCCTGGAGGCCGAGGTCGTCGAGGACCTCGGGGAAACGGGCCGTTCCGGCGGCAGCAGCCGAACGCACCGTGATTCCAGGGATTCCAGGGATTCCAGAGACTCCAGGGGCCGAGGTCGCGGCTCGGGGCACGGCACTCGCGGCGAGTCGCGACGCGGCCGCGGCCGCTCCCGCGCGGACGGAGCGACGGGCGAGGAGGCCGGTGAGGGCAGCGTCCGCGATGGGCGTCAGCGCAGCCGCCGACGCACCCGCGGCGGCCGTCGCGTGGAGCGCAGCGGCGAGGGCCAGGAGGGCTGACAAGCACTCCCCCACGCCGACCGACCGACTCAGGGTGGGGCCGAAGACACTTCGGCCCCACCCTGTTTCGCTGCTTGATCCGGCTCGGTGGTGGGCGCTCGCATCTCAGATGACGGGATCAGCTGGACGTGCGTTCAGCTAGTCCCATACAGTCGTCCAAGACGCCGGGGCGCGGCTGGGGGGCCGCACCGCAGACAACCTACGTTCCACCGTCTGCGACTCGGCACTGCAGAAACTTGGGGGAAAAACATCATGCAGTCCACTTCTTCCGCGCAGGCCCGTGATGGGGCTCGGGTCTTCGCGTTCGCCATCGGCTTTTTCGCTCTGACCGTCGTCGCGCTGCCCGGCCTGTGGGTCGCGCAGTCGCTGCCGACCGTCGCCGTCTCCGTCATCGGCGGCATCGCCGTGGGCCTGTCCGCCCTGGCGGCCCGCGCCGGCCGCGGATCTGAGCGGGTCGAGCACCTGAGCTGACCGACTTCCGAGCGTCCGTCTCCGCCCCTCTGTGAGGCGGCCGACTCGTTCCCGACGCCCGACCCCTCCCCCCTCAGGGCGTCACGCAAGCGCCCCGGACCACCTCTCCCTCCCGGTCCGGGGCGCTTCGCCGTGTCCGGAGTCGGACGGCCGGTAGTTGGCACGGCCCGGTGGTGGGCACGGGACGGCCGGCCGCTGCGGCCGTGATCAGGGCGTGGCGGCGTCGGCCTCACCGGCGACCAGCGGCACACCGGAGGCCGCGTCGAGGATGGCCTCCAACGACTCCACCGAGGTGGTGCATTCACCGAGGCGGTTCGGCTTGCCGTCTCCGTGATAGTCGCTGGAGCCGGTGACGACGAGCCCGAACGTCCGGGCGGCGTCGAGTGCGCGGCGGGTTTGGGCCGGGGTGTGATCCGGATGGTGCGCCTCGATGCCCACCAGCCCCGCGTCGGCCATCATCGCGATGACCGACTCGTCGACGATCCGGCCGCGGGACTGCGCGAACGGGTGCGCGAACACCGGCACTCCCCCGGCGGCGAGGACGAGCTCGACGGCATCGACCACCTCGATCGCATAGTGCGAGGCGTAGTAGGGCGAGCCGTTGTGCAGGAAGCGGTCGAAGGCCTCGCGCCGATCGGCGACCACTCCGCGCGCGACGAGCGCGTCGGCGATGTGCGGTCGCCCGACGGTCGCGCCGGACTCGACCTGGGCCTGCACGTCGTCCCAGCCCAGCGGCACGTCCGCGGCGATTCGCTCGACGATCCGGCGGGCACGCGAGCCGCGGCTCTCGCGGGCGTGCTCCAGCTCGTCGAGCAGCGGGGCGAAGGTCGGGTCGTGCAGGTAGCTCAACAGGTGGATGCTGGTGCCCCAATACGTGCACGAGATCTCCATGCCGCGAACGAGATCGACGCGGTGCTCCAGCGCTGCTGCGGCGGCCTCCTCCCACCCACGCGTCGAGTCGTGATCCGTCAGGGCGACCACATCGAGGCCGGCCTCAGCCGCCTCCCGCACCACCTGCGCGGGCGAGCCGGTGCCATCGGAGGCGGTCGAGTGGGTGTGGAGATCGATACGCACCCCCCGAGCCTAAGTGCCGCCACCGACAGGACAAGTCATCGGGCAACCGAGGCAACCTTTGTCGCCGCTGCTCGGTAGAGAAGGTACAGACAGGTGCAGAGCAGCCCGTGCCGACAAAGGTCGCCACGTGCCGCCACGAGCCGCCACACCCCTCCGCCAACGCCGTCAGCAAAGGAGAGCGCGATGAGAACCGCCGTCCGCGACGCGGAGTTCAGCGCCTTCATGCGCGCCTCGAGCCCGTCGCTGCTGCGCACCGCGTGGTTGCTCACCGCCGACGCCGAGGCGGCGCAAGAGCTCGTCCAGGCGGCGCTCGTCAAGACATACGTGGCGTGGCCGCGGGTGCGCACCGAGGAGGCGGTCGCCTATGCCCGCCGCATCCTCGTCAACGAACGCACCGACGCCTGGCGGCGTCGCACGCGCGAGGCGCCAGCCCCCGACGCCGGCCTGCCGGAGACCGGTCGCTCAGATCCCGCACTGGCGCGGATCGAGGTGCGCGACGAGTTGGTGCACCTGCTCCAACTCCTCCCGCAGCGCCAGCCCGCAGCCGTCGTGCTGCGGCACTACCACGACCTGTCGGAGGCCCAGACGGCCGAAGCGATGGGCATCAGCGTCGGCGCCGTGAAGAGCGCCACCTCCCGCGGGCTCGCCACCCTGCGTGCCGCACTCGCCACCAACCGCACCGCCGAAGGGAGCCGGTCATGACACCTCGCCCACCGGAACTCACGGAACTCATCGGTGAGCTCGACACCCCGCCCGATCTGGCGGTCGACGAAACACGCGTGCTGCGGGCCGGTCGCGTCGCCCTACGTCGCCGGCGTGCGGCCCAGGGTTTCGGGGCGGTCACGGCCGTGGCGGTGCTGGCGGCCGTCGTCTCCCCGGTCGTCCAGGGGGCCCGCAACGCGACGGTGCCGGCCGGTCCGAGCATCGTCAGCGGTACGGCCGCCCCGACGCAGGGTGCCGACGGCACCTCGGTGCAGGTCGGTGAGCCGCCGATCCGGCTCGACGTCCACTGGCAGGGCGATCTCGCCACCAGCGCGGGCACGGTGGCTGTCGAGCGCGTCGACGGCGCCACCGCACAGCCGGTCTGGAGCGTCGACCTCGACGACGTGGTCAACTCCCGGGGCGCGGGCTCGGTGACCACGCTGCCCGGCGATCCGCGCGTGCGGATCGGAGTGTTCCTGGCGCCCACGGCCCTTCGCGATGACCCGAGCATGCGCACGACCGTGACCGAGCTCCCCGGAGGCTGGAGTTTCGTGGCGCAGCAGAGCGCTGGGCCGACGGTCGGCGACAACCTCACCTGGCTGTCCGCGCAGACGGCCTACGGCCTCAACGGCCCGCTTCGCCAGGCGCGGTTCGGCACCCCCGCCCGGTGGGCGACGGTCTACGAGGAGCCGTCGGCGCAGTGGCGGGTCCAGGCGTCGGGAGGCTCCTGCGTCCCCGACGCACCCCCGCCATCGGCGTGCCGCTGGCGCGACACCCCCGAGGAGGCATCCGGGCAGTCCACGGCCCTCGACCAGGCGGCAGGGGTGCTGCCCTCCGGCAGCACCGACGTGCGGCTGGCCGCCGCCGGTCGCCCCTGGAGCGTGCAGACGCAAATCCTCGAGAACGACGACCAATCGCGACTCGCGGTGTTCGGTTCGGCGAGCCCGTCCGACTCCGGCCCAAACACCGGTCCGGCGACGCTCAGCTGGCGCGACGACGCCGGTCGCCCACACAGCCTCACCCTGGCCGCGGCACGATGAGTGCGGCGCGAAGACCGGCGCACCGACGCACCGGCGACCGGCTCAGCTATCGGCTCGCCGACGACCGGCTCACCGGCGAGGCATCAGCACCGTGTAGTCGAGGTCGAGCACGACCTCGGGTAGGTACTTGCCGTCCTCGCCGCGGTACGGGAAGTCGGCGCACGGCCGGTCCTTGGTCGCCACGGTGCGCAGCCGCAGCGCGCCGACGTCGGCTCGGCCGGGCACCTCCAGGCGCTCGAGCACCTCGCTCCAGGCGTGGATCGTGTGCCCGGCGAACGTCGGGTTGCTGTGGGAGCCGGCGTTGATCGCGGCGATCGCGTGGGCGTTGGCCAGCCCGTTGAACGACAGGGCCCGGGCCAGGCTGATGATGTGCCCGCCGTAGATGAGACGGCGCCCGATCCGGCTGTCGTTCTGCGCGAACTGGTTGAAGTGCACCTTCGCGGTGTTCTGGTAGAGCCGCGTGGCGAGCATGTGATCGGACTCCTCGATCGTCATGCCGTCGACATGGTCGATCCGCTCCCCCGGCTCGTAGTCGTCCCACAGGTGGGTGCTGCCGGCGAGGGTCTGCATGCGCTCGTCGTAGACGGCCCCCGGCTCGTACGGCACGACGAGGTCGTCCGCGGCCACGGCGCCGGGCAGCTGCGGGATCACGGTCTCGCCGATGTCCTCGGTCGGTGTGCGCAGGTTGACCATGACCCAGCGCACGTACTCGAGCACGGTCTGTCCATGCTGGTTGACGCCGACGGAGCGCACGTAGACGTTGCCGTTCTTGCCGGAGGAATTGGGCTTGAGCCCGATGACCGTCGAGGTCGTCGTCACCGTGTCACCGGGAAACACCGGCACCCCGAAGCGGCCGCCGGCGTAGCCGAGGTTGGCGACGGCGTTGAGGGAGATGTCGGGCACGGTCTTACCGAAGACGAGGTGGAAGGCAAGCAGCGAGTCGACGGGCATCCGCGGGTAGCCGAGGTCGCGAGCGAACGTCTCGGCGCTCGTGGCGGCGAACCGCGATCCGTACAACGCCACGTAGAGCGCGATGTCGCCCTCGGTGACCGTTCTCGGGGTGGCGTGCACGATCTCCTGGCCGATCGCGAAGTCCTCGAAGTAGTTCCCGCTCTGCGTCTTGTCGCTCATGTCCCTCACCGTCTCGCCTGGCGTTCGGCTCGATCCTGCCACCTGGGAGAGCACCGGGCAGGCCGCTTCGGCACGACCACCGGGCCAGCCATGTCGGCATGACCACCGAGCAGGCCGCTCCGGCACGACCACCGCGCCGGCCGTGTCGACACGACCGCCGGACCGGGCAGCGCGCTGCCTGGCTGAGCGCCTCGCGGCCGGGTAGGTTCACGGCAGAAGCTCGTGGGGGGCTTACGGCCTGAGTTGGCACAGCACCGAAAGGGTGAGTCGATGACCTCGACACCGTCCGCACCGTCGACGCTGTCGGCACAGGCGCGCGCCGCCGCCATCCGGCAACTGGCCTCCGGTCCGGAGATCGACGTGCTCGTCGTCGGAGGCGGTGTCACCGGGGCCGGCGCGGCGCTCGAGGCGGTCACCCGCGGCCTGACGACCGGCCTCATCGACGCCCGTGACTACGCCAGCGGCACCTCCAGCCGCAGTTCCAAGCTCATCCACGGGGGCCTGCGCTACCTGGAGATGCTCGACTTCCGCCTCGTCGCCGAGGCCCTGCAGGAGCGGGGTCGCCTGCTCACCGACATCGCCCCGCACCTCGTGCGGCCCGTGCCCTTCCTGTTCCCGTTCACCCGCAGCTGGGAGCGGTTCTACATCGGCTCCGGCGTGGCGCTGTACGACGGCATGGCCCGGATCGGCGGCACCGACGCCGGGCTGCCGCTGCAGAAGCAGCTCACCCGGCGCCAGGCCCTCAAGCTGTTCCCCGGCCTCAAGCCGCACTCCCTGACCGGCGCGCTGCAGTACTACGACGCGCAGGTCGACGACGCCCGGTTCGTCGTCGAACTCGTCCGCACGGCAGCCTCGTTCGGGGCGCTGGTCGCGAACCGCATCGAGGTCACCGGCTTCCTGCGGCAGGGCGAGCGGGTCACCGGTGTGAAGGCGCGCGACCGCGAGAGCGGCACGGAGTTCGACATCAAGGCCAAGCAGGTCATCAACGCCACCGGCGTGTGGACCGACGACACCCAGCGCATGCTCAACGAGCGCGGCACGTTCAAGGTGCGGGCCTCCAAGGGCGTGCACATCGTCGTGCCCAAGGACCGCATCCACGCCAAGACCGGCCTGATCCTACGCACCGAGAAGTCGGTGCTGTTCGTCATCCCGTGGGGCCGGCACTGGATCGTCGGCACCACCGACACCGAGTGGGAACTCGACAAGGCCCACCCGGCGGCCACGAGCGCCGACATCGAGTACATCCTCGAGCACGTCAACTCCGTGCTGGCGGTCCCGCTGACCCCCGCCGACGTCGAGGGCGTCTACGCGGGACTGCGACCGCTGCTGTCCGGCGAGTCGGACAGCACGAGCAGGCTCTCCCGCGAACACATCGTCGCGCACACCGCCCCCGGCCTCGTCGTCGTGGCCGGCGGCAAGTACACGACGTACCGGGTCATGGCCAAGGACGCTGTCGACGAGGCCGTCAACGGCCTCGCCCGCAAGGTGCCGCCGTCGACCACGCAGCGGCTGCCGCTGCTCGGGGCCCAGGGCTACCGGGCGATCCGCAACCAGCGCGACCAGCTGGCGGCCCGCAGCGGGCTGCACCCGGCGCGGATCGAACACCTGCTCGCCCGGTACGGGTCGAGCATCCGCGAACTGCTCGAGCTCGTGGAGGCGGAGCCCGAACTCGGGCTCCCGCTCGAGGGCGCCGAAGACTATCTGCGCGTCGAGGTCGCCTACGCCGCGAGCCACGAGGGCGCCCGCCACCTGGACGACGTGCTGGCCCGCCGCACCCGCATCTCGATCGAGGCGTGGGACCGGGGCGTCGGCGCCGCCCCCGCCGCCGCGGCGATCATGGCGCCCATCCTGCGCTGGAGCGACGAGCAGGCGCGTCGCGAGGTCGAGTTGTACCGCGAGCGCGTCGCCGCCGAACGGGCCTCCCAGACGTTGCCCGACGACGAGTCCGCCGACGCCGCGCGGCTGGCGGCCCGAGAGGTCACCTCGGGCTGAACCCACCGAACCGGGCCGGACAATCCCGCTATCCGCGCGGGCGCGACGCGCGCCGATGAGGACATAAGGTGTCGCCATGGCAGATCACTTTGACGTCGTCGTCCTCGGCGCGGGCCCCGGCGGATACGTCGCGGCCATTCGTGCCGCCCAGCTCGGCAAGTCCGTCGCGGTCGTGGAGAAGCAGTACTGGGGCGGGGTCTGCCTCAACGTCGGCTGCATCCCCAGCAAGGCGCTGCTGAAGAACGCCGAACTGTCGCACGTGCTGACCAGCGAGAAGAAGAAGTTCGGCATCGAGGGCGACGCCACGATGTCGTACGGCCCGACGCACAAGCGCAGCCGCCAGGTCAGCGCGGGCATCGTCAAGGGCGTCCACTTCCTCATGAAGAAGAACAAGATCACCGAGATCGACGGATGGGGCACCCTGCAGGGCAAGGGCAAGATCTCCGTCGAGGGCGACAAGGGCAGCCGCGAACTCACCTACGACAACCTCATCCTCGCCACCGGCTCGGTCACCCGCATGCTGCCGGGCGTCAAGGTGAGCAAGAACGTCGTCACCTACGAGGAGCAGATCCTCGACGAGAACCTGCCCGGCTCGATCATCATCGCGGGCTCCGGCGCCATCGGCGTCGAGTTCGCCTACGTCATGAAGAACTTCGGCGTCGACGTGACGATCGTGGAGTTCCTCGACCGCATGGTGCCCACCGAAGACGCCGACGTCTCCAAGGAGCTCGCCAAGCACTACAAGAAGCTCGGCGTCAAGGTGCTTACCGGCACCAAGGTCGAGAAGGTCGAAGACACCGGCTCCGGTGTCAAGGTCACCGTCTCCAGCAAGGGCAAGGAAGACGTCCTGGAGGCCGACCGGCTGCTGTCCGCGATCGGCTTCGCACCGCGGGTCGAGGGCTTCGGCCTCGACAGCCTCGGCGTCGAGCTCACGGAGCGCGGCGCGATCGCCATCGACGACTACTGCCGCACGAACGTCGAGGGGGTGTACGCCATCGGCGACGTCACCGCCAAGATGATGCTGGCGCACGTGGCCGAGGCCATGGGTATCGTCGCCGCCGAGACCCTGTCCGGCGCCGAGACGATGCCGATCGACTACGACTTTATCCCGCGAGCCACCTACTGCCAGCCGCAGATCGGCTCGATGGGCTACAGCGAGCAGCAGGCCAAGGACAAGGGCTACGACGTCAAGACCGCCACCTTCCCGTTCAGCGCGAACGGCAAGGCGCAGGGCCTGGGCGACGCCGTCGGCTTCGTCAAGGTTGTCGCAGACGCCAAGTACAACGAGATCCTCGGCTGCCACATGATCGGCCCGGACGTGACCGAGCTCCTGCCGGTCATGAACCTCGCCAAGCAGTGGGATCTCACCGCCGACGAGGTCTCCCGCAACGTCTTCGCGCACCCGACGCTCGGCGAGGCCGTCAAGGAGGCTGTGCACGGCATCTCCGGCCACATGATCAACTTCTAGTAGCGAGCGTCTGACACAAGGCCCGTCTCCCCGTTGGGAGACGGGCCTTGTCGCGTCCCCGGGCGACGAAACCGACGAACTGGAACTCGCCAAACACCCGCGGGGCGTTCGCTCAGCCGGTACCTTGTCGCGCACCGGACCCGAGGAGGACGCAGTGTCGCACCCCCACCAGCCTGGTGATCACCTACACGGCCTCGACGCCGACCCGCACCGGGGCGAAGAGATCAACTTCAAGTCGCCCGGCGAGCGCGCGGAGGCCGAGCCCGCGGGCGCCCACCGGCTCAAGATGTTCGGGCTGGCCGGCGGGTTCGCGGCCGCCGTGCTCGTCTACTTCGTCCTCCCGGACATCGGCCACGACGCCCGGCTTACGGCGGCGACGGCGGTTCTTCTCGGCATCTGGTGGATGACCGAGGCGCTGCCGATCCCGGCCACCGCCCTGCTGCCGCTGGTGATCTTCCCGCTGTTGGGAACCGACATCTCGGTCAACGACGTCGGCGCGTCCTACGGCAACAACATCATCTTCCTGTTCATGGGCGGCTTCTTCCTGGCCCTCGCGATGCAGCGATGGAACCTGCACCGTCGCATCGCCCTGCTGACCGTGCGGGTCATGGGCACCTCTTCGACGCTCATCGTGGGCGGCTTCATGATCGCCACCGGCTTCCTGTCGATGTGGGTGTCGAACACGGCGACCGCCGTCATGATGCTGCCGATCGGTGTCTCCGTGCTGGTGCTCGTCGCCCAGGCGGGCGCGGAGCACGCCGGCGAGGATCTCGGCAGCATCGACGCGGACGCGGCGCACGACAGCGACGAGGTCAAGGACGCGATCGTCCGGTCGAACTTCGGCACCGCGCTCATGCTCGGCATCGCCTACGCGGCCTCGATCGGCTCCCTCGGCACGATCATCGGCACGCCGCCGAACACCCTGCTCGTCGGTTACATGGCCGAGAACTTCGGGGTCCGCATCGGCTTCGGCCAGTGGATGCTCGTCGGGGTGCCGATCGCGGTCGTCTTCATGTTCTTCTGCTGGTTCCTGCTCACCCACCTGCTGTTCCGGCCCGAGGTCAAGCACATCCCGGGTGGCCGCGAGCTGTTCGACGAGGAACTCGCCAAGCTCGGCCCGATGTCCAAGGGCGAGGGCCGGGTGCTGGCGATGTTCGTGTTCGCGGCCATGGCCTGGGTGTTCGTGCCGCTCATCTCGCAGTACTTGCTCGGCCTGGAAGAACCGTTCGTCTCCGACGCCGGCATCGCGATGATCGTCGGCGTGCTGCTGTTCATGATTCCCGGTGGCTCCGCCCGGGGCGTGCGGCTGCTCGACTGGGACTCGGCCGTCAAGCTGCCGTGGGGCGTGCTGCTCCTCTTCGGCGGTGGGCTCGCCCTGTCGAGCCAGTTCACGTCCTCCGGGCTGACCGAGTGGATCGGCAGCCACGTCAGCGCCCTCGGCGGTCTGCCGTCGATCATCATCATCGCGGTCATCACGACCGGGGTGCTCTTCCTCACCGAACTGACGAGCAACACCGCCACCGCCGCGACGTTCCTGCCGGTGGCGGCGGGCGTCGCCATCGGCCTGGGCATCGACCCGATGTTGCTGTGCGTGCCGGTCGCGCTGAGCGCCACCTGCGCGTTCATGCTCCCGGTCGCCACCCCGCCGAACGCCATCGCCTTCGGCTCCGGCTACGTGACGATCGGCCAGATGGTCAAGGGCGGGCTGTTCCTCAACCTCGCCGGGATCGTGCTCGTCACCCTGACGACGACCACACTGCTCGTCTGGGCGTTCGGCCTGACGATGTAGCCGGGCGCACCAGGTCGCCTCGACGCCGGCACCACGCCGTCCCCGGAGCCGGGCGCGGTGGGTCGGGACCACTGGCGGGTCATGTCGGTGAGCCACGCGCGTCAGGAGCCGCCCGTTCACCTGCGGCTGCGATACTGCGCCGGACCTGCCTGCCGTCCGAAGGAGATTCGTGTCGCTCCTGCTCCGGGCCGAGACCGCTGCCCAGCCGCGAACGCTCGTCGACATCTTCGAGGAGGTGTGCACCGAGCATCCGGAGGCCGTCGCGCTCGACAACGGCGCCGAGGTGCTCAGCTACACCGACTTCCGGGAGGCCGCAGCGTGGTTGGCCGCGAACCTCGCCGCCGCCGGAGTCGGCGCGGGCGCCCGGGTCGGGGTGCGGATCGCCTCCGGAACCACGGACCTGTACGTCGCGATCATGGGGATCCTGCTCGCGGGTGCCGCGTACGTGCCCGTCGACGCCGACGACCCGCCCGAACGCGCCCGGCTCGTCTTCGGGGAGGCGCAGGTGGCCGCCGTCGTGGGCGCCGACCTGACCATCGAGCCCGGCGACGACCCGCCAGAGCCCGCCGAGCCGGGCGACGACCCGCCAGAGGCCCCAGCGGCCGCAGAACCCCGGGAGGTCGAGCCCGCCGACGACGCGTGGATCATCTTCACCTCCGGCTCGACCGGCACCCCGAAAGGCGTCGCGGTCACCCACCGCAGCGCCGCCGCATTCGTCGACGCCGAATCGCGAATGTTCCTGCAGGCCGACCCGATCGGGCCGGGCGACCGGGTCATGGCCGGGCTGAGCGTCGGCTTCGACGCCTCCTGCGAGGAAATGTGGCTGGCCTGGGCGCACGGGGCCACGCTCGTGCCTGCACCCCGCTCGCTCGTGCGCTCCGGCATGGACCTCGGCCCGTGGCTGGTGGCCAACCGGGTGACGATCGTCTCGACCGTGCCGACCCTGGTGGCGATGTGGCCCGACGACGCGCTGGCGCAGGTGCGGCTGCTCATCGTCGGCGGCGAGGCCTGCCCGCCCGAGCTCGGCGCCCGATTCCACACACAACAGCGTGAGGTCTGGAATACGTATGGCCCGACCGAGGCCACCGTCGTCGCGTGCGGCGCGCAGGTCGACGGGTCCGTGCCCGTGCGCATCGGGCTCCCCCTGGACGGGTGGGATCTCGCGGTCGTCGACGAGGCCGGCCATCCCGTCCCCGAGGGCGAGGACGGCGAACTCGTCATCGGTGGAGTCGGGCTCGCCCGCTACCTCGACCCCGCCAAGGACGCGCAGAAGTATGCGCCGATGCCGACCCTGGGCTGGGAGCGCGCCTACCGCAGCGGCGACCTCGTCACCTTCGACGGGCAGGGGCTGGTGTTCCGAGGCCGCGCCGACGACCAGGTCAAGGTCGGCGGGCGACGCATCGAACTCGGCGAACTCGACGCCCGCCTGCTCGACCTGCCCGGCGTGCTCGGCGGCGCCGCCGCGGTGCGTGAGACCGCCTCCGGCACGAAGATCCTCATCGGTTACGTCAAGGTCGACGCGACCTACGACAAGGAGGCGGCGCTGACGCGGCTGCGCGCCGACCTGCCCGCGGCGCTCGTCCCGCGCCTGGCCGTCGTCGACGACCTGCCGACCCGCATCTCGGGCAAGATCGACCGCGACGCCCTGCCCTGGCCCCTGGTCGACCCCAGCGGCTCCGACGACGCCGCCGCCGACCTCAGCAACCTCGCCGATCTCACCGACACCCAGGCCTGGCTCGCCGGCGCCTGGCGCGACGTGCTCGGCGCCACGGTGCGCGACATCGACGACGACTTCTTCGACCTCGGCGGGTCGAGCCTGTCCGCGGCCCACCTGGTCACGGTGCTGCGCACCCGGTTCGCCGGGGCCCGGGTCGCCCACGTCTACGACCACCCGACGCTGCGCGCCCTGGCCGCCGAACTCGACGACCAGCAGTCGCAGGCCACCCACTCCCCCGGCGGCGAGGCCGACGTCGACCCCGTGCGCCGCCGCGCGGGCGCCCTGCAGTGCCTCGGGCTGCTCCTCCCGCGCGGGCTCGGCGGCCTGCGCTGGCTCACCTGGATCGGGTTGGGGCTGTGGCTCGCCGACGCGACCGTCGGCCTGGCGGCGGCCGACCGCACGCCGGCCCTGGGCGGCGGGTCGCCCTGGCTGCTGCTGGGCTGGGCCCTGCTGCTGTTCCCGCCGGGGCGCATGCTGCTCGCAGCCGCTCTGGCCCGCCTCGTGCTGCTCGGAGTCCGGCCGGGCACCTATCCGCGCGGCGGCGCCGTGCACCTGCGGGTCTGGTTCGCCGAACGCCTCGTCGACGAGATCGGCCCCACCGGGCTCGCCGGCGCCGCCGGGAACCGTTGGTACGCACGGCTGCTCGGCGCCCGGGTCGGCCGGCACGTCGACCTGCACTCGGTGCCGCCGGTCACCGGCTGGCTCACGCTCGGCAACGGCGCCTCGGTGGAGACCGAGGTCGACCTCGCCGGGCACTGGCTCGACGGCGACCGCTTCGTCGTCGGCCCGATCGAGGTTGGCCGGCGCGCCCGGGTCGGCATGCGCAGCACCCTGCTGCCCGGCGCGGTCATCGGCACCGACGCCGAGGTCGCCCCGCAGGCCGCGATCTTCGGCACCGTGCCCGACGCCGAGTACTGGTCCGGGGCGCCGGCCACCCGGTTCGGCCCCGCCCGCGGCCCGTGGGCCGACCGCAAACCCGTCAACAAGCCGGTCTGGGTGCTCGCCTACGCGGCCGGCGGCACCCTCCTGGCGCTCCTGCCCGCCCTGAGCATCACCGTGGCGATCCTGCTGATCGAGGGCCTCGGCCGGCTCCTCGGGGTGAGCACCCCCGGCACCGCCGCGAGCGTGCCGGCGGCCGTCGGCGCCGCCCTGGCCTGGTCGCCGATCGCCGCGCCAGCGGCGTTCGCGCTGCTCGCGGCGTCCGTGGTCGGCCTCGTGCGGGCCCTGGCCCGCGGACTGGAGCCCGGCCATTACCCCGTGCAGAGCCGGCGCGCCTGGCAGGCGTGGATGACGATCCGCCTGCTCGACGAGGCCCGCACGTGGCTGTTTCCGCTGTACTCCGGCGCGCTGACCGGCTCCTGGCTGCGGCTGCTCGGCGCGAAGGTCGGCGCCGACGTCGAATCGTCGACGGCCCTGATGATCCCGCACCTGGTGACGATCGGCGACAGCGCGTTCCTCGCCGACGACACGCTCATCGGCGGTTACGAACTCGGCGGCGGCTGGCTGCGCGTCGAGCACGTCAAGATCGGCAAGCGCGCGTTCATCGGCAACTCCGGCATGGCCGCGCCGGGCCGCAAGGTGCCCAAGGGCGGGCTCGTCGCGGTGCTGTCCGCGGCGCCCCGCCGGGGCCGGGCCAAGCGCGGCACGTCGTGGCTCGGGAGCCC
>NZ_BCNQ01000096.1 GCF_001515525.1 Piscicoccus intestinalis NBRC 104926 | reverse complement strand
CGCTGCACACCAGACACCTGCCCCGCGCAGGCGCTGCACCCTGAAACGACGACACGTACGCCAGCGCTCACAACCTCCGCGCTCCCCAAACCAACGCAGAAGCGCCGGTTTCACAGGGCCAGAACCTTGTGAAACCGGCGCTTCTGCGTCTGGGGCGACTTTCGTCGCCTAGGCCGCCGACTTTCGTCGCCAGCCCACGGCGGTGGCGGTGGGATTCGAACCCACGGTGGAGTTGCCCCCACACACGCTTTCGAGGCGTGCTCCTTTGGCCGCTCGGACACGCCACCGCCGAACAGGGTACCCAAGGGGTGCCGCCGGGCGTTAATCGGTCCGGCACAGGGCTGTCGCCGCTGGCCCGGCCGGGCCATGAAGCCACTCAGCACGCCGCCGACGGCCGTTCAGGGAGCCGGTCACGACGCCGGCCCTACGCCGACTCACCCCCGACTCACTCCGGCGACGAGTCCAGCTCGACGCGCAGGATCACCCGCTCCCGCTTGCCGCGGGCGGCCACCGACTCCACCTTCAAGAGGCCGGAGAACTGCACGCCGTACTTGCCGCGCAGCACCTCGCCCGCGCGGGCCAGGGTCGCCTCGTCGCCGGCCAGCCGCGCGGTCCCGGAGGCGGTCAGGGCACCCGGGCGTACCCGACCGCGCCGGTCACTGACGGCCACCCGAACGCGAGGGTCGCGTCGCAGCCGCTTGACCTTCCAGCTGCCGTCCACGGTCGTGAACACCAGCTCGTTGCCGTCGCGGGCCACCCACATGGGGTTCGACACCGGCTCACCGGAGCGCTTGTACGTCGTCAGTGACACAAACTCGGCGTCACCGAGACGCTTCACCGCGGGGTCGTCGACCGCGTCCCCGCGCACGCGCGCGAGCACCTCGTCGGCGACGAGGTCCGGGCGCACCTCCGGCAGCCAGTGGTTGTCGTCGACCTCGACGAACCGGTAGTCGGCACCGACGAATTCGCTGGTCTTCTCCGCGGCGGCCCGGCCCAGATAGCGGTCCCGCGATCCCCACACGTACGTCGTCGGCACACCCACGACCGACGGCCCCTCGCCGGACCCGACGAGACCTCGGCTGCGCGCCGCCGCCCGGTACCAGTTGATCGGTCCGCGCAGCGATCCCGGTGTGGCGAACCGCCGCCCGTAGCGCTGCGCCTCGGCGGCGGGCAGGCCCGCGCGCTCGAGCCCGGCCAGGCGCGAGGCGAGGAGTCGCTCCGGCGCGCCGGGCAGCTGGAACGCGCCCATGTACCAACTGCGTGCTACTTGCCCCTTGCGCAGGAACGCCCAGCCGAGCGCCGACGGGTGCGGTGTCGAGAGCACCGTCAGGCTCGCGACGCGGTCCGGATGCGCGGCGGCCAGCGACCACGCGACGCCGCCGCCCCAGTCGTGCCCGACGATGTGAGCCCGTTCCAGCCCGGCCGCGTCGAGCAGCCCGACGACGTCGCCGACGAGATGCCGCATCGCGTACGCCGAGACCTCCGCCGGCGAAGCGCTCGGCGAGTACCCGCGCTGGTCGGGGGCGAGGCAACGCAGCCCGGCCGCCTCCAGGCGCTCGCGCACCGCGCGCCAGCAGTGCCGGTCCTGCGGAAAACCGTGCAGGAGCACGACCGCCTCACCGTCGAGCGGTCCGGCGACCGGGCCGGAGTCGCTGACCTCGAACGTGAGCCCGTCATGCGTGAACTGGGTGAGACGAGAACTGGTCATGCCTCATCGCATCACGGATGAGCACGAGCCGCCCACGCGGCCGGGACCGCCGCGGCCTCCGTCGCAAGATGGACGCGAAAACCGCTGGGCAAGCGCATAATCGAGGCGATGACCAGTCCTGATGCCGTCGCTCTCGTCACCGGCGCGGCCGGTGGCATCGGGCTGGGCACGGCTCGTCTCCTCGGCCACGAGCACCGCCTCGTGCTCACCGACCGCGACGCCGCCGGCCTCGACCGCCGCCGCCGAACTGCGCGCCGAGGGAGTCGATTGCACGGTCGTGCCGTGCGACGTCACCGATGCGCGTGCGGTCGAGGCGCTGCTGCGGCGCGCTGAAGCGGCTCGCCCGCGTCGAGGAGATCGCCGAGGTCATCGCGTTCGCCGTCAGCCCCCGCGCGTCCTATCTGACCGGCTCCGAGATCCTGTGCGACGGCGGCGTCGTCGCCGGCACCACCTGGCGCGACATCCTGCGCCTCGCCCGCCGCCTCGATGCCGGCGCAGACGTCGAACGGCCCGGCAGCAACCCCGGCCACCAACGCTGACCGTCCCTGACTGTCCCTGACCGGCGCTGACCGACGCTGACCGTCCCCGACCGACGCTGACCGTCCCCGACCGACGCTGACCGTCCCCGACCGCCCCCGACCGCCCCCCAACGTCCCTCAAGACTGCGTGTCGTGGTCAAACCTGCGACACGAACAGCAGTTTTGACAACGACACGCAGTTTTCACGGTTGTTGGTAGGGGCGTTCGCGGCGGCGGGAGGCGAAGAAGGCGCGCAGCAGGGCCGACGACTCGGCCTCGAGCACGCCGCCGACGACGGCGGGGCGGTGCAGGGCGAGCCGGTCACGGGGCAGGTCCCACACCGAGCCGCACGCGCCGGCCTTGTCGTCGAAGGCGCCGAAGACGATCCGGTCGACACGGGCCTGGATCGCCGCGCCGGCGCACATCGCGCAGGGTTCGAGCGTGACGACAAGCGTGCATCCGTCGAGCCGCCA
The DNA here is from genome assembly GCF_001515525.1 of Piscicoccus intestinalis NBRC 104926. Taxonomy (GTDB): domain Bacteria; phylum Actinomycetota; class Actinomycetes; order Actinomycetales; family Dermatophilaceae; genus Kineosphaera; species Kineosphaera intestinalis. The sequence goes on along the minus strand of NZ_BCNQ01000096.1, from coordinate 15,935 downwards.
CCGGCCCACGGCCGACCCCGCTGCGCGCAACGCGACGATCTCCGCGTGCGCCGTCGGGTCGGAGCCGGTCTCGCGCCCGTTGACGCCGTCGGCCAGCACCGCACCCGAGGCGTCGAGCACGGCCGCCGCGACGGGCACCTCCCCGTCGGCACCGGCCCCCGCGGCCCGTTCGAGCAGCGCCGCCAGCACCGACAGCACCGACTCCGACACGATCGGCTCGGCGCGCTCCTCGGTAGCAGGGGGCAGCCACACCTGCTCGGATCCGTGCCGGTCTGCGCTCACACGCTAAGTTTCACCCATGCGCGTCCACGTGGCCGACCACCCGCTCATCGCCCACAAGCTCACGTATCTGCGCGACCAGCGCACCGACTCCCCGACGTTCCGGCGTCTGGCGGAGGAGCTCGTGACCCTGCTCGCCTACGAGGCGACCCGCGAGGTGCGTGTCGAGCCGTTCGACATCGAGACCCCGGTCGCCCCGACGAAGGGCATCAAGCTGGCGCGGCCCAAACCGGTCATCGTGCCGATCCTGCGCGCGGGTCTCGGCATGCTCGAGGGCATGGTGCGGATGCTGCCGACGGCCGAGGTCGGCTTTCTCGGCATGGTGCGCGACGAGGACTCCCTCGAGGTCACCGCGTACGCCAACCGTCTCCCCGAAGATCTTTCCGGGAGACAGTGTTTCGTGCTCGACCCGATGCTCGCCACGGGCCACACGCTCGTCATGGCGATCGACTATCTCGTCGGTCTCGGCGCCCAGGACATCACCGCGGTCTGCCTGCTCGGCGCGCCCGAGGGCATCGCGCACCTGGAGGAGCAGCTCGCGGACGTGGAGCCCCCGGTCACCCTCGTGCTCGGCTCCATCGACGAGCGGCTCAACGAGAAGGGCTACATCGTGCCCGGCCTCGGCGACGCCGGAGACCGGCTCTACGGCGTCGTCTGAGTCTCACTCGAGCACGTGGCTCAGCGGCGCCTCGCCGCGCCTGCCGAGGTGCGCGACCTGCGCGAGGTACAGCTCGGCGCAGGCCAGGGCGTCGGTCACCGCGTCGTGCGCGCGGTAGCGCGGCAGCCCGAAGTGCTCCCGGGCGGCGGCCAGCCGCAGCGCCCCGCCGCGCACGTGCCCCTCGGGTCCGGCGACGATGAGCCGCTGCAGTTCGAGGGTGTCGATCATCGTCAGCGGCAGGTCGACGCCGTGCAGGCGCCGGCAGGCGGCGGCGAGAAAGTCCCGCTCGATCGAGACGAAGTGCGCGACGAGCACCCGTCCGCGCAGCGCCACGAGCACCTGCTCCAGGGCCTCCCGCAAGGGCACGCCGGCAGCGACGACGTCGTCGGTGAGCCCGTGCACCGCCGCGCTCTGCCCCGGCCCGCGCCCGGCGTCGACGCCGCGTGAGGGCGGGCACACGATCGACCCGCCCGCGCCGCCGAGCCGGATCGACAGGCCGTCGATCGGCACGAACCCGATCGACAGCACGAGGTCGCGCGCCGGGTCCAGGCCGGTGGTCTCCAGATCGACCGCCAGGAGCCTGGCCTGCGACAACGGGGTGCGCAGCCCGTCGAGCGGGGTGGCCAGGTAGTCCTGCAGAGCGCCCGGTGGGGCCTGCCGCGCCAGCCGCGTGCGTTTGCGTTCGGCGCGCGCGGCCGCGCTCAGCGCGGACGGCACCAGCTTCATGCCCATTCAGATTCTCGCCGCCGGGTAGCGCTGGGCCACCTGCCCCTGCACGGTGCGCACCACCCCGAACGCGTCGCGCAGGTGCCGCCGGTCGAGGCTGCTCAGGGTGTCCGGGTTGACGTGGTTGCCCGGGCTGCGCCCGTCGAGCACCGCCTTCGCCTGATGTTCGAGCCGCACGTAGGAGATGAACTCGTACGCGTCGGACAGGTCGGTGGCGGTCTCGTGGGTCAACAGGTGGGCGTTGGCGGCGTCGGTGATCCGGTCGTGGGTGCGCATCGCGGGCGAGCCGGCGGCGAGGGCGAGCACGCGGGCCGTCTCCTGCACCGCCCCGATGCCGCCCCACTTGAGGTTGAGCGTGTCTTTGTGCTCGCCCTCCTTCTGCAGCACGAACCCGCGGAAGAAGCCCAGCGGCGGCTCGTGCCGCACGGCCTGCGCGGCCATGAGGCCGAGAAACCGGCCGGACTTCTGGGCCTGCGCCTGCACCCCGCGGTACAGGTCGGTGAACAGCGTGGTGTCCCCGGCCAGCGCGCGGGCGTCGAAGAAGATCGCCGCGTTGAGCAGCGCGTCGGAGGTCGGCTCGTGCAACCACCGGGAGAACTCCTTGCGCCAGCCCGACAATGACTGGCGCCAGCGGGGATTCGTCGCCATGACGTCGCCCTCGCAGCGGGGGTAACCGCACTGTTCGAGACCGGCCACGACCTTCTCGGCGAGGGCCGCGACGTAGCGCTCCCCCTCGGGCCCGGCGTCGTCGGCGAGGATGATCGCGTTGTCCTGGTCGCTGCCGAGGGCCGATTCGCCCCGGGCCTGGGAGCCGAGCACCATCCAGCAGTACGGCACCGGCGGGCGGCCGAGGTCGGCCTCCGCGAGCGCGATGATCTTGCGGACCACAGAGTCGGCGACGGCCGTGACGACCTTGCCGATGTCGTCGGCGGTCGCGTCCTGGGAGACGAGCCGGGTGACGGTCTGCGGCAGCCGCGACGTGACCTTGGCGACGCCGGCGACGTCGGCCTGGGTGGCGATGTCGCGCACGAGGTAGACCGGGTTGGCGTGTTCGAGCCGCACGAGGTCGGTGCTCGTGATGACGCCGATCGGACGGCCGGACTCCACGACCGGCAGGTGGTGGATCTGCCCGTCCATCATGAGCAGCAGCACCTCGAAGGCGACTGCCTCGGCGGCGACGACGGTCGGGTCGGGCGTCATCACCGACGAGACGGAGTCGGAGGTGTCCAGACCCGCGGCGACGACCCGTTTACGCAGGTCGCGGTCGGTGACGATGCCGAGGATGCGGGGCCCGTCCATGACCAGGATCGACGAGACGTTGCGGTCGGCCATGATGCGGGCGGCCTCGCGCACCGAGGCGTCGGCGGTGGTCTCGACGATCGCGTGCCGCACCATGTCTTTGGCTCGCGTGCGCAGCACCGCCATGCCGGAGTCGGCGAGGTGGGCGTTGCGTAACGCGCCCCGCACCCGCTCGCGGCGCTGACCGAGAAAGAACTCGCGGAACGCGGTGTTCGACCCGGCGAGGCGGTGCCAGTCGGGACCGGACATGACGAGCACGAGCGTGTCCTCGCTGGCGACCGCCCGGAACGTCGAGGGGTCGCCGTCGACGAGGGTGACGGTGCCCATGCTCGAACCCTCCGCGGCCCGTTCGACGAGGTTGTCGCCCTCGTCGCGCAGGTCGATCGCGCCGCTGCGGATGACGTAGAACTCGTCGTTCGGCTCCCCCAGCGTGAGGATCTCCTCGCCGCGCCGCACGTAGCGCGTCGTCATCAGCGCCGGCAGCTCGTCGAGCACCGCGTCGGGCAGCTGGTCGAAGGGCGGGTTCACGGCGAGGAAATCGCGCACCTCGTGCAGTTCGACATCCATGGGGCAAGTGAACACGGCGCGGACGGACCACTGGGCGAGTTCGAGGCACTTTGGAGTCGGGCCGGGCGGGCCCGGGGCGCGCGGGTGGGCGGGGCGGGTGAGGCAGGGCCGGGCGAGTCGGCCGCGCACCTGACGGGACCGGCTCCGAGACCAACCCCGCACCGGCGTGTGTGATTTCGCGGCATCACACCGGTGTGATTCGATGGTGGCGAGCTGTGCCGAGGCCACGGCCGCTCAGGACGAGATCCCACGCCCGAGGAGTCTGCATGCCGCATCAGGTGAAACGGATCTTCGTGTGGATCTTCTGGATCTTCGTCATCTACGCGATCTTCACGAGCCCGGACCGGGCGGCTGACCTGCTCATCACCGTCTGGGAGATCATCGTCAACGGATTCACTTCCGTCGGAATCTTCTTCGACCGGCTCCTGGGGCGGTAGGCAGGCCGCCCCGGCCGTGCCTACCCTGACGCCATGCCCGCCACGCCCGAGCGCAATCTCGACACTCTCGAGCGGTACCTGCTGCGGGGCGAGAAGATCGTCGTCGCCAGGCACCGGCACTGGGCCACGGTCGCGGAGCCGGTGGCCCTGGCCGTCGTGGGCCTCGTCATCGCCCTGTGGCTGTCGGCCTCCCTGGACGCCAACGCGATGCAGCTCGGCGACCTGGTGTGGTGGCTGTGGTTCGCGCTCGCCGGCCGTGCGGCGTTCTTCCTGTGGGAGTGGCAGCGCGAGTGGTTCATCGCGACCGACCGGCGGCTGCTGCTCGTCTACGGGTTCGTCGTGCGCAAGGTCGACATGATGCCGTTGGGCAAGGTCACCGACATGACCTACCACCGCACGGTGCTGGGCCGCATCTTCGGCTACGGCACGTTCGTGCTGGAGAGCGCCGGACAGGACCAGGCCCTGTCGAACCTGAAGTTCATCCCCCAACCCGACGAGACGTACAAGTCGATCATCGCCCAGATCTTCCACAAGGAGGGCGACGACGACGTCGACGGCCCGGACGAGGACTACCTCGACGAGATCCTGAACGAAGACGACGAGGGCCGGCGCCGATTCTTCGCCCGGCACCTGCGCCGGTTCGTCGCGCGCGACCGCGACCGCGACGATTACGACGATCTCGACGAGACCGGGCCCATCCAGGAGCTGCGGCCGCCGCGGGAGGCGTCGGCCGGTCGCCGCTCCGACAGCTCCGGCCGGCGCGGGCGCACGACTCGCGCGCCCCGTCGCCACGACGACGACTACGCCGACGAGTACGACGAGGCGTACGAGACGACATCGCTCGACCTCGGGAACGTCGCCGCCTCCGGCGGCCAGACGATCTACCGCAGCACCGACGGCGACGGCACCGACGAGCCGTACTACCCGAGCCGCTGAGGGCACGCTCGACCCGAACTCGACCCGAGGGCGACCCGAGGGTGCCGGCTCCGCTGACTACGCCGTCGCGACCCACCAGGTGCGGCTGTGGCTGAAACCCAGCAGGCCCGCCTCCGCGAGTTCACGGCCGTACCCGCTGCGCTTGGTGCCGCCGAACGGCAGCCGCGGGTCGGAGGCGGTGACGGCGTTGACGAACGCCGCCCCGCTCGTGATGCGCCGGGCCACCGTGACGGCGTGCTCCGGCTCGCCCCACACCGACAGCGCGAGCCCGTAGATCGTGGCGCCGGCCAGCTCGACGGCGTGGTCGTCGTCGCGGGCGGCGGCGATGGCGGCGACGGGCCCGAAGGTCTCCTCGTCGAAGACCGGCATGCCGGGACCTGTGCCGGTGAGCACGGTGGGCTCGAAGAAGCTGCCCGGGCCCGGCATCGCGTCGCCGCCGAGCCGCAGTTCCGCGCCGGCCGCGACCGATTCGCGCACCTGGCGGTGAAGGGCGTCGCGCAGGTCCGGGCGCGCCAGTGGGCCCATCGTCGTCGCGGAGTCGGTGGGGTCGCCGACGACGAGCGCCCGCGCCGCCTCGACGAAGAGCCGCGTGAACTCGTCGGCGACCGACTCGTGCACGATGAAGCGCTTGGCGCACACGCAGCTCTGCCCGGCGTTGTGGAAGCGGGCACGCACGCCGGCCGCGGCGGCGGCCTCGACGTCGGCGTCGGCGAGCACGACGAACGGGTCGGAGCCGCCGAGCTCGAGCACCGACGGCTTGGCGGCGCGGCCGACAGCGGCACCGACCGCGGCGCCGGCGCGGTTGCTGCCGGTGAGGGTCACCGCGGCCACGCGGTCGTCCTCGATGAGCGCGTCGATCGTCTCCGGAACGGCCGGCTCGTCGACCACGAGCACCGACACCACGTGCGCCGGGAAGCCGGCGTCGGCGAACACCCGCGCCATCGCCAGCGCGGAGCCGGTGACGTTGGGCGAGTGCTTGAGCAGCAGCGCGTTGCCGGCCGTGACGATCGGGATCGCGGCGCGCATGACCTGCCAGATCGGGAAGTTCCACGGCATGACCGCGAGCACGACGCCCATCGGCTCCTGGCCGACCCAGGCGGTGACGCCACTCGTGCCGTCCAGCTCGACCGGACGGTCGGCGAGCAGCGCGGGGGCGGTGCGGGCGTAGTACTGCGCGGTCAGCGCCGACTTCTCCACCTCCCCGCGGGACTCGCCCAGCGGCTTGCCCATCTCGGCGGTGGCCAGCGCGGCGAGTGGCTCGGCCTGGGCGCGCAGGGTGGCCGCGAGGGCGGTGAGCCGGGCGGCCCGCTCCTGCGGGGCGACGCGAGCCCAGTCGGTGGCGGCGGCGTGCGCCGCGGCGAGCGTCTCCTCCACCTGGGCCGAGGTCATGGCGTCGTAGCGGGCCAGCTCGGCGCCGGTCGACGGGTCGATGGTCAGGACGTGCCGGTCGGTCATCAGCGTGTCTTTCGGGCAGGGCCGACTGGGCCGGATCGGCCGATCGGCGGTTTGTGTCAGGTCAGTGCGACAAGCGCGCGAGCACCGCGTCGGTGAATTCGGCGGTGCCCAATCCTCCGCCGAGGTCGCGGGTGCGGGTCGCGGGGTCCGCGAGCACGGCGTCGACCCGCTCGTCGAGCAGTCGGGCCGCCCGCACGAGCTCGTCGCGGCCGGCGCGGTGGCCGAACCAGTCGAGCAGCATGCCGGCGGAGCGGATCAGCGAGACGGGGTTGGCGATGCCCTGCCCCGCGATGTCGGGCGCCGAGCCGTGTTGGGCCTGCGCGACGCACACGTCGGCGCCGACATTGATGGAGCCGCCGAGCCCCAGGCTCCCGCTCAGCTCGCTCGCCTCGTCGGAGAGGATGTCGCCGAACATGTTCGTCGTGACGAGCACGTCGAACTCGGCGGGGCTCTTGACGAGCCGGGCGGCGGTCGCGTCGACGATGAGCGGGCGCAGCTCGACGTCGGGGTACTCTGCGGCGACCTCGCGCACGCACTCCAACCAGAAGCCGTCGGAGAGCTTGAGCACGTTGGCCTTGTGCACGACGGTCAGCTTCTGGCGGCGGGTGCGGGCCAGCTCGAACGCGGCGCGCGCGACGCTCGTGCTCGCCCGCCGGGTGATCTTGCGGATCGACAGCGCGGTGTCGGGGTCGGTCATGAACTCCCCCGGCCCGACGTGCATGTTGCGGTCGGAGTAGAAGCCCTCGGTGTTCTCGCGCACGATGACGAGGTCCATCGGCTCGCGCAGCACGCTGAACCCGGGCAGCGAGCGCGACGGGCGCACGTTGGCGTACAGCTTGAAGACGACCCGCAGCTCGGCGGACTGGTTGATGCCGCCCTGCGCGCGCGGCGGGTAGTCGAAGTGGGAGACGGGCCCGAGGATTGTGCCGTCGGCCTGCGGCACCTTGGTCAGCACGCGCTGCGGCAGCGTCGTGCCCTCGGCCTGCAGCGTGCCCAGCCCGATCTGCTCGGTGTCGAGCTCGAGCCGCAGGCCGAAGCGCTCGTCAAGGGCGTGCAGCACGCGCACGGTGGCGTCGGTGATCTCCGGGCCGATGCCGTCTCCGGGGAGGACGAGGATCTTCATGGCCGCTCCTTTGTGTCGGGTGGTTGCGACAGTCAGCCGATGAGCGGCTGCGGGTCGATCTCGGGGCCGTGGTGGGTCAGCGTGCGGGCCAGCGTGTTGACCTGGCTGCCGGGCACGACGTGCTCGCCCACGGCCTCGCGCCAGCGGGCGAAGTGCGGGTACGTGCGGTGCGCGGCCGCCGCCTCCTCGTCGACGTACAGCTCGTAGAACGTGAACGTGTGGTCGTCGTCGAGCGCCTGATTGATGTCGAAGTACCGGCAGCCCGGCTCGGCGAACGTGGCCTCGGCGTTGGCGGTAATCGCGTCGAGAAAGCCGTCGAGGTGGCCGGGCTTGACCCACAGGGTGACGGTCAGGGTGATCATGGCTGGTCCTTTCGCGGTCGGGGTTCAGTAGGTGGAGTCGGTGTCGGCGCCTTGGGCGGCGGGCGGCAGCGTGGTGCCGGTCTGCTCCGCCAGGGTCGCCAGGGAGGCCCACGTGTGGGCGGCCAGCAGGATGCCCTCGCGCTCGTGGCGGGCGCGATTGCGGTCCTCCAGCTCGCCGGGGGTGAGGATCTCGCTCGCCCACCCGGCCGGCTCCCCACCCCGGGTCCGGTCCACGAGGGTCTCCATGCGAGCGGAGAACTCGCGCGGGTCGCCCATCACGGCGACGTCGACGGTGAGCAGCAGGTGGCCGGCGCCGCTGCGGCGGCCGGGCTCGTAGGGGCCGCCGACGTCGGCGCCGAACGAACTGCCGGTGAGCACGCCGGCGAGCACGTCCATGAGGAACGCGATGACGTAGCCCTTCGGGCCGGCCATCGGCAGGATGAGGCCCTCGATGCCCGCGGCCGGATCGGTCGTCGGGTGGCCCTGTGCGTCGGCGGCCCAGCCGTCCGGGATCGAGGTGCCGCGCTCCTTGGCGAGGTAGAGCTTGCCGCGGGCGACGGCGGTGTTCGCGAGATCCATGACGACGACCCCGTGGCGGCCCGCGGGCGCGGCGATCGACCACGGGTTGGTGCCGATCGACTTCGTGCGCCCACCCCAGGCGGCCATCGCGGCCGAGGCGTTGGTGGCGAGGAAGGCGACGCAGCCGGCGTCGGCGGCGCGGCGGGTGAAGTAGGCGGCGGTGCCGAAGTGGCCGGAGTTGCGCACCCCGATCGCGCTGACCCCGTGGGCCTTCGCGCGCTCGACGCCGAGGTCGACGGCGTGGTTGGTGATGACCTGGCCGATGCCGTCCCGGCCGTCCAGCACGACGACCGCGCCGGAGTCGGTGACGGTCGCCACGTCGGTGACCGTGCGCATCGCGCCCGAGCGCAGCCGCTCGATGTACCAGGGCAGCCGCAGCGCGCCGTGCGAGGCGTGGCCCCAGAGCTCGGCGACGACGAGGGTGTCGGAGAGCAGCTGCGCGTCGGCGTCGGGCACGCCCTCGGCGCGCAGCGTCGCCGTCATGAAGGCGTGCAGGTCGTCGGGGCGAACCCGCGTGGGGTGCTCGGTGGGTTGCTCGGTGGCTTGTCCAGTGGCTTGTTCGGTCGACTGCTCGGTGGCTTGCTCGGGGCGGGGCACACTCGGCATGGCGCTCCTCCTGATCGCTGCGCCGTGTAAGACTGGTCCAACTAAAGCACACTTGTATACAAATACGCAAGGAGTTCCATGTCCTCTCCGCTGCGCCGGGCCTCGGGCAGCCACGCCGTCTACACCGAGCTGCGCCGCCGCATCCTCGCGCTCGAGCTCGCGCCGGGTGAGCGGCTCAACGAGACGCGCCTGACCGCCTCCTTCGGGGTGAGCCGCACCCCGTTCCGGGAGGCGGTGCGGCTGCTCCTGGCCGAGGGCCTGCTCGAGCAGCTGCCGACGGGCGGCGTTGTCGTGCGGGACATCTCGACCCGCGACGTCGATGAGCTGTACGCCGTGCGTGCGGCCCTCGAGGGCTTGCAGGCGGGCGAGGCGGCCGCGCGCGCGAGCGAGGCCGACCTGGCGGCCCTGACCGGGCTCGTCGAACGGAACGCCCGCCTCGTCGACCTGCCCGACGACGCGATGGCCGCCGGGCAGGAGTTCCACGCGCTGATCGCCCGCATCGCGGGCAACGCGTGGGCGCGCCGCCTGCACGATCAGACGGGGGTGCAGATGGCGCGCTATCGCGTGTTCACCAACGAATCCGACGAGCGCCGCCACGCCGCCCTCGCCGAGCACCGCGACATCCTCGCGGCACTCGTCGCCCACGACGCCGGGCTCGCCCGCGAGCTCGCCGAGCGGCACGTGCTCACCGCGCGCGACGTCGCCGTCGCCGCCGTGCTCGCGCGCCTTGGCCGCTGAGCCCGCACGTCAGCCCGGCATCAGCGGTCATCCCGACAGGTCGCTCCACCGCCGGCCGAGCACACGCCGCAGAGTGCGAGCCCGACCCGCGTCCAGTGCCATCGCCTCGAGGATGCCGTCGGCCACGTCCGCGGTGGCCCTCAGCGACTCCGACAAGACCCGCTCGGCCGCGGCGACCGGCACCCCCGACTGCGCGGCGAGGTTGAGAAACCTCTTGCGCGACAACGAGTCCGTTCGACCGGCGATCGACAGCGCCAGGCCTTTGTCGCCGTACGGCACAGTCGATGGGATGTCGTAGATCGGCGCCACTCGCCATTCTGACCCGGCCACAGTCGCATTCGGGCCAGAACGGGCAGCGTCCGACGGAGCGTGGGCCGACCAGTCGATCGCAGTCGGCGGTTCGACCGCCGCCATCGGGTTCGAGCGCGCAACCCGGCCGACCCCGAGGACCGAGACATTCTTGGCATGGAGATCACCGTTGCCGGTGAGCCACGCGAAGGCGACCTGCTGGAGGACGGCGCGAACGGCGACAGCGCGAGCGGCGCAGACTCGTCCGATTCCGGCGAGAAGCTCCTCGGTCGTCACGGCGTACTTGTCGGCAGGATAGCGCCCGAGCAGCTGGGCGCCGTCTTCCACGGGCAGGGCACGCAGGCCCGACCCCTCCGGCTCCCGGTCGAAGCGCTCGACGAGCAGTCCCGGGCGACCGGCTCGGTCGTGGACCACCTGGGCCTGCACGACCCGCTGCCGCAGCCTGCGCGCGACCTTGAGTAGGTGGTCTTCGTCGACGACGACGCCCGGATACTCCGGCGGGTCCAGCTTGAGCAGGTGCGCCCGACCGGCGTACACGAGCGGCACGGTGAGCATGCGGCCGGAGGCCTTGTCCTGAACGCCCGCAAGCGCGACTGGATCGATGCCCGCACCTTCGAGCACCTCGGCGAAGTCGACGTCAGACCAGTCGGAATCCAGGCGCAGCGGCTGCTCCGGCACCTCCGGTGTCGCACCGGCCGGCACGATCTGTACGTCGCCGACCGGATCGGCACCGACCGCGAGCAGCAGCGACAGGTCGTCATCTGCGGACGTCTTGACCTGTCGGCGCAGCGCCGAGAGCCTGCGTCCCTCCGGCAGCAGCCCCGCGAAGAAGGGCGGCACGGCGCCGGCGGGAGCTCGCACCGGCTCCTCGCGCAGCGGCAAGGTTGTCGCGACCGCGGGCCCGATGTCGAGATACTCGGGGCGGTAGGCGAACTCGGTGCCGCCCTCCTGACGCACGAGATGCGCCGCGAGACGGCCGGCTTTGTAGACGTCGGCCTGCTCGACTCGTCGCGGATCGACCCCACTGGCGCTCACCTGTCGCCCCGTACGACAGCGGTCAGGTCGAGGCCAAGCGTGTCGAGCACCGACATGAGCTTGTCGAGTCGCACGGTCGGCTTGTCGCTCTCCGCCGCTCGGACGAAACGCTCTGAGACACCTGCCAGTTCAGCCACGTCCACCTGCAGTAGGCCCAACTCGCGACGCCGATTGCGGATCTGGTCTCCCAGCATGACACCTCCACCGGCATGATCGTGCCGCTTGTGACCAGTATGCGGCTCATCGGAGCGCCCGACAACAAGATCGGCACGATCTTGCCGTTTTCCGGCATCGGGGCGCCCGATTTCGTGAGCCACCTCCCGCACCGGCAGGATCGTGCCGGTCGCAGGTCTCCAAACGCTCCAAGACCTATTCACTGCCGCCTGTGGACACCCCTCGGACTATCACCGTGGTCGCGTCGGGAGCACCTCTCATGATGAAAGTGCAGGTCAGGGCGTTTCGAGCCGGCGGCGGTGACGTGCGGTGATAGTCCGAACGGTGGCTGGCCGGGGCTACCCCTCGGCGGCGGCGCGCTCGAGCGCCCGCACGAGCAGCAGCAGCACGCCGTTGACGGGTGTCGGCACGCCGAGGTCATCCCCGCGGCGCACGACGTAGCCGTTGAGGTGGTCGATCTCGGTGGGGCGGCCGCGCGCGAGGTCCTGCGCGGTGGATGAGCGCTGGGTCGGCATCGTGCGGGCCAGGCTCGCGACGTCGGCCTCGAGCGACTTCGGCAACGTGACGCCCTCGGCGGCCGCGACCGCCCGGCACTCGGCGATGACGTCGGCGAGCACCCCTGCGGCGCCGTCGAGTTCGTCGAGCCAGCCGTAGGGGCGCATGGTGATCGCCGACAGCGCGTTCCACGCGCAGTTGGCGACGAGCTTGGCCCACAGCGCGGCGGCGACGTCGCCGACGGCGACCGGCACGCTCGCCTCCTCGAAGACCGGCACGACCGACCGGGCGCCCGGGCCGGCGACGAGGTCGCCGCGGCCGTGGTGGCGCACGTGGCCGGGGCCGGCCATCTCGGTGGCGACGTAGACGACGGCCGGTTCGACACGAGCCGACCCGGCCAGCCGGGCCGCCAGCCGGTCGGCGTTGTCGACGCCGTTCTGCAGGCTGAGCACGAGGGTTTCCGGCCGCAGGTGCGCGGCCAGCTGGTCACCGGCCGCCTCGGTGTCGCCGGACTTCACGGCGACGAGCACCAGCTCGCAGTCCGCCAGCGCCGCCGCGTCCACGGTCGCGGCGACCGGCACCGTCTCGTCGAAGGTCGTCGTCTCCATCCGCAGGCCGTGGGCCATCGCGTCGACGTGCTGCTGACGCCCGACGAGCACGACGTCGTGCCCGGCGCGTGCGAGCATCCCGCCGAAGTAGCAGCCGACGGCCCCGGCTCCCAGCACCCCGACTCTCATGTGTCCTCCCATGTCGTTCCTGTTCCGCACGCTACCGAGCCCCTGCACCTGGGAGGCTCGGGCCATGCGAGCGATCGGGTACGCGGACCGCACCGAGAACGCTGCCGCCCTGGCGCGCCTCGGCTTCGACTACCTGGAGGCGCGCCTCACGGAGTTCGATCTGTCGACGCCGGCCGGCGCCGCCGCCGCGAGCCAGGCCCTGGGCCGGATCGCCCGCGACGTCATCAGCGTGAGCGTGCTGCAGTCGTTCGTGCCGCGCGGCCTGTATCTGACCGGGCCGCAGCGTAGTTCGGCCGCCGAGCTGCGCACCTACTTCGGTCGGGCCGCGCAGGTCGCCGCCGCTGCGGGCGCGCGCTCCGCGGTCTTCGGGGCCGCGTGGTCGCGCAACCTGCCCGACGGTTACGACCGCGACCGCGGGCGGGCCGAGCTCGTCGAGGCCTACCACTGGTGCGCGGACGCGTTCGCCGGCTCCGGCTGCATCGTCGGGATCGAGCCGCAGAACCTCAAGGAGTGCAACTTCGTGCGCCTCGTCAGCGAGGCGACATCACTGGCGCGCCAGGTCGACCGACCCGAGATCGGCGTGGCCGTCGACCTCTATCACGTGCAAGAGGAGGCCGAGCCTCTCGACCACATCGTCGCCGCGGGCGCCCTCGTTTGCGCAGTGCAGGCCGCCGACACGGGCCGCAACGAGCCGGGCACCGGCGGCTACCCCCACCGCGAGTTCGCGCAGGCACTCAACGACGCCGGCTACGCCGGCGGCGTGTCGGTGGAGATCATGCACGACATCCCCGACGCGCAGAAGGCGGCGGCCCTGCGGTTCCTACGCGAGCTGTTCGCCACGACGTGAGCGGGGCGGCCGCACCGAACGGAACCCGGCGCGAACCCGCCCGTCGATGACGCCGGCCGGCCGGGGACACGCGGGTCGCCCGTCCGGCGCGGCCGGGCGGGCGACAAGGTGGGTGGTGCCGGGGCGGGGCTACCAGCGGGCCTGACCGTGGAGCACGTCCTGCGGACCCGCGACCGCGACCGGTCGCAGCTGCCCCCGCCCCCGGTACGAACCCGAGCCGGAGCCGGTGCCACCCGCGGCCCGCACCCGCCGGCCGACGACCAGGGCCTGCACGCCGAGGCTGACGCCCACGTACAGCAGCGCGGTGGCCCCGGTGAACGCGCCGCCCGCGGCGGGGGCGCCGAGCAGCGGCATGAGCAGGACCGCCAGGGCCGCCCGCAGCGCGAGCGCCAGCGACCACCAGCCGGCGGTGGCCCAGCCGCCGCGGCGCATCCATGTGCCGTCGGCGGTACGCCAGACGCGGATCGAGGCGCCGCGCGGGATGGCGATCAGCGCGGCGCAGGCGACGCCGAGCAGCACGCCCAGCCACGCGCCGGCGCCGAGCCGCGCCGCGTACGCCACCTGCGAGACCTGGTAGAGCCCGACCACGGCGAGCACCAGCGGCACCCGCGTCATGGCGGTGGTGATGCGGCGCGGCGAAAACTGGCGCCAGGCGATGAAGGCGACGATGAGGAGGATCTCGGCGGAGGTGATGATCAGGTCCGTGTTCATGGCTTCAGCGTCGTCGCCAGGGGGGTGTGCGGGCATCGGCCCAGGGGTCGGTCGCGGGTGGATCCGGCGCGGGCACCGTCTCCACCGTGTCGGGCACCCGATCTCCACCCTGGGGTCGAGACGGGCTCACGACCGGGTGGAGATCGTAGCGGGAGCGGGTGGATCCGACCGCGAGCCGCCCGGGCGGGGGCGCGGCCGCAGCTAGCGTGACCTGTCATGACAGCTGCATCGCCGATGCGCCGGCGGCCCGTTCGTGTCGTCGTGGCGACGGCGCTCGTCGCGGCGGCGGTCGCCTCGGTCGCCGCGGCGACCGGGCCCCTGCGGACCGGTCCGGTGCCGATCGTCGCCCTGGTGGTGGCCTGGGCCGCGATCGGGGCCTGGGTCGTCGTGTTCGTCGGCGGCATCGTGCGGCGCCGCCGGGAGGGCACGCGCGAGTGGCGCCTGGGCGAACTCATCGCGCTCGCGGCCGCCACGGTCGTCGTCGCCGCGGCGCTCGACTTCCATCCCGCGCTGATCTGGATGCCGTTCTTTCTCGTGCTGGCCGCCGGCCGGTCGCTGGCGCCGCTGCCGGCGGTGGCGATCTGCGCGCTCCCGGTGGCCTATCTCGGCATGGAGTCGTGGCGCGAGTCCGGCAGCCCGGTGTCGGCGGCCGCGAACGTCGTCGCGGCCGCCGGGATGCTCGCCTACTCGCTGCAGCGCCGCCGCCGCCGTGAGCTTGACGAGCTCGCCGCCGCGCAACGCGAGGTCATCGAGCAGGAGCAGGCCCGCGCGGACGCGGCCGTGCTGCAGCGCGAGATCGGCGCCCGGTTGCACGACGTGCTGGCCCACACCCTGTCCGGGCTCGTGGTGTCGCTGACGACCGCTTCCCTGCAGGCCCGCGCGGAGGGCGCCTCGCCGCAGCTGCAGGAACGGCTCGACGCCTCGACCGATCTCGCGCGCTCCGGGCTCGTCGAGGCCCGCCGGGCCGTCGAATCGCTCCGCGGCGGACCGGTCGCCGATCGGTCGACCCCGGCTCCGGCCCCTGGGCCGAGGTCGGCGTCGGGTGAATCCGCTCCCGCCGACGACGCGCCGCTGACCGCCTGGTTCGCGGAGGTGGGCGAGCGGTTGCAGCGGGCGGCCGGCACCCAGGTGCGGCTCGACGGCGACCTCACGCTGGTGCCGGGCGAGCTCGCCGGAGTGGCCCGCGCCGTGCTGTTGGAGTCGCTGACGAACTCGCTGCGCCACTCCCCCGGTGCACCGATCGACGTGCGTGTGCGCGCAGGCGGGCTCACCGTCGTGTCGGCCGCCGGCGAGCGGGTGGCCGCCCCCGACTCCGGTGAGCATCCGAGCGGGCACCATGGCATTGACGGGCTGCGCGCCCGCGTCGAGGCAGCCGGCGGGCACCTGGTCGCGGGGCCGGAGCCAGCGGGCTGGACCGTGCGATGGGAGTGGAGTAGATGAGCGCTGCACAGACCCCCGCAGTGATCACCGTCGTCGTCGCCGACGACCAGACCGTGGTGCGCGAGGGGCTGCGGGCCATGCTCGGCTTCCTGCCCGGCATCGACGTCGTCGCGACCGCGCCCAGCGCCGAAGAGGCCCTGGAGGCGGTGTCACGCCTCGACCCCGACGTGCTGCTCACCGACCTGCGCATGCCCGGCATCGGCGGGGTCGAGGGCATTCGGCGGCTACGCGCGTCGGGGGCCCGCACCGCCGCCGTCGCGCTGACCACCTACGACGACGACGCCACCGTGCGCGAGGCGCTGGGCGCCGGGGCCCTGGGGTTTCTCAACAAGGACGCCGAGCCGGAGGCGGTCGCCGACGCCCTGCGCGCCGCCGCGGCCGGCCGCAGCCTCCTGGACGCCCGCGTCGTGGCCGCCCTGCTC
>NZ_BCNQ01000095.1 GCF_001515525.1 Piscicoccus intestinalis NBRC 104926 | reverse complement strand
GCGGCCCGGGTGCTCGATCGGCAGCTCGGCGGGGCCGGGCCGCGGTTGGGGCGGGCGGAGTTCGACGCGGCGTTCGCGGCGGCGTCGGTGCGACCGCCGGTGCCGGCCGAGCCGACGCGGCTGTGGATCGCGCCGGCCAACTTTGCCGGTCAGGGCCGGGCGTGGGCGCAGGCGGTGCAGGAGCACGTGCCGGGGGCGGGGGCCCGCAACATGGCCGTCTCCGGGCGCCTGGTGTTCGCGGCCGACCAGGTCGTCGACCCGGTGATCTACCGTGACCTGGCCTGGCAGCGGGCTCAGGAGCGCTACGTGCTGGCGAACTACACGCACGTGCTCGTGGAGTCGGAGCGGCCGGTGTTCGGCACGCTGTACGGGCGCACGTGCGTGCAGGACGTGCGGCGGCTGCGGAGCGCGGGCCTGAGCGTGGCGCTCATGTCGCACGGCTCGGACCTGCGGGTGCCGAGCGAGCACGCGCGGCGGCACCCGTTCTCGCCGTTCGCGCCGGGCGCGGGAGCGAGCCCCGAGATCGACGCGACGACGGCCAAGCTCGAGGTGCAGGCGCGCCGCAACCGGGAGCTGCTGGCCCGCTTCGACGGCCGGGTGTTCGTCTCGACGCCGGACCTGCTCGACGACGCGCCGCACGCGGTGTGGTGCCCGACAGTCGTCGACCCGGCCCAGTGGCGCAGCGACGCGCCCGTGCTCGAACGAGCGGTGCCGCGCGTCGTGCACATCCCGAGCAACGGGCACCTCAAGGGGTCGGCGCACATCGACGCCGCGCTGCGCCCGCTGCACGAGGCCGGGCTCATCGACTACCGCCGCCTCGACGGCGTCGGCCGCGAGGTGCTCACGCGCGAGTACGAGCAGGCCGACATCGTCGTCGACCAGGTGGCGATGGGCCTCTACGGTGTCGCCGCGATCGAGGCAATGGCCGCCGGCCGGGTCGTGCTCGCCTACCTCGGCGAGCCTGTGCGCGAGCGCATCCGGGCCTCGACGGGGCTGGAGGTGCCGATCGTCGAGGTGAGCCCGCACACGCTACTGGAGACGGTGCAGCGCCTGATCGACGACCGGCGGTCGAGCCGCGCTCGCGCCGACGCCGGACCCGGCTACGTGCGGGCGGTCCACGACGGACGGCGGTCCGCCGGTCTCCTGGGCGCCTGGTGCCGGCCTCCGCACGGGTAGCGCGGCCCACCACACCGCGCACGCGGACGCGAGGATCGTCCACCAGGTCTGGTAGGTGAGCGACGAACTCGCCGTGCACGCGAACGCGACGAAGGACAGCAGGTACCCGGCCATCTCGACCCGCACGTCGCGGTCCAGCCGCGGGGCCCGGCGACCGAGTCTCCCGGCCAGGCACACGCGGATCAGCAAGCCCAGCGCAGCGACCATCACCGCTGCCACGACGACGCCGTACTGGCTGAGGATCTCGAAGAACGCGTTGTGCAGATTGGTCGTCGCCTTGAATCCCGAGTGCGGGTCGGCCTTCAGCAGCGGCTCGAACGACCCGGCTCCGGAACCGAGGTATCCCGACTCCTGCAGGTACCGCAGGCTGGCTTGCAGGAGCCGGAGCCGGCCTCGGTCCGACGAGGCGGTGTGTCCGTTCCAGCTGGCGGACCACAGCTCGCTCAGCGGGTTGATGCGGGCCAGCGAGGGAATGACGAAGGACGCCATGACGAGCCCGGCCACCCCCACGCCTGCGCCCGCGCGCAGGTACCGACGCCGGGGCGATCGTGGCGCCTGAGGCGATGCGTCCGGGTGACGTGTAGTGCGTCGCCAGACCTCCAGGGCCATAAGGATGATCAGCGCGCCCACGCCCGAGCGGCTCTGAGTGAAGATGATCACGATCGATCCCACCGCCACCAAGGCGTCGATCGCGTACCGGGCGATGGCGTTCGTGGTCTGGGCCCGCAGGGCGAGTGCGCCGGCGAGCATCGCGATCATCGCAGTCGACAGGTTGTTGGGGTTGACGAAGGTGCCGACGGGGATGCGGCGCTCCGTCCAGGGAGCCAGTGGCTGGCGGAAGAGGTAGGTCTTCTCGGCGATCTCCCACAGGCCGAAGGCACAGGACAGCGCGAGCGCGCCAGCCCACCCGGCGCGCACGCCGAGCGCGCCCGTCGGAGCGCCGCGGGTGCCCGCGAGCGCCACGCAGGCGGTGAAGATCGCCAACGTGAGCTGATCGATCTCGCGCGTGGCTGCAGCGGCGTTGGGGGCGACCTGTACCGCGTACGGCATCCACGCCAACAGGCAGGCTGCGGGCGCGAGAAAGGCCCACGGTGGCACCGCCGACCACCGGCGCAGCGGCGTGGTGAACGCGCAGACCACCGCGGCCAGCACGAGCGCGATGTATACGGGTGCGAGCCAACCGCGGTCGGCCAGCGGACGGGCCGCGTACGCGCCGAGGCTGCCACCGATGACCGTGACGGCGGTGATCAGGGCACCGAGACGAGCCAGGTTCCGCGCCAGGTGCCTGTTCACCCATGCATTCACACCGTCACTGTAAGCGCCCGGTCGAGGGCCACCGACTTCGTCGGTGTGTCGGCGTAACTATTCGCATTCCCGGGCTGGAAATTTCTTTACCGAAGGTCTCCAGAGTAAGAGATGAGTAAAGATTCACCGACGGCTCCTAGTCGTCGGATCTTCGGTGATACAGTCTGCGATCAGCTCGCGTACAGCCGGGAAATATGTTGCGATACAAGCGATCCCGGTCATCGGGCGGGTGTTCTGTGTGGGTCGGCCAGGCTACCCGCGGTTGCGCGACCCGTCGTCGCTGAAGAGGAGTGCGAAGTGTCGACGTTCACCGGCCGGAGGTTGACCAGTCGACATGAGGTCGCGCCCAAAAGGCCCGACCGGCTGCTCGTGGTCACGCCGTGGTATCCGAACGAGACGAATGTGTTCCGGGGAACTTTCGTGCGGGAGTCGACGCGTTCCGTGGGTCGGTTCTTTTCCGAGGTGACAATCCTGCATCTGGAGAACGTGGCGGAGAACGATGACCGCTCGCCCCAGTGGACCGACACGCCGGAGGGGCGGCTCCTGTGGGTTCCGGTGCCGACGAGCCCGACGACCAGCCGTGGCCAGATGATCCTTCGGCAGCGGGAAGCCGCCATGGGAGCCGCGCATGACGTGCTCCGCACTGCCGACGTCGTGCATTGCCACGTCGGGGCGCCCACGGGCGCGGCGATCGCACCGCTCCTGCCGAGCGCGGCCCGTCTGGTGGTCACCGAGCACGCCTCCTATCTGCCGAGGGTTTTCCGTGATCCGCTGGGCGCGGAGCTCTACGGGCTGCTGCGGCAGCGGGCGGACGCCTTCACCGCGGTGTCGGCTCAGACGGCATCGCTCATCGACACCGCCATCCCCGTTCCCGCGCACCGGCAGCCTGTCAGCGTCATCGCCAACCCGGTCGACATGCGACGGCTGCCGCTGCGTCCCGAGCGCACCGCTCGGATCGCGCGTTGGCTCTTCGTGGGCAACCTCGTCGAGGCCAAGGGGGTGCGGCGGCTCGTGCGCTCGTTCGCGCGCTGGGCGAGCGCCCATGCCGACCGGCCGTGCGCGCTGACCCTGGCCGGCGACGGTCCCCTGCGCGGCGAACTCGCCCAGCTGGCCGCAGAGCTGGGCGTCGGCGATCGGGTGCACTTTCTCGGGCGGGTCGAGCCGGATGCGGTCGGGGAGGTGTATCGGGGTCACGACGTCCTCGTCCACCTCTCGCACGGTGAGACGTTCGGGCTCACCTGCGTGGAGGCCGCGGCCAGTGGGCTCTCCGTCGTCGTCACCACGTGCGGGGCGCCGGAGAGCACCCTCCTCGCCCACCGCGCCGTCGGCTTGGCTGCCTTCGTGCCCGTGGCCGACGAGGACGACGTGGAGTCGGTGTGTGACGCGGTCGATGGGTTGGACGCGCCCGTCGAGAACGGCCTTCGGGAGCTGTCGCGTCGGCAGCTGTCGAATCAGTACGGAGCCGAGGCGATCGGTGACGCTCTGCATGCCGTTCTGATCGGCGGGTCCACAACTCCGCGGTCCGCCCGGGGATCAGGCTGCTGGCCGTCGCCCAGACCCCGGCCCAGCGACGCGCGTGCGAGACCGCCCTCGCCACGGCTGCGTCACTCGGTGGCGGTGGCGTGTACGTGACCTTCGGTCCCGCCGGACGCGTTCTCCCGCAGGCTGTTCGCGTCATCGACCTCACCGCTCCGGGGGCCTGGATGGCTCCGGCGCCGGATGGCCGGAACGGCCGGCGGGCGGCTCTGCGGCTCGGAACGGGCGCAACGCTTGGTCGAGCGGAGGCTGCCCTGGTGTCCGGCTCTTTCTTCGCGTTCTTCGGCCGCTGGGGAGAGCGCGTGTGGAGGCGGTGGGCCCCGCGCTACGTCGCGCGCAAGCTGGCCGCTCCGGGTTCTTCGCCGACGGCGGGGCGGCGGTGAACTCGGCTCTTCGACTCGGCGCGATGGCAGATCCGTTCATCGAGGGCGCCGCAACGGCGACGCCGGATATCGACGTGCGCGGCGCGTGGACGGCCGTCGACATCGCGCGGCGACATGTGCGCCTGCTCGACCGGCGGCACGAGCGGCTTCGTCGACAGGGCGCTCGCACACGCACTGACGCGGGCCGTCGCCGCTGAGCGGCCGGTGACCTGCACTGACGATGCGTCTGTGGGTGGAGGATCGGCCGGATGACCTGTGCGATCCTCGAATGATGCCCGCACGTGTTCTCATGATGGTCGGCAACGATATTCGGCTGGATACTCGCGTCTACAAGAGTGCGCTCGCGCTGGCGGACGGGGGCCTGGACGTCACGGTGCTCGGCTGGAGCCCGACGGGATATCGCGAGGACACCCGGTTCGGCCCCGTGCGCATTGTTCGTGAGCCCGTGCCGTGGCGGCTGCGGGACGAGGCGGCGGCCCGCAGGCGGGCCCGGCGCGAGCGCCGGCTGGTGCCGGCGCCGCCCACCGCGGATGAGCGTCGCACCATGCGGCTTCGGTACCAGCTGCGCAGATCGGAGACGGTCGAGCTCGGCGCGGGCGGGTCGCGGCGGGCCCGGGCCGGATTGACCCGGGCGCGGGGAATCGCCCGCAACCAGTGGGGCAAGGCCTTGTCGGCGGTGTCCGACCGGGAGGAGCAATGGCGCGAGTCGTTCGCCGAGTGGGTCGACGAGCAGACCGCCTTCGCGGGATGGCGGCACGTGCTCCCCGAGATCGACGACTACGACCTGGCGTTCGCCCCGGTCATCGACTCCCTCGACTGGGAGATCTTGCACGCGCACGACGTGCACCATGTCGGCACCGCAGCCCGGGCCGTTGCCCGCCGGCGGGCGCAGGGCCGTTCTGCGATGTGGGTCTACGACGCGCACGAGTACGTCGCCGGTCTGTCGGTCTACCCGCCTCGCACCAAACGGATCGTCGCCGCCTTCACGAGGCTCGAGGCGGAGTTCATCGGCCTGGCCGACGCCGTCGTCACGGTGACTCCGGCGCTGGCGGACCGGCTCCGGGAGCAGTACTCGTTGCCGTTGACCCCGACGGTGGTCATGAACTCGCCGCAGCTGTCGGCCACTCCACGCCTCGATGGGCCAGACGTGCGCGAGGCGTGTGGGCTCGACCCGGACACCCCGCTGATCGTCTACAGCGGCGGGGTCACCTCGGCGCGCGGTGTGCCGACCCTCATCGAGGCCCTGACCCTGCTGCCGGAGGTCCATCTGGCCGTCGTGTGCGTGCCCCACAACCGGACCCGCCGGATCGTGCAGATGTACGAACGGGCGACGGAGCTGGGGGTGGCCGACCGCGTGCACCTGCTCGATCCGGTTCCGCCCGCACAGGTCGCCGCATTTCTCGCGACGGCGGACGTGGGGACGGCTCCCTTCCTGCACTTCGGCAGCCATGAGTTCGCCCTGCCCAACAAGCTCTTCGAGTACCTGCACGCGGGCCTCCCGCTGGTCGTCAGCGACTGCCGCGCCCAGGCCGAGTTCGTGCGGGACAAGGGTGTCGGCGCGGTCTTCGAGGCCGAGGACGTGGCCGCCTGCGCCGCGGCCGTGCGCGACGTGCTCGGCCGCCGGGACGAACTGCACCGCCGCATCGTCGACGACGACGCCCTGCTCGAGCCCTACTCGTGGGAGCGGCAGGCCGCCACGCTGCGAGGGCTGTACCGTACCCTGCTCGGCGACCAGGCGTCCGTCACCGAGCCGCGTTCGGAGAGCGCCCTGCAGGACGTGCACGAAGAACCGGCCTGGCGCTCCGGCCGGTCCGTCGTCGGCATCGGACCGGCCAACTTCGCCGGCCAGGCGTGGGCCTGGGCCAAGGCCCTCGAGCGCGAGCTCCCGGGTCTGAGCACACGTGTCATCAAGGTCGATCGGGGCGACATCGTCACCTTCGACGCCGACGACACCGTCGACCTGGCGACCTTTCGGCGCGACCCCGCCTGGAGTCAACGCCTCGAGGACGCGGCGATGGCCGGCTGGACCCACGCGCTGTTGGAGGCGGGCCGCCCGCTGTTCGGCATTCGCAACGGCAAGGACTTCGAGGGGGATCTCAAGCACCTGCGGGCCCGTGGCGTGCGGGTCGGTCTCATCATGCACGGCTCGGAGATTCGCGATCCTCGTCGGCATGCGACCACCACGCCCTGGTCGCCCTTCGCCGATCCGCACGAGGAACTCACCGCGAGCCTGCAGGCCCAGCGCGACGTGCTGTCGCTGAAGGTGCTGGCCTACGCGTCGCAGGGCGTGCCCGTGTTCATGTCGACGCCCGATCTGCTCGCCGAGGTGCCCGGTTCGATCTGGCTGCCGGTCGTCGTCGACGTGCGGCGTTGGCGGCCGGGGGCGCCGGTGCTGGAGCGCCGGCGGCCGGTCGTCGTGCATGTGCCGAGTCGCGCCTCGATCAAGGGCAGCGCTCGGGTCGACGAGGTGCTGACCCGGCTCCACGAGGCGGGTCAGGTCGAGTACCGGCGACTGCAGGGCATCGAGCCCGCCCGCATGCCCGAGATCATCTCCCACGCCGACGTGCTGCTCGACCAGTTCGCCCTCGGCAGCTACGGGGTGTTGGCGTGCGAGGGCATGGCTGCGGCCCGTGTCGTGCTCGGGCATGTGACGCCGGACGTCCGGCGCGCGGTTAAGGCCGTCTGCGGGGTCGACCTGCCCGTGCTGGAAGCGACGCCGGACACCATCGAGGAGGTGCTCGCGAGCCTCGTCGCGGATCGGGAAGGTGCCAGAGCCCGGGCCGAGCACGGCAGGACCTTCGTCGAGACCTTGCACGACGGGCGGCACTCCGCCGGAGTGCTGCGCGATCACCTGGGACTGAGCGGCGGCTGACGCCGTCCGGTGTCCGCACCCGGCGGGGCGGAACCTGCGGCACCTGCCGATTCCACGTCAAGAATTTGCCATTTCTTGACTAAAGGGTGGGTTTGACTGCGATTGACGGTGAATTCTGCGGTCCGGTCACCGATAAGATCCACAGGTGTGCCGCCTCGAATTCTGATGCTGACCGCGCCCGGAAGTCAGCGCTACCCACACTGCTCCGCCGTGGCTGCGGCGCTTGCCGACGAGGGACTCGACGTCGCTGTGCTGTCGATCGATCCCACCTCGGACCGCCGAGGGGATCGCCCCGGCGCCCCGGCGACCTACTCGCAGCACGACACCAAACCCGTTGGTGCGGAACAGGCCCCGAGCCGTGCGGAGCTGACCCTCCTGCGCTACCAGCAGCGGCGTCGAGAGGCGCACGAGCTGGGTGGCGGACCGCGGGGTGGGCGCGTAGCACTGGCCGCGCTCGCGTGCGGACGCCAGGAAACGATGAATAAGTTGTCGGGTCGAAATGCGCTGAATCCGGACCCGGAGAATGCGCCACAAAGCGCGAATCGCCACATGTCCGGGGCCGCACGGTTCTCCTGGCGCATTCCCGCGGTGGGGAGTTGGGGCGCGAGCAGTGTCGATGACGTGCTCGATTCTCACGAATGGGACGTGCTGCATGTGCTGCATGCGAGCCTGGTGCCCCTGGCCGCGCGTGCGGCGGACCGACGCCGGGCCCGCGGGCGGTCGGCGACCTGGGTGTGTGATCTCGACCGGCACCCGTGGGTGACCGCACCGGCACAACAGCAGGAGTCGGCCCGCGCCGCAGCGACGGACCGCGACGGGGTGGATGTGCGTCGCGCGGGTGCGGTCATCGTCGCCACCCAGGAACTGGCGACGGCGGCTCAGGACTACTACGGGTTGGCGCAGCGCCCCACGGTGATCACCGGCCCGACCACGTACGGGACTCCTCCGTCGACCGCGTCGAGGCCGGTGCTCTCTCCACCCGACGCGGCACGCCTGCGCGCCTTGTACCGGTGTCTGCTCCAGACCGGCGCCGACGTGGCCGAACCGACCGCGCCGACGACGCAGGACCCCGTGGGGGAGGCGGTGAGTGAGCAGCGTGGCACGTGCGTGGTCGGAGTGGGGCCCATGAGCCTGCCCGGCCAGGCCGACTCGGTGGCGCGGATCCTGGAGCGCCAGTTGCCGCACGTGGTCTGTGATCCGGTCCGATCGCAGGTCACCGAGCGAGAGGCGCGACGCCGCGAGGAGGACGCGCGGCGCACGTGGACCCATGCGCTCGTGGATCCCGGACGCTCACCGTTCGGGCGCCGCGGCGCGTGCACCGCAGGAGAGATCACTGGGCTGCGCGAGGCGGGAGTGCGAATCGGCCTGGTGCTGCACCGGGCGCCCGTGGGGGTCGACGCCGGCTCCGGCTGGGACTCGGTTCCGGAGGTTCACGATCCGCTGGACGAGGAGTACGGCGACTGCGTCGACGCCGGTTCGGTGGCTCGATGGTTCATCGACGCGCGGATCGGACCGGTGTTCGTGACATCGGCGAGGCTGCTCGCCGCCGTTCCGGAGGCACACTGGCTGCCCGTGCCGGGCGACTCCCCGTGGGCGCGGAGCGACGGGAGGCCACCCGCCGATCGTGACGCCGGCCACGAGGCCGTGCGGGCGCTGCGCGACCACCTCCTGCAGGCGCCGGGGGCCGTCGCAGTTCAGGCGGCACGGGTGGCTGCGCGCTCCCAGGCCGTGGCTCTCGATGAGCTGACCTCGATCACCACCGACGCCACCGACGCCACGGAGACCACCGAGGCCACCGAGCCTCAGGGCGCGTAGGCGGCGACGCGCTGGGCGGCGAGCTTGCCGGAGATCAGAACCATCGGCACGCCGACGCCGGGCACGGTGCCGGAGCCGGCAAAGAACAGCCCAGGGCGGCGGCGCTCGACGTTCGGCGGACGGAACGGGCCGGTCTGGGCGAACGTGTGCGCGAGGGCGAACGGCGTGCCGCCCGCCATGCCGGCGCGGGCCCAGTCGGTGGGGTCGACGAGCTCCTCGGTAACGATGTCGGTCGGGTAGCCGTTCGCCCCCAGGAAGCTCAGCAGCTCCGCGCGCATCCGGGGTCGTTCGCTGGGCCAGTCGATGCGGCCCACCGCGAGGTTCGGCACCGGCTCCAGTACGTACAGGGTCGAGCAGCCGGCCGGCGCGGCCGACGCGTCGTCCTGCGAGGGCACGCTGACCAGCCGAGACGGGTCGCGCATGCGGGTGCCGCGCGTCAGCAGGTCGTCGAAGCACTCCTCCCACGCGGCGCCGAAGTGGATATTGTGATGCGCCGCGCCCGTCGGCGCCCCGCGCACCCCGACGTGCCAGACGACCGCCGACGGCGAGTACCGCGGCCGCTGCACCGCGACCGGCGGCGTGAGGTCGGGCAGCAGCCGGTCGTACGCCGTCGGCACGTCGATCGTGCACACCACCGCCTCGGCTCCCAGCCGCTCGGTCGCGCCCGAACCTGAGGCGCCCGAAGCGATCTCGACGCCCGCGACGACCCCGTCGGGCCGCGTCAGCACCCGCGTCACCGGCGCGTCGTAGCGGAACTCCACGCCCGCCGCCGCGGCGGCCGCCGCCATCGACTCCGGCACCGCCCGCATACCGCCGCGCGGGAACCACACGCCCTCGATCGAGTCCATGTACGTGATGACCGCGTAGATCGCCAGCGCCTGCTCCGGCGCCAGCCCCGCGTACATCGCCTGGAAGCTGAAGAGCCGGTGTAGCCGCTCGTCGCGAAACCGCTTGCGGATCGCCGGGCCGAGCTTGCCGAACCCGCCCAGAGTGATGAGCCGGGCCGCCGCCCGCGGCGAGCGGGCCAGGTCGAGCGGGGAGTCGAAGTTCGCGTCGATGAAGTGCGGCAGCTCCACCTCGTAGAGGCGCCGCAGCCAGACGACGAAGTCGTCGAAGGCTGCCGCGTCGGCCGACCCGCACTCCCGGGCGATCTCCGCGCGCATCGCCTCGTGGCCGTGCCGCACGTGCAGCGTCGAGCCGTCGGCGAACCTCGCCCGATACGCCGGGTCGAGCAGCTGCAGCTCCAGCGCGTCGTGCACGCCCACCCCGACCTGGCGCAGCGCCTCGTCGATGAGGTCGATCATCGTCAGCACCGTCGGTCCGGTGTCGAACGTGAACCCGTCGCGCTCCAGCCGCAGCCCGCGGCCGCCGGGCCCCGACTGCTTCTCGACGACGGTCACCTCGTGGCCCTGCCCGCGCAGGTGACAGGCGGCGGCCAGGCCGGCCAGCCCGGCTCCGATGACGATGACGTGAGCCACGCGGGCCCCTTACCGCGAGGCCGGCACGACGCCGAGCTCGTCGAGCAGCCGGATCTGTTCGGCGGCCCACGGGCTGAACAGCATCGGGGTGGCGGTCGCCGCGGCGACGACGTCGGGCCACGCGACCCAGGCCACGTCGGCCACCTCGTCCGGGTCCGGCCGCAACGCGTCGGCGTCGATCCGCCCGAGGAACACCGGGCAGATCTCGTGCTCCACGATGCCGCTGACGTCGACCGCGCGATAGCGGTACTCCGGCAGCGCGATCCGCAGGTCGCGGGGGGCCGCGCCGAGTTCCTCGCCGATCCGCCGCTCCGCCGCGTCCGCAACCGCCTCCCGGGGCCGCGGGTGCCCGCAGCAGCTGTTCGTCCACACCCCCGGCCACGTCGCCTTGTGCAGCGCCCGCCGCGTCAGCAGCAGCCGCCCCGCGTCGTCGAAGAGGTAGCTCGAGAACGCCAGGTGCAGGGGGGTGTTCTCGTCGTGCACCCCCAGCCGGCGGGCGGTGCCGACCGGCGAGCCGTCGTCGGCGAGCAACACCACGAGGTCGTCGGAATCGGGGTCGGAGCCGGGGGAGTAGCCGGCGGGAGCCGGCTCGGCGCGGTCGGTCAGATGCGTCACGGTGGCCTTTCGATGATTGCCTGTCCAGCCTACGGGAGCACCGCGATCGGCACCTCTCGCGGCGCCCTCGCGCGCCCGTGCCCGTTCCGGACCTCCGCTCGTGCCTGCACCCGTCCGACGCACCGGGCCGCCTTGATAGCGTCGGGGCCACGCCACACCGCCCACCGGCTGCGCCGCAGGGGCCGTAGGGGCCGCTCCGGCCACCGGCAGGGCGCGGCGCGATCAGGAGACTGTGATGAGCGCGCACGATCAGGCCGACCCGCGGGTGCTGGACGCCGACGAGACCGACCGCCGCAGAGTTCGCCCGGGCGGCCGCGACGCCCGGTTGCTGACCGGCCTGTACCGCCTCGGGTGGGCGTCGATGCTGGCCAACGGCCTGCTCATCGTCACTGGCGGGCTCGTGCGGCTCACCGGCTCCGGCCTGGGCTGCCCGACGTGGCCGCGGTGCACCGACTCCTCGTGGACCAACACCCCGGAGATGGGCATCCACGGCTACATCGAGTTCGGCAACCGCACCCTGACGTTCGTGCTGACCGCGATCGCCGTCGCGACCTTCGTGTGGGGCTGGCGGCTGCGGAAGCAGTACCCGCGGCTGTTCGCGCTGACCGTCGCGTTGTTGGCGGGCATCCCGCTGCAGGCCGTCATCGGCGGCATCACCGTGCGCATGCAGCTCAACCCGTGGATCGTCGGCATCCACTTCATCCTGTCCGCGGCGCTGGTCGCGCTCGCGACCCTGCTCGTCGAACGCAACGCGCGCGCCCGCGCCGGACGCGCGCTGAGCACCGTCGGTGGTCCCGCCCGCGCCGGCCTGTGGGGGCTCGCGGCCGGCTCCGCGCTGCTGCTCTACCTCGGCACCCTCGTCACCGGCGCCGGACCGCACTCCGGCGACTCCGGCGACGTGGCCCGGCACGAGTTCGACATCGAGATGCTTGCCAAGGCGCACGCGTGGGTCGCGATTGCCGTGACGCTGCTCGTCGTCGCGCTGCTCGTGGGCGTGCCCCGCCTCGCGCAGCGTGCCGCCCAACCCGGGGAGGCGAGCGAGGCGGGCGGTGTCGCGGGCCTGCCGGCGGTGCCCGGTCCGGCCGCGATGAAGCGCCTCACTGCGCTGCTGCTCGTGCTGCTCGTCCAGGGCGCCCTCGGCTACTACCAGTACTTCGCCGGGGTTCCGGTCGTGCCCGTCGCGATTCACCTCTTCGGCGCCGCGGTCATCGCCGCCCTCGCCACCTCCGCCGTCGAGCGGGGCCTGCGCGGCTGAGTCCGCACCAGCCCCGTGACCCGTGACCGCACAGTCCGGGCACAGCATGGCCCCGTATCCGGCCGAAGGCTGCCCTTTCGGCCGAGGGCTAGAACTACAGCCGGAGCCCTCGACCGAAAGGGCAGCCTTCGGCCAAGTGGGGGAGGCCTGGGGAGGAGGCGAGCCAAGCGCGACTCAGGCCTCCGGGTTGCTTCCCGGCTCTGTCGGTGCGGGGCGCCAAACACGGCCTTGCAGAACACCGACGGGATGCGTACGCTTTTCTGTACAGGAGGCGCCGTGAAGACCATGAGTTACACCGAGTCTCGAGCCCGCTACGCGCAGGTGCTCGACGCAGTCGCCAACGACCGCGAAGAGATCGTCATCACCCGAGCCGGGCATGAGCCCGTTGTCATCGTGTCGCTGGAGGATTACGAATCCCTGCGGGAGACCGCCTATCTCATGCGCTCGCCCGCCAACGCGCGGCGCCTGCTCGACGCGATGGAGCGACTCGAGACCGGCCGTGGCACTCATCGCGAGCTGCTTGAGACCGACTGACATGCGGCTCGTCTGGGACGAGAGCGCGTGGGAGGACTACCTCTGGTGGCAGGCTCAGGATCGCAAGGTCCTTAAGCGGATCAACCTGCTGCTCTCAGACGTCACTCGCCACGGCAACGAGGGCATCGGCAAACCCGAGGCGCTGCGCTACAACTTCGCCGGATACTGGTCGCGACGCATCACCGATGAGCATCGCCTCGTCTACAAGATCGTCGACGATGAGGTGCGCCTCGCCTCCTGCCGTTACCACTACGGCTGATGAGGGGGCGCATCGCGGCGGTTCTGATGCTGGTCCAGCCGCTCTACATCGTGTGCGAGCTCCTCGTCGCCGCCGCGGTCGCCACGCCCTACTCGCTGCGGGACAACATGATCAGCGACCTCGGCGCCGTGTCGTGCACGCAGATCGCCTATCCGGCCGGGCCGGTCGAGGTCTGCTCGCCCTGGAATCCGCTGCTCAACGGCGCCTTCATCGCCTTCGGTCTGGCGTTGATCGTCGGCGCGGTGTTCCTGCCACGCGCGTGGCGGCCGGGCCGGCTCGGCGCAGCCGCGGCCTGGTGCTGGGTGGTGGCCGGGGCGAGTTCGATCGGCACCGGGCTCGTCCCCCTCGACGTCGACCTCGAGCTGCACTCGCTCGTGTCGCTGCCGGTGTTCCTCGCCCAACCCGTCGCGCTCCTGCTCCACGGCCTGGCACTGCGGGGACGAGCGCTGGGCACGTGGGCGCTCGTCACCGCCGCCGTCAGCCTCGTCGGCACGATCGGCCTGTTCGCCGTGACGATGCTCGCCACGTGGGGCGGTCTCTTCGAGCGGGTGTCCTTGTGGCCCGCGTATCTCTGGCCGGGCGCGCTCGGCGCCCTCGCCCTGCGCCGCCGCGAGACCCGGGCCTGACGCAGGCTCAGCTCGGTCGGCTCGGTCAGCTCGGGCGCAGCGCGAGCTTGCGCGCCAGCTGCGCGAGTTCGGTACGCACGTGGTCGCAGGCGACATGCTCCAGGAGCCCGTTCGCGGCGTCCAGGTGGGCGCTGATGCGGCGGTCGGCCTCCGCCCGCACCCCGGCGGCGTCCATCGCGGCGACGAGGTCGGCGACCTGGGCGGGCGAGGGGGCGGGCAGGTCCGGACGCAGCCGTTCGTGCAGCATCCCGTCGAGGAGGCGGTCGGCGATGCCGAGCACGGTCGTCGGCTTGCGCTGCGCGAGGTCGTCGCCGACGGGCTTGCCGGTGACCGCCGGGTCGCCCCAGATGCCGAGCACGTCGTCGGCCAGCGCGAACGCCAGTCCGACGTGCTCGCCGAACTCCGTGAGCCACGGCGGCGGCGCGGCGTGCGGGGCCGCGAGCAGCGCCCCCAGCTCCAGCGGCCGGGTCACCGTGTACGCCCCCGACTTGGCCGCCGCCACCCGCTCGGTGCTCGGCTGGTCGAAGCGGCCCTGGGCGGCGAACACGAGATCGAGCCGCTGACCCTGCACGAGCTCGAGCACCGCGTCGTCCCACGCCTGCCCGACGCACGCCGGCAGCCCGCGGACCTGCCGCTGCGCGAGCGCGAACACCAGGTCGCCGGCCAGCACCGCCAGGCTCTCCCCGAACCGCGCGGCCTCGTCGAGCTCGTCGGCGGGCCGCTCGGCCGGGCCACGCGGCGTCGTCGCCGTCGAGGCAGCGAGCCGGCCGGCGACCACTCGGTGCGCGGTCGGGGCGCCGCGACGGGTGTCCGCCTCGTCCATGACGTCGTCCTGCAGCAGCCCGAAGACGTGCAGCAGCTCCAGCGCCGATCCCAGCCGCGCGAGCTGGGGGTCGGCGACGGCCGCCTCGGCCCGCTCCCGGCAGCCGTGGCCGCACCCGGGCCCGACCGCCAGGTGGCCGAGGAAGAGCACCCGCGGCCGGACGAGCTTGCCTCCGGCACGCACGAGGTCGTCGACGAGATCCTCCAGCCGGGTACGGCGGTCGAGCACGGAGGCCGGCAGGCCCTCGGTCGCGCGCCGGCGCCCGTTCGCCGCGTACCGCAGGCTCGACGTGATCTCCTCGCCCACCGCGGCGAGAAAGCGCGCCGTGTCGTCCGCGAGGGTGGCTAGTGGCGGGTCGGCGCCCTCAGGACGAGCGGATGACATGGGCCTCCTTGTCAAAGGCGCGCGCGACCTGGTCGAGCACCGCCTTCTCGATCATCGAGCCGAAGAAGGGGATCTCGACGTCGAGATCGAGCTGGTAGGTCAGCGTGCTGCCGGAGCCGGTAGTGCCGGTGGGTGCCAGTCGCGCGCTTCCGGTCAGGGTGGTCGCCGGCACCCCCTGCAGGTCGAAATCGACGTCGGCGTAGGCCGCGCCGTCCTCGTCGAGGTACCAGGCCTCCCGGCGGTGGATGCCGGGGGTGCCGGACATGGCCGAGCGCATCGACGAGGTGACCTTCGAGGGGATCCACGACGTCGGGATGCGGCCGGTCATCGCGACGACGAGCACGGCCCCGTCGGGGGTGTCGGTCGCCAGTTCGACGACCTCCGCCTCGAGATTGCGGTCGGCACGCGCCCGGGCCTGCGCGACCTCGGGGCGCCCGCAGCGGCGCAGGATCGCCTCCGGGGTGTCGTCGAACGTCCAGGTCAGGGTGCGTGCGGTCGTCATCATCGCCTCCCGGTTCGAGTCAGTGCTCCGGCGCGAGCGGTCAGGCCGCGCGCCGCCCGCACCGACCGGCGCAGCCGCGCCGAGGTCGGCACGCTCCAGATGTCGTGCCCGGCGCGGCCCCACCCGGCCAGCAGTTCGTTGGCGGCCTGGAGGCCGGTGGTGGCGGCCCGCTCCATGAGGGCCACCGGCAGCTCGCAGCGAATACCGTCTCCAGCGAGCATGACCCGCGGATCGGGAGTGCGCACCCCGGGACGCCCGGCCCACGGGTCGGTGCCGGCCAGCGGGCAGTCGGCGCGCACGAGCACCTCCTCGTGCACGACCCGCGCCCCGTCGAGTTCGGGGTGGAGCCGGTGCAGCTGGCCGCGCAGGTCGGCGAGCACGGCCTCGTCGGTGACGTGGTCGGGCACCGCGTAGGCGTGCAGTTCGACGACGCTGCCGCCGGTGGCGCGCGCCCAGTCGGCGGCGCCGGCCTCCATGAGGTGGATCGCCGAGACGTTGTCGAGGCGGCCGAACCCGGCGGTGCCGAGGAACGGCGCGGTGTCGGGGCGCACCGGCGCATCGAGCCACAGCCGGTGCACGACGAAGCGGGGCGCCATCGCGCCGGCAGCCACCGCCTCCCGCCACGGCCGGTCGCCGAGCCAGCCGGCGTCGGCGACGAGGCGCTGCAGCGCCGTGCGCTCGGTGGCCAGCACGACCGCGTCGACGCCGGTGACCGCGTCGCCGTCGCTCAGTGCGAGCCGCAGGCCGCGGTCGGTCTCCTCGACGGCCTGCACGGTGACCCCGCAGCGCAGGTGCGCGCCGCGCCCGCTGAGGTAGCGACCCAGCGGCGCCCACCACGTGCTGTCGAAGTCGTCGGCGGCGACGTCGAAGAGCAGCCCCTCGGCCGAGCCGAGGAAGTACGTGTGGAACATGCCGACGAGCTCGCCGCCGGAGAACTCGCGCGGGTCGGCGAAGAAGCTGCGGGCGAACACCTCCAACGCCAGGTCGCGCATGCCGGGCGGAAACCGCAGGGCCGCGAGCACGTCGTGGGCGCTGACGCCGTCGTGGGCGGTGAACGTGGCCGGAAAGTCGACGTCGAGGAGGCCGAGGGCGGCGTCGACGTCGACCCGAGCCAGGTCGGTCAGCCCGAAGGAGGGGCTCGACGCGACGAATCCGGTGATGTTCCACGGCGGCCGGCGGGGGATCGAGGTGAACGAGTCGCGCGAGCCGTCGGCGTGCACCAGCGGATAGTCCTCGATCGGGCGCAGCCCGGCCAGGTCCGGGTCGATGCGCCGCAGCAGCCCGCGCAGGTTGTAGTACTGCCGGAAGAACGCGTGGAAGCCGCGGCTCATCGTGGCGCGCCCGCCGGTGCTGCCGGGGTCACCGGGGTCGCCCGGCACCGAGACCGGCCAGCTGCGCACCCGGCCGCCGAGAGACGCCTCGCGCTCGACGAGGGAGACCTTCACGCCGCGTTCGACGAGGGCCACCGCCGCCGCCAGGCCCGCGATGCCGCCTCCGACGACGGCGACGTGCGGGGTGTCTCCACACAATTGTGTGGATATGTTCGCGCTGGTCGGCGCAGGAATGCGCACCGCCTTGGGGTCGCGGCCCGGGGTCCAGCGAGGGTCGGGCCGACCCAGGGTGCGCAGCACCGCGCGACCGGTGTTCGGGGCGGTCGCGGCCAGGGCCCGGGCGAGGTCGGCGGCCGAACCTGCGGCCGACGATGCGGTGCTCACGGTCGGCTTCCCCACGTCGTGCGGACCATGCCGCGCTGCCACCCGGGCACCGGACGCTGACCGACGTCGACGAAGCCGGCGTCGGTCAGGCGGGCGCGCAGGCGCTGGTCGGAGTCGAAGTCGAGCACGCTGCGCCACAGGTAGGTGAACAGCTGCGGGCGCCGCGTCAGCAGCCACGCCGAGGGGATGATGACGCCCCACGACAGCGCGGTCCAGGCC
Source organism: Piscicoccus intestinalis NBRC 104926 (assembly GCF_001515525.1). GTDB lineage: Bacteria > Actinomycetota > Actinomycetes > Actinomycetales > Dermatophilaceae > Kineosphaera > Kineosphaera intestinalis. The sequence continues at coordinate 1,296 of NZ_BCNQ01000095.1, read as the reverse complement.
AGCGCGTCGAGGGGCCGGCCGGCCACCTGGTAGTCGTGCACGACGAGCACCCCACCGGGCCGCAGCAGGGTCCGAGCCGTGGCGAGAAAGGCGTCGCGGTCGGGCACGTTGCGCACGAGATACGCGGCGAAGATCGCGTCGTAGCCGCCGTCGCCCGGCTCCGCGACGAGGTCCTGCGCCTGGGCGTGCCGAAAGGAGACGGTCGCCGGCCAGGTCTTGGTGCGCGCCTGGGCGAGCATGCCGGCCGAGCCGTCGATGCCCTCGATCTCGAACGGCGACCCGTGCTCGGTGAGCGCCCGCACCAGCGCCTGCGTCGACGTGCCGGAGCCGCAGCCGATGTCGGCCACGCGCAGCGGCGACTCGCCGCGGCCCGGGGCGCGACGCAGCCGGCCGGTCAGCACCCGCGCCGAGGCGTACAGCTGCCCCGCGTACCCCGGCGACATGCCGGTGAGCCGGTCGTAGTGGGCGCCGATCTCGTCGAACTCCGGGGTGACCGTGCCCTGCGTGGCCGCGATGGGATGGTTCACGGGCGCTCCTGTCCTTGGTGTTCTCCGGGTTCTCCGGGTCGTCGGGGTTCTCGGGGTCGTCGGGGTGCGCGGTCGTCGTGCCGGTACGTCCACGACGTGAGGGCGGTGACGAGCATGGCGATGAGGGTGCCAAGGAACACGTGCCAGCCGATGACGTGCGCCTCGCCGAGCCCGTACTGCGCGGCCACCGCGACGGCCAGCCCCACCGCGAGCCCGACGTTGATCGGGCCGGCGCTGCGCCGCATGACCACATAGACGGCCGCGGCGGCGACGCACAGGCCGAGCGTGATCGGCGCGCCGACGGCGTGGTTGCGCCAGTAGTGCGGTTCGCCGCCGAGAGCGGCCGCGGCCCAGCCCGCCTGCGCGATGATCGCGCTGATGAGCACGGTGGCCACCGAACGCAGCACCATCATCGGCACGCTCGGAGGGGCGGGCAGCCTCACGACGGCACCGCCGCGAGGCGAGCGGGTTGCCCGGGTTGCCCCGGTTGCCCGGTGCGGTCGAGTGGCTCCGTGCCCTCGGGCTGCTCGGTGCGTTCGGAGGGCTCGGTGCGCTCGGATGGCTCGGTGCGCTCGGGCGCCGCACCGGTGGGCAGGGCCCGCGAGGCCGCGGACGCGAGCAGCGCGCGCAGCAGCGGACGCAGCGCGCCGGCCTGCGCCAGCACGCCCCCGAGGCCGTGCGAGGTGACGAACGCCGCGTCGGTCAGCACCGTCACCGGCCGCCCGGCGCCGTCGCGACCGATGGGGGTGGCGTGCACCTCCAGCACGCT
>NZ_BCNQ01000094.1 GCF_001515525.1 Piscicoccus intestinalis NBRC 104926 | reverse complement strand
CCAGCCTCGGCAGGTCTTCGCAGTAGCGCGCGACGTAGGGGCGCAGGTCGAGGTGCGGGCCCGTCGCGGAGTCGGGCCGGGGGTGGGGCGGGGCGTCGGGCGGGTCGTCGGGCGCGGCGTCGGGCGGGTCGGCCGGCAGCCGCCAGAATCCGTGCGCGGTGTGCAGGCGCTCGTGGTTGCCCGCCTCGCCGGGGCCGGCCAGCAACCGCCAGGCGGCGGCCTTCGCCGGGACGGTCGGGATCGCGGCGCGCGCGGTGAGCGCCTGCAACCGGCCCTGCAGCGAGGTGTCCTGCGCCAGGTGCGCGTCGATGCCGTCGGCGTCGATCGCGCCGAGCCGGGCCAGGCCGGTGACGCACAGCCAACCGAAGTCACGGTCTCCCGCCAAGGCCGCTGCGGGGCCCTCGCCGCGGAGCCACGACGCCAGCAGGTCGGCGTCGTCGCTGGCGTCGGCCGCCACGCGCAGCGCCGCGAGCCGCAGCGAATCGTCAGGCGCCGCAGCGGTCTTCGTCGCGTCGAGGAGTCCGATGCCCGCGGCCGTCAGGGCCGCCCACCCCTCCCGCGGGTCGGGGAGATACGACCCGGCCAGCGTCGTCCCGACGCGGCCGAGCATCGCGACGACTCCGCTGTCGCGCTCGCTGGGCAGCGCCGCGACGAGCGTGTCGAAGAACAGCGCGGGCGCCTCGCGGCCCTGCGTGACCGCGTCGATGAGCGCGACCCACGCGACGACCCGCGCGGTCGGGTCGGCCACGCGCGCGAGCTCGTGCGGCAGCGCGGCGGCGCTGGCACCGTCGAGGCGCACGTCGGCCCACGTGAGGTCGGAGGCGTTGGGCAGCACCAGAGCGGGCGCGTCGGCGCCGACCAACTGCGGCAGCGGCGCGCGATCCCGCGTCGTGCGCACCGGCTCGCGCCACAGCTGCCGCCCGTCGCGAAAGCCCGCGACGTCGAGGGTGTGCGGCCGGTCGGCCGGGTGGTCGGGCGGGTGCGCGGCCGGCGGGGTGCGGAGCAGGTCCGCGCCGGTGATGCGGCCGCCCGCGCACTCCAGACGCACCCCGAGCTCGTCGCGCCCGGCGGTGCGCAGCCAGGCCTGCGCCCACGGCGCCAGGTCGCGCCCGGCGGCCGACCCGAGCGCGGCGAGGAAGTCGGCGAGGTCGGCGTTGCCGTGCGCGTGCCGGCTCAGGTGCGCCCGCACGCCCGCGACGAACGCCTCGTCGCCGACGTGGGCGATGAGCTGGCGCAGCACGCTCGCGCCCTTGGCGTAGGAGATCCCGTCGAAGTTCGCCAGCGCCGCGGCGGCGTCGGGCGCGGGATTGGCGGCCACCGGGTGCGTCGAGGGCCGGCGCTCGGCCGCGTACCCCCAGGCCTTGCGCGCGATGCCGAAGTCGACCCAGGCCCCTTCGAACACCCCGGTCGCCTCCAGCGCCCGGTGCGCCAGGTACTCGGCGAACGACTCGTTGAGCCACAGGTCGTCCCACCAGCGCATCGTCACGAGATCGCCGAACCACATGTGCGCCATCTCGTGCAGGATCGTCGTGGCCCGACCCCGGCGCTGCGCGGTCGTCGCGGCCCCCCGGTGCAGCGCGGTCTCCGCGAACGTCACGCACGCCGGGTTCTCCATCGCGCCCGCGTTGAACTCCGGCACGAGCACCTGGTCGTAACCGGGCCCGAACGGGTAGGCGATGCCGAACAGCTCCTCGAAGTGGTCCAGCCCGGAGGCGGTGACCGCCAGCAGCTCCGGAGCCTGCTCGCGCAGCTGCGGCGCGAGGCTCGCCCGGGCGTACCAGCCGAGCTCGATGCCGCGGTGGGTCGCGCCGACGCGCTCCCACGGCCCGGCGCAGATCGTCACGACGTACGTGGCCAGCGGCTGGGTGCGCGCCAGGCGCCACCGGCCCGGCTCCGTCTCGCGGGCGGCGCCGTTGCCGATGACCCGCCACCCGAGCGGAGCCCGAACGCCCACCTCGTAGGGCGCCTTGAGGTCGGGCTGGTCGAAGCAGGCGAACACGGTGGGCGCCGCGTCGAGGAAGGTCATGCCGTACACGTAGTCGGCGCCGTCGGCGGGGTCGCTCGCGCGGTGCAGCCCCTCGCCGTCGCGGCGGAACGCCATGACCGCGTCGACCTCGACGACGTTCTCGGGCTCCAGGTCGGGCAGCGACAGCCGCCCGTCGACGCAGGTGGTCGGGTCGAGACGCCGCCCGTTGAGCGTGGCCGAGCGCAGTTCTCTGGCGCGCACGTCGAGGAAGGTCGAGGCCCCCGGCTCCCGGCACGAGAACGCGATCCGCACCCGGGAACCGAACAGCCGCGCCCCGCGGTCGAGGTCGAGCTCCAGCTCGTAGCCGCGCACCGCGAGCAGCCGCGCCCGCTCCCGGGCGTCGCTCACGCGCAGGCTCACCAACGGCCCCCCTCACCCCTCACTCGGAACTGCGTGTCGTGGTCGGGACTGCGACACCAACCGCAGTTCTGACCGTGACACGCAGTTTTCACGGTCGTTGGGGTCGGCGGCACGGTGGTCGCGTCAGCGGCCGAGCTCGCGGGCCATGTTCTCGAGGCGGTCGATGCGCCCGGCCATCGGCGGGTGGGTGGAGAACAGGCTCTTGACGTCGGCGGCGCGGAACGGGTTGGCGATCATCATGTGCGCCGCGTTCTGCAGCTTGGGCTCCGGACGCAGCGGCGCGCGCTGCACGCCGAGCTCCAGCTTGCGCAGGGCGTCGGCGAGCGCCAGCGGGTCGCCGGTCAGCTTGGCGCCGTCTTCGTCGGCGTCGTACTCGCGGGTGCGGCTGATCGACATCTGGATGATCGAGGCCGCCAGCGGCGCGAGCAGCGCGATGGCGATCATCGCGATCGGGTTGGGCCGGTTCTCGTCGTTGCCGCCGAAGAACATCGCCATCTGCGCGACGCTCGTGATGATGCCCGCCAGCGCGGCCGCCACCGACGAGGTGAGGATGTCGCGGTTGTAGACGTGCATGAGCTCGTGGCCGAGCACGCCGCGCAGCTCCCGCTCGTCCAGCAGGTCGAGGATGCCCTCGGTGCAGCACACCGCGGCGTGGTTCGGGTTGCGCCCGGTCGCGAACGCGTTCGGGGCCCGCGTCGGCGAGATGTACAGCGCCGGCATCGGCTGGTTCGCCCGGGCCGACAGCTCCCGCACGATCCGGTACATCGCCGGGGCCTCCTCCTCGGTCACCGGATAGGCCTGCATCGCCTTGATCGCGATCTTGTCGCTGTTCCAGTAGCCGTAGAAGGTCATCGCCACGCCGACGAGCGCGAACAGCCAGATGTACCGGCCGCCGCCGATCACCGCGCCCAGCCCGAGCAGGATGGCGAAGATGACGCCGAACAGCGCGGCGGTCTTCACGCCGTTGAAGTGGTTGGTCATGCCCAGCACAACGTGGCCGGGGGCGCCCGGTGTTCCGCCCGATGAGGCGAATTCGTCTCAGTGCTCGGACGATGCCGCGACGGACGGGAATAGCCGGACTCGTCCGTGCGTCACACCGTGAGGGTCCAGCACCTGGCGAGAAACCTACGCATCCGTAGGGTTCGCCTAGCATGGCCTGCGGCGCACGGTCCGCAGTGACCGCCCCAACGACGTACCGCCCATCCGGAAGCCTGGTGAATCCACCTCATGTCAGCCAAGCAGGTTCAGCAGCTCGATCGCGTCGTCATCCGGTTCGCCGGTGACTCCGGTGACGGCATGCAGCTGACCGGAGACCGTTTCACCAGCGAGACGGCCGCACTCGGCAACGACCTGTCGACCCTGCCGAACTTCCCCGCCGAGATCCGCGCGCCGCAGGGCACGCTGCCCGGCGTCTCCAGCTTCCAGCTGCACTTCGCCGACCACTCGGTGATGACCCCCGGCGACGCCCCCGACGTGCTCGTCGCGATGAACCCGGCGGCCCTCAAGGCCAACCTCGCCGACCTGCGTCGCGGCGGCACGATCATCGCCGACTCCGACGAGTTCACCCGCCGCAACCTCGGCAAGGTCGGCTACGGCGCGAACCCGCTCGACGACGGCTCGCTGGAGTCGTGGCACGTGCACTCGCTGCCGCTGACGTCGATCACCGTCGAGGCGCTCTCGGACTTCGACCTCACCCGCAAGGAGAAGGAGCGGGCGAAGAACATGTTCGCCCTCGGCCTGCTCTCCTGGCTGTACACCCGCCCCCTCGAGGGCACCCGCGCGTTCCTCAAGGCGAAGTTCTCCCGCAAGCCCGAGGTGCTCGGCGCCAACCTCACCGCGCTCACCGCCGGCTACCACTACGGCGAGACCACCGAGGACTTCGCGATCAGCTACGAGATCGCGCCGGCCCCGATGGCCCCGGGCCGCTACCGCAACATCACCGGCAACATCGCCACCGCGTACGGCCTGGTCACCGCCTCCCAGCGCAGCGGCCTGCCGCTCGTGCTCGGCAGCTACCCGATCACCCCGGCCAGCGACATCCTGCACACGCTCTCGGGCCTGAAGCGCTACGGCGTGACGACGATCCAGGCCGAGGACGAGATCGCCGGAGCCGGTATCGCCCTGGGCGCCGCGTTCGGCGGGTCGCTCGGCGTGACCACCACCTCCGGCCCGGGCCTGGCGTTGAAGGCCGAGACGATCGGCCTGGGCGTCTCCACCGAGTTGCCGATGGTCATCATCGACGTGCAGCGCGGCGGCCCCTCGACCGGCCTGCCGACGAAGACCGAGCAGGCCGACCTGCTGCAGGCGATGTACGGGCGCAACGGCGAGTCGCCCGTCGCCGTCATCGCCCCGAGCAGCCCGAGCGACTGCTTCACGATCGCGATGGAGGCGGTGCGTGTCGCGACGACCTACCGCACCCCCGTCATCCTGCTCTCCGACGGCTACCTCGCCAACGGCTCCGAGCCGTGGCGCATCCCCGACGTCGCCGACCTGCCCCAGCTGACCGTCGATTTCGCGACCGACCCGAACGCGGTCGACGGCAAGGGCAACCCGACCTTCCACCCGTACGTGCGCGACCCGAAGACCCTGGCCCGCCCCTGGGCGGTGCCCGGCACCGCGGGCCTGGAGCACCGCCTCGGCGGCATCGAGAAGGCCGACGGCACCGGCAACATCTCCTACGACCCCGACAACCACGACCGGATGACCCGGCTGCGGGCCGCGAAGATCGCCGGCATCGACGTGCCCGACCTCGCGGTCGACGACCCCTCCGGCGACGCCGACGTGCTCGTGCTCGGCTGGGGCTCGACGTTTGGCCCGATCAGCGCGGCGGTGCGCCAGCTGCGCGCCTCGGGCCTGAGCGTCGCCCAGGCGCACCTGCGCTACCTCAACCCGATGCCGGCGAACACCGGTGAGGTGCTGCGCCGGTACCGCAAGGTGTTCGTGCCGGAGATGAACATGGGCCAGCTCGCCCTGCTGCTGCGCGGCACCTACCTCGTCGACGTGCAGTCGCACACCGCGGTGCGCGGCCTGCCGTTCACGTCCGCCGAGCTCGTCGAGGTCATCGCCGAAGCCCTGGCCGACGCCTCCCCCGAGCCCGAGTCACAGCCGGAATCGCAGCCGGAATCGGAGCCGGAGGACACCGCCCCCGTCTCCGCGCCGATCGACCACGACGAGAGCATCGACCCGGGCGTGCACGAACCCGCCGAGCAGATGCATCAGCCTCCCGTCGACGTCGACCCCGACGAGGCGAAGCAGACGGCTGAGCACACCGCCGCGGAGCTGGAGGATCGCCCGACCGGCTCCGCCAAGACCACCGCATCGACCAGCGCCTGAGCGCGAGGAGCATCATGAGCATCGATCTCGGTATGCCGAGTCTGGGCACGCACGGCGTGCCACGCCTGCCCGCGGGAGCGCCCGCGCAGACGAAGAAGGACTTCACCAGCGACCAAGAGGTCCGCTGGTGCCCCGGCTGCGGTGACTACGCGATCCTCGCGGCCTTCCAGTCGTTCCTGCCGCAGCTCGGGCTGCAGCGCGAGAACATCGTCGCGATCTCCGGCATCGGCTGCAGCTCCCGCTTCCCGTATTACCTCGACACGTACGGCATGCACTCGATCCACGGCCGCGCCCCGGCGATCGCCACCGGCCTGGCCACCTCCCGCGACGACCTGTCGGTGTGGGTCATCACCGGAGACGGTGACGCCCTCTCGATCGGCGGCAACCACCTCATCCACGCGCTGCGCCGCAACGTCAACCTCAAGATCCTGCTGTTCAACAACCGGATCTACGGCCTGACCAAGGGGCAGTACTCCCCCACGTCCGGGCAGGGCCTGGTGACGAAGTCCTCCCCCGCGGGCTCGGTCGACGCCCCGTTCAACCCGATCGCGCTCGCGCTCGGGGCGGGCGCCACGTTCGTGGCCCGCACGATGGACTCCGACCGCAAGCACCTCACCGAGACCCTGCACGCGGCCGCCAAGCACCGCGGCGCCGCGCTCGTGGAGATCTACCAGAACTGCCCGATCTTCAACGACGGCGCGTTCGAGGTGCTCAAGGACCGCGAGCAGGCCCAGGCCCGTATCCTGCACCTGGCCGACCAGCAGCCGGTGCGCGCGGGCGACCACCACGTCGTCGTGCGGCACGAGTCCGGCGAACTCGACGTCGTCGGCACCAGCGCCGTCAACGGCAGCCGCGTCGTCACCCACGACGTGCACGCCGATAACCCGTCGCTGGCGTTCGAGCTCGCGCAACTCGACGGCCCCGACATGGCCCACGTGCCGATGGGCATCTTCCGCTCGGTCTCCAAGCCCACCTACGACGATCAGGTGCGGGCGCAGGTCGCCTCCGCCGTGGCCGGCAACGGCGGGCGCGCCGACGAGGAAGACCTCGCGGCCCTGCTCGCAGGCAAGGACACGTGGACCGTGAACTGACGGGCGCGTCGGGCACGTCGAGCGCCCGCACGGGCACGCTCTACGGCCTCACCGCCTACCTGCTGTGGGGCATGCTGCCGTTCTACTTCCTCACGCTGGCCCCGTCCGGCGCGTGGGAGATCCTGCTGCACAGGATCCTGTGGAGCGCGCTGCTGTGCACGGTGCTGGCCGTAGCCCTGCGGCAGGCCGGCGGGCTCGTGCGGGCGCTGCGCGCGCCCCGGCAGCTGCTCGCGGTGAGCGTCGCCGGGCTGCTCGTCGCGGCCAACTGGACGATCTATCTCGTGGCCGTCACCTCCGGGCGCATCACCGAGGGGGCGTTGGGGTACTTCCTCAACCCCCTCGTCAGCGTCGCGCTGGGCCTGATCGTGCTGCGCGAGTCGATCCGCCCGCTGCAGGCGCTCGCCGTCGCGATCGGCGGCGCCGGCGGGATCTACCTCGCGATCGACTCCGGCAGCGTGCCGTGGATCGCGCTCGGCCTGGCCTTCTCGTTCGGCACGTACGGCCTGGTGAAAAAGCACGTCGGCGTCAACCTCACGGCACTGCAGAGCCTCACCGCGGAGACGGTCGTGCTGGCCCCCGTAGCGGCCGCCGCCATGGTCTGGCTGGTGGGTTCCGGGCACTCGACGTTCGGCGGTCAGGGGCCCGCTCACGCGGCGCTGCTGGCCTCCACCGGCGTCGTCACCGCGGTGCCGCTGCTGCTGTTCGCGGCGGCGGCCCGACGGGTCACGCTCGTGACGATCGGGCTGCTGCAGTTCATCGCGCCGATCCTGCAGTTCGTCAGCGGCCTGGCGCTCGGCGAGGCGATGAGCCCGGGGCGATGGACCGGCTTCGCGATCGTGTGGGTGGCACTCGTCGTGCTCGTCGCCGACTCCGTGCGCTATCAGATGCGCGCCCGCGTCGTGGCCCCGCCGGTGGGCTGACCGCCCGGTCCCCCGCCGTCCCCGCGTACTCCCCGTACCGACCTGTACCGACCTGTACCGATCCGACGACCGCACGACCGTCGATCAGCCGATCAGACCTGCTGCGCCGGGTCGTCCTTGTCGTTCGCCTCGCCGCCGCGGGCGCTCTCGTCGGACTCCGCGCCGTCGCCGTTCGCCTCGCCCGCCCCGCCCAGCGAGTCGTCCTTCAGGGTGAGGAACCCGGAGCGCTGGGCGTCGCGGACGATGGTGACGAGCACCGAGGTGTAGGCGTCGAGCACGGCCTGGGTGGCCGCGTCGTCGCGGTCCACGAGCCAGGCGAGCATGATGCCGTCCGTCAACGCCAGCACCATGCGGGCCAGGATCCGCGAGGGCATCATCTCGGAGCCGTTGATGCCCAGGCCCTGGGTGATGAAGCTCTCGATGACGTCGAGGTAGGTCTGGTACAGCAGCCGGGCGGCCTCACCGTCTCCCCGGATCGACCAGGCGGCCAGCTCGTAACTGAGCAGCTGCCGCCCGGGAGCGTTCTGGGTCACCTCCCAGAACGTCTGGAGGGCCGTGCGAACGGTCTCCTCGAAACCGGCGTGGCTGTGCTCGATGGCCTTGGCGACAGGGCCGAGGATCGGTGTCGCGAACGACTCCGCCACCGCATTGAGCAGGGCCTCTTTGCTGCTGAAGCAGTAGTGGACGACGCCGAGGGAGACGTTCGCCTCGTCGGCGATGCGCCGCACGGACGCGGCGGCCAGACCTTCCCGGATGGCAAGGTCGATCGTCGCCTCAATGAGCTGCTCACGGCGTTGCTCCGCAGGGACTCGCGACATAACCCACACGATACGGGCACCTGTGCCCACGCCATGCGCACGAACCCCCAACCTTACGGACCGCATACGCTGCCGTTATCAAACCTTGATCCGACAGTTACGGGATCCCGACATCCCCTGGGGCGCAGCGCATGTCGCGATGAGACGTGAAATCTGCGCGGCGACCTGCGGCGACGCGGGCGGGCGCAGAGGCCTCAGACGGCGCGGTCCACCACGCTGCCCGTGAGGGCGCGTAACGCGCGCGTCACATCCGTGTCGCCCAGCGGGTCGAGCAGGGCCTGCGCGGCGTGGGCATAATCACGGGTGCGCTGCGCGGCGCGTTCCATCGCCGGGTGCGCCCGCAGCAACGCCAGCGCCTCGGCGTGCAGGCCGGGGTCGCGCAGATCGGCGTCGAGCAGTTCGAGCAGCCGGGCGTCGCCGGGGTCGGCCGCCTGCCGCACGTACAGGGTCGGGAGCGTGTCGACGCCCTCGCGCAGGTCGGTGCCCGCGGCCTTGCCGGACGTGCCTTGCGCCGCCACGTCCATGAGGTCGTCGGCGAGTTGGAAGACGACCCCGAGCCGCTCGCCGTACTCGGTGAGCACGCGGATCGTCTCCTCCGAGCAGCCGGAGAACATCGCGCCGTAGCGGGCCGCGGTCGCGATGAGCACCCCGGTCTTGTCGGCGAGCACCCCGAGGTAGTAGTCGATGGGCTCCACCCCGGCCGGCCGCGGCCGGGCGTCGCGGATCTGCCCGGCGCACAGCCGCACGAACGTCTCGGCCTGGATCTTCACGGCCTGCGCGCCGAGATCGGCGACGATCGAGCTCGCGGTGCCGAACAGCAGGTCGCCGACGAGGATCGCCGTCGAGTTGTCGTAGCGTGCGTTGGCGCTGGGCGCGCCTCGCCGCAGGTCGGCCTCGTCCATGACGTCGTCGTGGTACAGCGACGCCAGGTGCGTCAGCTCGACGGCCGCGGCCGCGGCGATCACGTCGTCGTTGGCGCCGTCACCGAGCTGCGCGCACAGCACGGTGAGCATCGGGCGAAACCGTTTACCGCCGGCCTGGAACAGGTGCCCCGAGGCCTCCGCGATGAACGGGTCGTCGGCGTTCACGGCCGACGCGATGAACTCCTCCACCCGGGCCACGTCGCGCGCGAGCGTCGCGACGAGGTCGGGCGAGGTCCCTGGCAGCTGCAGCGTGCTCGCGCCGCCCGCCGTCATCGCAGGAACAGGGCGGCGTCGGCGGCCATCGACAACAGCGGAGCGGGGAACACACCGAGGATGATGGTCGCGACCGCGCCCAGCGCGATGGCGGCACTCGTGCCGACCGACGGAGACAGCACGGCGACCGAGTCGTCGGTGCGCTCCGAGAAGAACATCAGCACGACGATGCGGAAGTAGACGTACGCGGTGATCGCGCTGCACAGCACACCGATGACGGCGAGCACCGCGCCCGCCACCCCGGCGTTGCCGATGGCGGCGGAGAAGACCGCGACCTTGGCGGTGAAGCCGGAGGTCAGCGGAATGCCCGCGAACGCCATGAGCAGCAGCGTCATCGTGCCGGCCACGATCGGCGACTGCCGGGCCAGCCCGGCCCACTGCCCGATGTGCGTGGCCTCGGTGCCGCCGGAGCGGACGAGCATGACGAGGCCGAACGCCGCGAGCGTCGTGAAGCCGTACGCGGCCAGGTAGAAGGTCACGGACGAGACGCCCGTGACGTCGAAGGCCAGGAGGCCGACGAGGATGAACCCGGCGTGCGCGATGGAGGAGTACGCGAGCAGGCGCTTCATGTCGGTCTGGGTCACCGACAGCACCGAGCCGACGATCATCGTCAGGGCGGCCACGACCCACACGGCCGCCTGCCAGTCCCACCGGGCGCCGGAGAAGCCGACGTACACGACGCGCATCATCGCGCCGAACGCGGCGACCTTGGTGCACACGGCCATGAAACCGGTGACGGGGGTCGGCGCACCCTGGTAGACGTCCGGGGTCCAGGAGTGGAACGGCACCGCGCCGACCTTGAACAGCAGGCCGACGAGCACGAGCAGGATGCCCGGCACGAGCAGGCCCTCACGGCCGCTGACGACCGGCAGCGAGGCCGCGATCGTGCTGAGGTTCACCGAGCCCGAGTAGCCGTACAGCAGCGCCGCGCCGAACAGGAAGAACGCCGACGAGAACGACCCGAGCAGGAAGTACTTCAGGGCCGCCTCCTGCGAGAGCAGGCGACGGCGGCGGGCCAGGGCGGTGAGCACGTACAGCGGCATCGAGAGCACCTCGAGCGCGACGAACAGCGTCAGCAGGTCCGCGGCCGCCGGGAACAGCATCATGCCGCCGATCGAGAACAGCGTCAGCGGGAAGATCTCGGTGGTCGTGCCGAGCCGCTCGGCCACCGCCTCCTGCTCGGAGCCGGGGATCGAGGAGCCCGACGGCGTGAACGCGTCGGCGAGCCGGCCGTGGAACCGCTCGGCCATGATGACCAGCGCGATCGCGCCGAACAGCACGATGATCGTCTGGATGATCACCGCGGGCCCGTCGACGACCACCGTGCCGCCGAGGGTCGCGCCGTGCATCGAGCCGCCGCGCAGCAGCAGCAGGAGCAGGGCCGCCACGAGGCTGACCATGGCGATCGCGAACTCGACCGGGTGGCGCAGCCGGCGGGGCGCGAACGCCTCGACGATCACGCAGATCACCGCGCTGGCGAAGATGATGAGCATCGGCGCGAGAGCCGAGTAGTTCACGTCCGCCGGAACGAAGACGGCCGGAAGACTCGCCGCCACGGGGGCGGCCGCAGACAGTGCGGGGATCACTTGGCACTCCCGGTCAGGGCGCCCACTGCGGGCGCGGGGTCGGTGACACCCACGTGGGTGAGCGTCTGGGTGACGGCCGGATCGATGACGTCGAGCGCGACCTTCGGGAAGAAGCCGAGCAGCAGGAACAGCAGGATGAGCGGCGCCACGACGAGGCGCTCCCGCAGGTCGAGGTCACGGACGCCCGCCAGGCCCGCGGCCCGGTGGGTCTGCGCCGGGTCGGCCTCCAGGCTCGTGGCGCCCGCGCCGGACGAACCGCTTCGGTGCACTGCGCCGGACGTGCCGTGCTCGTCGTGCGCGCCGATCGGCCGGCCGTCGGGCCCGACGAGCTTGGCGGCGCCGTCGACGTCGATGACCTGGGTGCCGGGCTTCGGGCCGGTGAACACGCGCTGGTACCACAGCAGGATGTACAGCGCCGCGAGCAGGATGCCGATCGAGGAGATCGCCGCGACGATCGGGTACCGCTGGAAGGTGCCCATCATGACGAGGAACTCGGAGACGAACGACCCGAGGCCGGGCAGCGCCAGACCGGACAGGCCCGACACGAGGAACGTGCCGGCGAGCACCGGGGTGATCCGCTGCCAGCCGCCGTAGTCGCGGATCAGCGGGCTGCCGCCGCGCTGGATGAGCATGCCGGCGATGAGGAACAGCGCCGCGGTCGAGAAGCCGTGGTTGAGCATGTACAGCATCGAGCCGGACATCGACACGTGGGTCATCGCGAAGATGCCGAGCACGATGAAGCCGAAGTGGCTGACCGACGTGAACGCGATGAGCCGCATCATGTCCTGCGAGCCGATGGCGAGCACGCCGCCGTAGATGATCGAGATCAGCGCGAGGGCGATGACCGCCGGGGTCGCCCACTGGCTGGCCTCGGGGAACAGCTGCAGGCAGAACCGGATCATGCCGTAGGTGCCGACCTTGTCGAGCACACCGACGAGCAGCACGGCCGTGGCCGGCTTGGACTGCTCGGCGGCGTCCGGCAGCCAGGTGTGCACCGGCCACATGGGCGCCTTGACCGCGAAGGCGATGAAGAAGCCGAGGAACAGCAGGTTCTGGGTCAGGCCCGGGATCTGCAGGCCGGTCAGGCTCTCGACGAGGAAGCCGGTGTTGCCGCGCGGACCCTGGAAGTACAGGCCGATGACGGCGACCAGCATGACCAGACCACCGGCGAGCGAGAACAGCAGGAACTTCATCGCGGCGGCGTTGCGGCGCGGGCCGCCGTACGAGCCGATGAGGAAGTAAACCGGCACGAGCATCGCTTCAAAGAAGACGTAGAAGAGGAAGACGTCCGTGGCGGCGAACACGCCGATCATGAACACCTCGAGCAGCAGCATCCACGCGAAGTACGTGTTCTGCCGCTGCCCACCCTCGGGGATGTCGTGCCACGCGGCGAGGATGCAGATCGGCACGAGGATCGCCGACATGACGATCATCGTCAGCGCCATGCCGTCGACTCCGAGCGCGTAGCTCACGCCGAACTGCGGGATCCAGTCGTGCTGCTCGGCGAGCTGGAACTGGGCCGCGGAGCCGGTGTCGAACTGGAACGCGATGACGATCGCCAGCGCTGCCGTGGCCAGCGAGAACGCCAGGGCGATCTGGCGGCCCGCGGCCGAGTGGCGCAGCACGAGCAGCAGCACCGACCCGACGAGCGGGACCAGCCCGAGCGTCGTCAGCCAGGGGAAGGCAGCCATCGAGGACAACTGGTTCATCACTGCACCACCCACAGGGCACCGAGGACGAGGACGACGCCGAGGAGCATCGTCAGGGCATAAGACCGCACGAAACCGTTCTGCGCGCGGCGCACGAGACCGGACATCGCGGTGATACCGCCGGCGAGGCCTCGCGCCGACCCGTCGACCCCGTGGTCGTCGGTGTAGGTGAGTGCGTCGACCAGGGCGCGACCGGGCACGACGAGACCGCCGTGGTTGACGTCGTCCTGGAAGAAGTCGCGCGCGGCGACCGTGCGGGCGAACGAGGCCCGCGGCTCCGCGGCCACGTCGTCGCGCCAGTAGCGCATCCACGCCAGCGCGACGCCGGCGACCATGAGCAGCATCGTCGCGCCCATGATGACCGGGATCGACAGCACCGGCTCGTGGTGCTCGACGTGCCCGCCGGTGGCGGGGGCGAGGAAGTCGGTGAAGCCGCCGAAGTTCAGCAGGGCGCCCAGGCCGACCGAGCCGATCGCGAGGATGACCATCGGGATCGTCATCGTCAGCGGCGACTCGTGCGGGTGGTCGTCCGGCAACCAGCGCTTCTTGCCGTGGAAGGTCATGAAGAACAGGCGCGACATGTAGAAGGCGGTCAGCCCGGCGACGAGCAGCGTCGTGAGCCCGAAGACCCAGGGCCGCCAGCCCTCACCGACGAACGCCGACTCGATGATCTTGTCCTTCGACCAGAAGCCCGACAGCAGCGGGAAGCCGATGATCGCGAGCCAGCCGCACAGGAACGTCGCCCAGGTGATCTTCATCGGGCCCGAGAGGTTTCCGAAGGTGCGCATGTTGACCCGGTCGTTCATGCCGTGCATGACCGACCCGGCTCCGAGGAACATGCCGGCCTTGAAGAAGCCGTGGGTCAGCAGGTGGAAGATCGCGAACGCGTAGCCGATCGGGCCCAGGCCCGCGGCGAGCATCATGTAGCCGATCTGGCTCATCGTCGAGGCTGCCAGCGCCTTCTTGATGTCGTCCTTCGCGCAGCCGATGATCGCACCCATCGTCAGGGTGATCGCGCCGACGACGGCGACGGCGAGCTGCGCGTTGGGCGCGAGGTTGTAGATCGGGTGGCTGCGCACGATGAGGTACACGCCGGCCGTCACCATCGTCGCCGCGTGGATGAGCGCGGAGACGGGGGTCGGGCCGGCCATCGCGTCGCCCAGCCAGCTCTGCAGCGGGAACTGCGCCGACTTACCGCAGGCGGCGAGCAACAGCAGCAGACCGATGATCGTCAGCGTGCCGGTGGACGCCTGCGCGGCGCCCTGCGCCACCCCGGCGAACGTCACGGTGCCGAAGGTCGCGAACATCGCCATGATCGCCAGCCCCAGACCGTAGTCACCGATGCGGTTGGCGATGAACGCCTTGTTCGCGGCGGAGGCGTACGGCGGGTTCCAGTTCCAGAAGCCGATGAGCAGGTAGGACGCGAGACCCACGCCCTCCCATCCGACGTACAGCAGCAGGTAGTTGTCGGCGAGCACCAGCGTCAGCATGGCCGCGACGAACAGGTTGAGGAAGGCGAAGAACTTGCGCCGGTCGACGTCGTGGCTCATGTAGCCCATCGAGTACACGTGGATGAGCGAGCCGACGAACGTGATGAGCAGCACGAAGCTGATCGACAGCTGGTCGATGAGCATGCCCGCGTCGAGCTGGAAGGGCCCGGTGGGGATCCAGGACCACAGCGTGAGGTGCTGCGCCCGGGAGCCGGAGTCGCGGCCGAGCATCTCGATGAAGATCGCGGCACCGACGCCGAAGCTGGCCCAGGACAGGCCGGTGGCCAGGGCCGGACCGAAGGAGTTCGTGCGGCGTCCGCCGATGAGCAGCAAGGCCGCGCCGAGCAGCGGCAGCCCGACGAGCAGCCAGCCCATCGCGGCGACCCCGTCCGCCGGCACCGCCGTCGACGGGGCTTCGGACGTGGCCAGCGCAGAGAGCGCCGGGGCAATAAGGGGTTGCATCGCGCCTGACTCCTTACAGCTTCAGCAGGTTGGCCGCGTCGACCGAGGCCGACCGACGGGCGCGGAAGATAGCCATGATGATCCCCAGGCCGACGACGACCTCTGCGGCCGCCACGGCCATCACGAAGAGCGCGATGGCCTGGCCGTCGAGATGCCCGTTCATGCGGGAGAACGTCACGAATGAGAGGTTCACCGCGTTGAGCATGAGCTCGACGCCCATGAACACGATGATCGCGTTGCGCCGGATGAGCACCGTCGAGGCGCCGATCGCGAACAGCGCCGCCGACAGGTAGAGGTAGTTCGTCAGGCTCATCGGTGCGAACCTTCCTCGATCTCGCGGGCGATCTCCTCGTCCGGGTGCGTGTACTCGTCCGGACGTTGCAGCTGCTGACGCGAGGCGAGCACGCGCGAGATCGACAGCTCGCTGGGCGTGCCGTCGGGCAGCAGCGCCGGCGTGTCGACCGCGTTGTGGCGGGCGTACACGCCGGGGGCGGGCAGACCCGCGACGTGCCGGTTGTCGCGCACGCGCTTCTGGCTCCACTCACGCTGCGCGGGCTTGGGCAGCAGGCGTTCCCGGTGGGCCAGCACCATGGCTGCCAGCGTGGCGGTGATGAGCAGGGCGGCGACGAGCTGGAAGACACCCAGGTAGCGGCCGAAGATCAGGTAGGCCAGGCCGGTGACGTTGCCTTCGGCGTTCATCTGGGCGATCGGCGGGGCCGGCGGGAACACGGTGCCGGCGATCGAGCCGATGAGCAGTGCGGCCAGACCGAGGCCGAGCGCCAAGCCCCACCACTTCTGGCCCTTGAGGGCGTCGATCGTCGAGTCGGAGGCGTCGACGCCGACGAGCATGACGACGAACAGGAACAGCATCATCACCGCGCCCGTGTACACGAACACGTGCACGAGGCCGAGGAACTCGGCGCCCTGGGTGATGTAGACGATGCCGAGCGTGATCATCGTCAGCACCATGCACAGGGCCGCGTAGACCGCCCGCTTGGTGAAGACGAGACCGAGGGCCGCCAGCACCATGATCGGTGCCGCGATCCAGAAGAGCACGGCCTCACCAGTGCCGGTCATCGCGCGACCTCACTCTCGTTGTTCGTGGTGTTCGCGTCGTCGGCGCCGGCCCTGCGCTCCGCCCGGTCCCGGGCGTTCACGAAGTCGCGCTGCTCGCGGGTGGCCTTGGACACCTTGCCCTGGTAGTAGTCCCGCTCCTCCATGCCGTCGACCATCGGGTGCGGGGGCGCCACCATGCCCTCGGCCAACGGCGCGAGCAGCTGGTGCTTTTCGAAGATGAGGTCGGCCCGGGAGTGGTCGGCCAGCTCGTAGAAGTTCGTCATCGTCAAGGCGCGCGTGGGGCAGGCCTCGATGCACAGCCCGCAGAAGATGCACCGCAGGTAGTTGATCTGGTAGACGCGCCCGTACCGCTCGCCCGGCGAGAACCGACCGCGACCGCCCTCGTCCAGCGGGGTGTCGTCGTTGTCCGCGCCTTCGACGAGGATCGCGTCGGCGGGGCACGCCCACGCGCACAGCTCGCAGCCGACGCACTTCTCCAGCCCGTCGGGGTGCCGGTTCAGCTGGTGCCGACCGTGGTAGCGCGGGGCCGTCGGGCGCTTCTCCTCCGGGTACTCCTCCGTGGGGACCTTGCGGAACATCGTGCGGAACGACACCCCGAATCCCGCCACGGGAGCGAGCAACTCCTCGAAGAAGCCGGGGCTGCTGTCCTTGCCGTCGTCGGGCGTCGAGGACCTGCCTTTGGCCTCAGCCATTGTCGGGCTCCTTGTCGCTGGTGGGGTCGGCGGTGGTCGGGTGGCCGCTGGATGAGCTGGTCGCGCTCACTTGGCGTCCGCGGGGCATCAGGCTCGGCTCGCGCAGCGTCTGCCCGGGCAGCGGGGGCACGGGGAAGCCCCCCGCGAACGGGTCGATCTCCGTCGGCGGCGCCGGCCGCTGGGCCAGCTGCTCGCGACGCACATCCCACTTCCAGGCGACCGCCAGGGCGATGACCGCGACGATGACGACGACCGAGATCGTGGCCAGCAGGGTGTTCGAACCGAGGAAGCCGATCTGGGCGGCGCGGATGAACGCGACGGCGATGACCCACACGAGGGTGGCCGGGATGAGGAACTTCCAGCCGAAGCGCATGAACTGGTCGTAGCGGGTGCGGGGCAGCGTGCCGCGCAGCCACACGAAGAAGAACATGAACAACCACATCTTCGCGGTCATCCACAGCAGACCCCACCAGCCGTTCTCGAACATGCCGTCGTTGATGAGGCCGATGCCGAACGGGGCGTGCCAGCCACCGAGGAAGAGCGTGGAGGCCAGGGCCGCGACCGTGAACATGTTGACGTACTCACCGAGGAAGAACATCGCGAAGCGCATGCCGCCGTACTCGGTGTGGTAGCCGCCGACGATCTCACCCTCGCCCTCGGCGAGGTCGAACGGGAGCCGGTTGGTCTCGCCGACCATGCAGACGACGTAGACGACGAAGCTGAAGAACGCCGGGATGACGAACCACATGCCGCGTTGCGCCTCGACGATCGTCGACGTCGACATCGACCCCGCGTAGAGGAAGACGGCCAACAGGGCCAGGCCCATCGCGATCTCGTAGGAGATCACCTGCGCGGTGGAGCGCAGGCCACCGAGCAGCGGGTACGTCGACCCGGACGACCAGCCGGCGAGCACGAAGCCGTAGGCGCTGATGCCCGCGGCGGCGAGCACGAGCAGCACCGCGACGGGGGCGTCGGTGAGCTGCAGCGGCGTCTGGTGCCCGAACATCGAGACCGTGCCGCCGAGCGGGATCACCGAGAAGGCGATGAACGCGGCGGCGCCGGCGATCATCGGGGCCAGCAGGTACGTGAAGGTGTCGGCGTTCTTCGGAACGAACGTCTCCTTCCACGCGAGCTTGAAGCCGTCGGCGAGGGTCTGCAGGGCGCCCAGCGGTCCGAACCGGTTCGGGCCGGGTCGCTGCTGCATCCGGCCGATGACGCGTCGCTCGAACCAGATGACGACGACCACCTGCAGCAGCAGGTAGACGAAGATGAGGATCGCCTTGATGAGCGAGAGCCACCAGGGGGTGTCGGAGAAGTCGGCGACCGGCCGCTCCGTCGCCGCCAGCGTCGGCAACGCGTCGGCGGGGACCAGCGAGACCAGCCCGGTCACCGGGGCCGCGATCGAGGCCACGAGGGTCATGCCACACCACCCTTGCTGAGGTTGACGACGTCCCCGGCCTGCGCGTCGAGCGTGGCGCGCACGGCGGATCCGACGGAATTGGTCGGCAGCCACACCACGTGGTCGACCATGGGCGTGACCAGGGTCGGCAGCGTGATCGCGCCGTGCTCGGTGGAGACGGTGAGCGCGGCCCCGTCGGCGACGCCGAGCTCGTCGGCGGTCACCGGGGAGATGCGCGCCTGGGCCGCGGGTGCGGTGCCGGCGAGGAACGGGTCGCCGTCCTGCATGCGGCCCGCGTCGAGCAGGTGGTGCCACGTCGCGAGCACGGCCTGGCCGGCGCCCGGGCTGGGACGCGAGCCGGTGTGGTCGCCGCTGCGGCGCGGCCGGGGACCGCCCCACGGGCCGAGTTCGGTCATCTCCGCGCGGGTCTGCTCGATCGTACGGGTGCCGAGGTACTCCCCCAGCTCCGCGGCGATGAGATCGAGCACCCGGGCGTCGGGCACGGCGTCGGTCGACAGCGCCTGCTCGAACCGGGAGGTGCGGCCCTCCCAGTCGACGAACGTGCCGGCCTTCTCGGCGACCGCGGCCACCGGGAACACGACGTCGGCGACGTCGGCGATCTCGCTGCGGCGGATCTCGAGGCTGACGACGAAGGCCCGCTCGAGCGCCCGGCGGGCGATGCCCTGACCGGGCAGGTCGCCGAGGTCGACACCGCCGACCACGAGACCGCCGAGCTGACCGTCGGCCGCGGCCTGCAGGATCTGCCAGGTGTCCCGGCCCGCGTGGGTCGGCAACTCGTCCAGCCCCCAGGCCTGCAGCGCCTCGTCGCGGGCGATGGCGTCGACGACCGGCCGGCC
>NZ_BCNQ01000093.1 GCF_001515525.1 Piscicoccus intestinalis NBRC 104926 | reverse complement strand
GCGGGCCACCCTGCGGGTCGTCGGGCTGGGCGACTCGGTGCCCTCGGGCGGGGCGTGCGGCTGCACCCCGTACGTCCAGCTGGCGGCCCGGCGCATCGGCGCGCTGCAGGGCCGGCCGGTCTCGGTCGTCAACTGGGCCAGCGCCGACGACACCCACCGGCTGCTGCGCACCGTCTCCAGCCCGGCCGTGCGGCGACAGCTCGCGCCCAGCGAACTGGTCATCGTGCAGGCCGGAGCCAACGACTTCTCCGCAGCCCGCATCAGCGCGTGCTCCGATCGCATCGAACGCTGCTACGGCCCCCAGATCCGGGCCATGCGCCGGCGGCTGTCGACCGCGCTGAGCCGGATCTACCACCTGCAGCGCAACGCCCGCGCCGAGGTCGTCGCCGTCGGCTACTGGAACGTCTTTCGCGACGGCGCCGTCGGCCGCTCCCTCGGCCCCGCCTACGTGCGCGGCTCCGACCGGCTGACCCCTCGCGTCAACGCGGCCATCGAGGTGGCGGCGCACGCCGCGGGCGCCCGCTACATCGACGGCTACCGCCCGTTCAAGGGAGCCGGGTCGCGCGACTGCACCGCGCTGCTCGCCGCCGACGGCGACCACCCCAACGCCGCCGGGCACGAGGTGCTGGCCCGCTCCCTCGTCGCCCAGCTGGGGCGGCTCGCCCGCCGGTTGTAGGGAGACGACGCAGGGGCGACGACCACTCGAGCTCTATCGAGCTGAGGCCGGAGCCGGTGCCACCCCTAGGGTGAGCGCATGGCTGACGTGACGATCCTGCACAACCCGCGCTGCTCGACCTCCCGGCACGCGCTCGCGGAGGCCGAACGGGCCGGCTCCGAGGTGGAGATCCACGACTACCTCAAGCGCCCGCTCGACGAGGCCGAGCTGCGCGACCTGCTCGCCAAGCTCGAGGACGCGCCGACCGACCTCGTGCGCCGCGACGCCGCCTTCAAGGAACTCGGCCTCACCGACTCCGATGTGCGCAGCGTCGACCAGGTCGTCGCCGTGCTCACCGAACACCCCCGGCTCATGCAGCGCCCGGTGCTGGTGCGCGGCGACCGGGCGATCATCGGCCGCCCGAAGGACCGCGTGCCCGAGTTCCTCGCATGACGTTTGCCGCGTTTCTCAGCACGGCGTTCGTGGTGATCGAGTACGTCATCAAGATCGTCGCGATCGGTGTCGTGCCGGAGAACCGCCGCCCGTCGTCGTCGACCGCGTGGCTGCTGCTCATCCTCTTCCTGCCGGTCGTCGGGCTGCCGCTGTTCCTGCTGCTGGGCAGCGCGACAATCAACCGGCGCCGGCACCGCATCCAGGGCAAGGCCAACCAGCTGCCCGACGAGGGGCTGGCCGACCGGCCGACGATCCCGGCCGGGTGCGAGCCGCCCCCGGGCATCGGCTCGCTGCTGCACCTCAACCGGAGGCTGACGAGCCTGCCCTGCGTGACCGGCACCTACGTGGCGCTCTACGACGACTACGCGGAGTCGTTCGCCGCGATGGCCGCGGCGGTCGACGAGGCCCAGCGCTACGTCGACGTCGAGATCTACATCACCGCCTGGGACGACACGTCGGCGGTGCTCTTCGCCGCCCTGAGCCGGGCCGCCTCCCGCGGGGTGCAGGTGCGGCTGCTGCTCGACCACATCGGCTCGCGCAAGTACCCCGGCTTCAAGCACCTCGGCCGGCGGCTCGACGACGCGGGCATCCGGTGGCGCTACATGCTGCCGATCGACCTGCTGCGCGGTCGGTTCCGCCGCGTCGACCTGCGCAACCACCGCAAGCTGCTCGTCGTCGACGGCGACGTCGCGTTCATGGGCAGCCAGAACCTCATCGACTCCTCCTACCTCATGCCCGCGAACGTGCGCGCCGGGCGGCACTGGCACGACGCGATGATCTGCGTCCGCGGCGAGATCGTGCGGCCGATCGAGGCGGTCTTCGTCGTCGATTGGTACACGGAGACGGG
Source organism: Piscicoccus intestinalis NBRC 104926 (assembly GCF_001515525.1). Lineage (GTDB taxonomy): Bacteria > Actinomycetota > Actinomycetes > Actinomycetales > Dermatophilaceae > Kineosphaera > Kineosphaera intestinalis. The sequence goes on along the minus strand of NZ_BCNQ01000093.1, from coordinate 17,316 downwards.
TGAGCAGCTGCTCGCCGAGCGCACCGAGGCGATCCCGTCGGCCGTACCGGTCGGCGGCCCCGGCAACGCCTTCCAGCTCGTGCCGTCCGGGCCGGGGTTCACGACGGAGCCGAACCTGCGGCTGTTCACGAGCCTCATCCACGCCGCGCAGGAGCGGATCTCGATCTGCAGCCCCTACTTCGTGCCCGACGAGTCGCTGCTGGCGGCCGTCACCACCGCCGGGTACCGCGGCATCGACATCGAGCTGTTCGTCAGCGAACAGGCCGACCAGTTCATGGTCGATCACGCCCAATCGTCGTACTACCGTGCGCTGCTCGAAGCCGGGGTGCGGATCCGGCGCTACCCCAGCCCGGCGGTGCTGCACACGAAGTTCCTCGTCATCGACGGCCGCGTCGCCGTCATCGGCAGCAGCAACATGGACATGCGCAGCTTCGGGCTCAACTACGAGATCAGCCTGCTCACCTTCGGCGGCGACGCCGTCACCGCCATCGACGACCTCGCTGGCCGATACCGCACCCAGTGCCGCGAACTCACCCTCGCCGAGTGGAACGAGCGCCCCTACCTGCAGCGCTACCTCGACAGCGTCTTCCGCCTCACCTCAGCCCTGCAGTAGCCACCCCCACCTACGACTGGGCGGTGAGGGTGGCCGTCGCGTCGCGGGTCGAGCCGTCAGAGGCGGAGACGGTGAGCCTCACCGTGCTGCCGACGGCCAGTCCGCGGACCGCGCCGACCAGACCGTCGGCGCCGTCGATCGCGCGGCCGTTGACCGCGGTGACGACGTCACCGGTCTGCAGGCCCGCGTGGGCGGCGGCCGAGCCCGGCACGACCTGCTGCACACCGGCTCCGGAGACCGTGGCCGACCCGCTCTTGACCGTCGCGTCGGCGACACTCACCCCGAGTGAGGCGTGCTGCGCGCTGCCGCTGGCGATGAGCTGGTCGACGACCGTGCCGACCTCCGCGACGGGGATCGCGAAGCCGATGCCGATGCTGCCGGCCTGGCCGCCGCCGGAGCTGAGCGAGGCGATCGAGGAGTTGATGCCGACGAGGTTGCCCGCGGCGTCGACGAGCGCGCCGCCGCTGTTGCCGGGGTTGATCGCGGCGCTGGTCTGGATCGCGTCGGTGACGACCTCCTGCGCCGGTGCCTGGGCCGGCGACTGGCTCCCGAGCTGGTCGGAGCCGGCGGAGTCCGAACTGATCGCCTGCGTGGTGACCGGTCGGTCCAGGGAGCTGACGATGCCGGTGGTCACGGTGCCGGACAGCCCGAGCGGGTTGCCCAGGGCCATGACGGGGTCGCCGACCGCCAGCGAACCGCTCTTCGCGCGGCCGATCGGTCGCAGGTCCTTCGGCGGGTCGGTGAGACGCACGACGGCGAGGTCGGTGGTCGGGTCGGTGCCGACGACCTTCGCCTCGTACGTCGTCTGCGCGCCGAGCCGCACCTGCACCGTGCCGCCCGCGCCCGCCGCCGCGACCACGTGGTTGTTCGTGACGATGTCGCCCTTGCCGTCACAGACGACGCCGGACCCCTCGTCGCCGCCCTGCGCGCTCTGCACCGCGATCGCGACCACCGACGGGGACGCCTTCGCCGCCACCGCCGACCAGTCCGCGCCCGTCACCGCATTCGGGTCGGCGTTCGGGCCGGCGTTCGGCGCGCTCGTTTCGGCGCTTGCCGTCAGGCCGGTACCCGCCGTCCCGGAGGCGGTGTTCACCGCGCCCGCGACCCCGTAGCTCACACCGCCTCCGACGGCCGCGGCGAGCGCGGCCACCGTCGCCAACTCGACCCACCGCCGGCGCCGCGGCGCGTCCGCGGGCGCGTGCTGCGTCGACTCCGGGGTGACGCCGGGCGTCGTGCCGGCCCGGTCGTCGGCCGCGGTAAGCGGCTGGGTGGAGTAGGGCGTTTCGGTGTGCGTGGGCACGGCGGCCTCCTGAAGCCTCGGCGTGGCGATGTGGCGCACTGCGCGTCGAGGCGACGATGCTCCGTCCGACTGGACGAGCGCTGGAGAACCCCACACGGTTCACTGGAGAAACGCTATGCGGAACCTATGAATCCGCACCCCGCCCACTCACACCCGGCCGAAGGCTGCCCTTTCGGCCGAGGGCTATGGCTGTAGCACGAGCCCTCGACCGAAAGGGCAGCCTTCGGCCAAGGGGTGTTGGGGGCGGCCTTCGTCGGGGGTGGGGGTGGGGTCAGTTGTCGGGGGAGGGCTTGGGGACGGCGACCTGTTCGACGACGATCCGGCGGCGGCGCCGGACGACGCCGGTGAAGATCGCGGCGGCGGCACCGGCCAGGCCCAGGACCGAGCCGAAGATCCAGGCGAAGGCCGAGGGCTCGTTCTCGCGTGACGTCATGAAACCTCCGGTCGAGCGGCGAGCCCGTCAGGGGCCCGGGGGAGCGGCAGGGAGCGGTCGAACCGGCGCCGGGCCACGGGGCACGCGGCCACGCGACCCCGGCGCCGACCCTTACTGTGCGCCCTGGTCGGGGCGCGGAGCAACGGTGGCCCCGCTGTCACCCGACGCGACGGTGGCCCCGCCGCGGCCCGACGCAACGGTCGCCTCGGGCGCGGATTGTGCGCCGGGGCCGGACGCCACGGTCTGCGCCTGACCGGGGGCGCTGGCGGCGGTGCCGGTCGCGGGACGACCGGCCTGATCGGGCTCCGGGGCCGTCGGCAGGATGCGGGTGAGGATGTCGCCGAGGGTGATGACGCCGGCGGTCTTGCCCTGCTCCTTGACGATGATCAGGTGGTTCTTCGTCTCCCGCATCGTCGCGAGCGCCTCGTGCACCGGGGTGCGGGCGGCCAGCTCGAAGACGGGCCGCGCGAACGGCAGCGCGGGCTCGCTGATGTCACCGGCCGACAGCGTGTCGCGCACGTGCACGACGTGCGTGAAGCGGGTGCGGTCGCGCAGCAGCACGCGCAGGTGCCCGGAGCGCCGCGCGAGATCCTGCACCTGGCGCACGTTGGCGCCGATCGGCAGGGCGGTGGGCGCCGAGCGCGGCCGCACGAGGTCGCGCAGGGTCAACTCGCGCAGCTCCAGCGCACCCTCGATCTGGGTGCGGTAGCTGGCCTCGAGCGCCCCGACGTTGGCCGAGTGCTCGACGAGCTGGCGCAGCGCGTCGGGGTCCTGACCCGAGGCCACCTCGTCGACGGGCTCGATGCCGACGAGCCGCACGAGCCGGTTCGCCGACGTGTTCAGGGCCCGCAGGATGGGCCGGGTCAACCACATGAACCCGCGCATCGGGATCGCGAGCAGGATCGCCGACCGCTCGGGGTGGGCGATCGCCCACGACTTCGGCATCATCTCGCCGATCACCAGGTGCAGGAACGTCGCGACGACGAGGGCCAGCACGAACGCGGTGATGTCGGCGACCCGCGCGTTCAGTCCCCAGTCCGACAGCAGCGGCGCCATCGCGTCGTGCAGCGCGGGTTTGGTGATCGCGCCGAGCGCCAGCGTGCAGGCGGTGATGCCGAGCTGGGAGCCGGCGAGCAGCAGCGTCAGTTCCGCCGAGCTGCGCAGCGCGGCCCGGGCCGACCGGGAACTGGCGGCCGCCTCCTCGATGCGGTGCCGTTTGGCCGAGATCAGCGAGAACTCGATGGCGACGAAGAAGGCGCTCAAGCCGATGATGAGCACCGTGATCGCCGCGGTCATCCACCCGTTCACGCGTCCTCACCCCCGTTGGCGCCGTTGCCTCGGTTCTGCGGCAGCAGCTCGTCGGGCAGCGTGAGCCGCACCCGACTCGGCACGTGCCGGTCGACGTCGAGTACGACGACCTGCAGGAAACGCGTCGGCGGCGGCTCCTCGAGCGCGTAGTCGCCGGGGTCGTCCGGCAGCGCGATGTCGAGCCGGGTGCCCTCCGGAGGCAGCCCGCCGAACTGGTCGATGACCAGGCCGGCGACCGTCTCGTAGCTGCCGCGAGGCAGGTCGATGTTCAGCGCCCGCTCGACCTCGTCGACGTGCACGTCCCCGGACATCACCCAGATGCCGTCGCCCTCGACGGGCTCGTACTCCGGCGCCTCCGGGTCGTGCTCGTCGGTGATCTCGCCGACGAGCTCCTCGGCGAGGTCCTCCACCGAGAGCACCCCGGTCAGTCCGCCGTATTCGTCGACGACGCAGGCGAGTTCGTTGCGGGACTCGCGCAGCATGCGCAGTGCCTCGGGCAGCGCGGTCAAGTGCGAGATGACCAGCGGCGGGCGCATGATCGTCGTCAGGGAGTCGGTGTGCGGGCGGTGCGTGGCGAGCACGTCGGCGAGCTGCACGATGCCGATGACGTCATCGGTCTCCCCGGTCAGCACCGGGTAGCGCGAGTGGCCGCCGGCCATCTTCTCGCGGACGCCGGCGATGTCGTCGTCGTCGCGCAGCACGTCGGTGCGGGACCGCGGGATCATCGCGTGGGAGACGGTGCGCCGCGGGAAGTCGATGATCCGGTCGAGCATGACCGACAGTTCCTCCGGCAGGTCGCCGCTCTCGCGGGAGTCCTCGACGATGTGCTCGAGGTCGCGGGCGGTGGCGGAGTGCTCCACGTCGTGCACCGGCTCGATGCGCAGCAGCCGCAGCAGCGTGTTGGAGGCCTGGTCGAAGATCCAGATGAACGGGCCGAGGATGCGCAGGTAGATGCTTGTGCTACGCGACAACCACAAGGCCAGCGGCTCCGGGCGGGCGATCGCGACGTTCTTGGGGAACAACTCGCCGAAGAGCATCTGCACGACCGTCGAGAAGCCGATGGCGATCACCGCGCCGAGCCCGACCGAGATGAACGTCGGCACGCCGACGCCGCCGAGCATCGACCCGATCGATTGGCCGATGAGCGGCTCGGCGACGTAACCGACGAGCAGGCCGGTGACCGTGATGCCGAGCTGCGCGCCGGACAGCATGAACGAGGTGCGGCGCGTGATGGCCAGGGTGCGTTCGGCCTGGTCGTCGCCCGCGGCGGCCTTGGCGCCGAGCCGCGAGCGGTCCACCGAGATGTAGGCGAACTCCTGGGCGACGAAGTAGCCGGTGGCCACCGTGATGACGAACACGACGAGCACGCCGCCGAGGAGGGCGAGGAATTCGGTCACGACGTCGGCCTCGCGCGGTGCGGGGCGCGGTCCGCCGCGGAGGCGGGGAGGTCGGCCGGTTCGGAATGGTCAAACGGGTCAGGGCGTCTCGGCAGGTCCATGGCTCATTCTGCGGATGGGGTCGGGGCGCGCCCGCGGGAGGCGTGACTCCACGGTAGGGCGTGAGGAGCGCCGGAGGCGAATTCCGTCACGTCGGACATCGCGCCTCCCGCGGTCTCACAGCTCCCGCGTCATGTACACGCTCAACGGGTCGTGGGTGTAGTCGGCGAATGGCCCGCACACCGCGAAACCGTGCCGCTCGTACAGGCCGCGCGCGGGGACGAAGAAGTCCTGGGCGCCGGTCTCGAGACTGAGCCGGGCGTACCCGGCCGCGCGCGCCTGCTCCAGGAGATGGGCGAGGAGCCGGGCGCCGACGCCGCTGCCGCGGGCCGCCCGCGTCGTGCGCATCGACTTGATCTCGGCGTGACGCTCGTCGAGGGCCTTGAGGGCGGCGAAGCCGAGCAGCTCCTCGCCGCGCCACGCCGACCACAGGGTCATCCCGGGGCCGACGAGGGCGTCGAGGCCGAGCGCGTGCACGCTCTCCGGCGGCGACGTCGCGTACATGTCCTGCAGGTGCTCCGCGACCAGCGCCCGCACCGCCTTCCGAGACAGGTCGTCCCGTTCGATCCGCACGTGGGTGGTGTTGGTCATGGCATCCAGCCTGCCAAGGACCGGGCGAACGCTGCCAAGGGCCGGGCGAACGCCCGTGCGCGGTCTCAGCGCGCCGTCGTCGTCAGCCCCGGCCCCTCCAGCCGAGCCGCGGCAGTCGTCGCACGACCCGCCGCGGGGTGGTGTCGCCGGCGGCGCCGACGTCCGCGAGGATCGGTGGCATGGCACGCACCTGGTCGGCCCCTCCCGTCGTCGCCGCGTCCGCGGGGGCGCTGATCCGCGACCCCTCCGGGCGCCTGTTGATCCTCAAGCCGACGTACAAGTCGGGCTGGACCCTGCCCGGCGGTGTCATGGAGGCCGACGGCGAGACCCCGTGGGACGCCTGCCGCCGCGAGGTCCGCGAGGAGACGGGGCTGACCGTCTCCGCGGGGCGGCTGGTCTGCGTCGACACCCGGCCCGCCAAGCCCGGGCGCCTGCTGGGGCTGCGGTTCCTGTTCGCCTGTGAGGCCGACGACGCCGACGTGCGCGGGGCGATCCGGCTGCAGGCCTCCGAGATCGAGCAGCACCGGTTCGTGCCCGACAAGACCGCCGTGAAGCTGTTGCGGCCCGCCGTGAGCCGCCGGGTCCGCAGCGTGCTCGACGACCCGTCCCGCTGCCGCTACCTCGACGACGGCCGGCCGGTCGACGGCGTGCTGTAAACCGCCGACGGGGCGGGCTCGGCCGAGCGCGGCGATCGGGCCCGCGACCGGGGCAGGGCGCGCCCTCGGCCTCCGCAGGTGGGACGCGTGCTCCAGCCGCGAGGCGGGCGCGCATACTGTGGAGGCACCCGCACCGCTGCGCGCTCGCGCGGCCGAGGCGCAGTTGTCGCGACGACCGTCCGCCTCCGTCCCGCCCGGCGTCGCTCGTGGACCCGAGCCCTCCCGGCAGATCCGCTGAGCCGCCGGCGAACCCACCTGATCCAGAGCCGTCCAGAGCCGCCCAGAGCCGCCCAGAGCCGTCCAGAGCCAGCCAGAACCAGCCAGAACCAGCCAGAACCAGCCAGAACCAGCCAGAACCAGGAGCGCCCGTGACCGATCCCGGCGTCACGCCGGCCACCGCGCCGTCCGCCGTCTCCGCCCCGTCCGAGCCGTCTGAGCCGTCCGCGTCGTCGGGGCGGCCTCGGCAGTCCCCGCCCGGCGCCGCATCGGCTCCGACGGGCCTGCCCGCGAACCCCTGGCCCGCGCTGTGGGCGCTCGTCCTGGGGTTCTTCATGATCCTCGTCGACTCCACGATCGTCTCGATCGCGACGCCGGCGCTCATGCGGGCGTTCGGCGCCGACATCACGGCCGTGCTGTGGGTGACGAGTTCGTACCTGCTCGCGTACGCCGTGCCGCTGCTCATCACGGGCCGTCTCGGCGACCGCTACGGCCCCAAGCGCATGTACCAGAGCGGGCTCGTCGTGTTCACGCTCGCGTCGCTGTGGTGCGGACTGTCCGGCTCGATCGGCATGCTCATCGCGGCGCGGGCCGTGCAGGGGTTCGGCGCGGCGATGATGACGCCGCAGACGATGGCGGTCATCACCCGCACGTTCCCGGCCGACCGGCGCGGCTCGGCGATGGCGCTGTGGGGCGCGACCGCGGGCGTCGCCACCCTGGTCGGCCCGGTGCTCGGCGGCGTGCTCATCGACCACCTCGGCTGGGAGTGGATCTTCTTCGTCAACGTGCCCGTCGGGGTGCTCGCGTTCGTGCTCGCGTGGCGGCTCGTGCCGCGGCTGCCGACGCACGCGCGCAGCTTCGACTGGGTGGGCGTCGTGCTCTCGGCGTTCGGGCTGTTCTGCGGGGTGTTCGCCATCCAGGAGGGCGAGTCGCACGACTGGGGCACGATCTACGGACCGATCTCGGTGCCGCTGCTGCTGGGCCTGGGCACCGTCTCCCTCGTCGTCTTCGTGTGGTGGCAGAGCCGCACGACGCGAGACCCGCTGGTGCCGCTGAGCCTGTTCCGCGACCGCAACTTCTCCCTGGCCAACATCGGCATCACGACGGTCGGTTTCACGATCACCGCGATGATGTTCCCGTTCACCATCTACGCCCAGCTCGTGCGGGGGCTCTCGCCGACGATGGCCGCGCTGCTGCTGGCTCCGCAGGCCGTCATGTCGATCCTGCTCGCGCGGCCGGTGGGGCGGCTCGTCGACCGCACCCACCCGCGGGTCCTCGGCGGCATCGGGCTGTTCGGCCTGTCGATGTCGGTGCTGCTGCTCGCGTGGCTCATGCGCCCGGACTCGCCGACGTGGGCGATCCTGCTCGCGGCCGTCGTGCTCGGCGCGACGAGCTCGCTGGTGTGGGGGCCGCTGTCGACGTCGGCCAACCGCAACCTGCCGATGGCCCTCGCCGGAGCCGGAGCCGGCGTCTACAACACGACCCGCCAGATGGGCTCGGTGCTCGGCAGCGCCGCGATCGCCGTGCTCATGGCCTCGCGGCTCAGCGCGCACCTCGGCGCCGGAGCCGCCTCCGCGGGGGAGATGCAGGCGGGCGGCGGCGGGCTGCCCGCGCCGCTGCTGGAGCCGTTCGCGCGGGCGCTCGCCGAATCGATGCTGCTGCCGGCCGCGGTCGTGCTCGTCGGGTGGGTCGCGACGCTGTTCTTCGAGAAGCCGCGCCACCTGCGCTGAGCGGTCGAGTCGCCGACGTCCGGCCGGTCACCGACCCCTCGCGCGGTGACCGGCCGGACGGCCCGGACCCCCTGTCTCCGGGGCGCCGCGGGCGGGGCTTGGGGATTCGCCCCCCGCCCGCGGTCGAGGCCTGTGGTGACCTCGTGACGACCACGCTACGGAGGCCGACTCTCGCGCCGCTCTCGCGAACCTCACAGGAGCCTCACGACCGGCCGACCGCCGGCCGCCCGCGCGGCCGTGCAGGCGACAATCGGCCCATGACGTCACCCGACTTCGACGGGCCCGGCGACCGCCTCGGCGCCGATGCGGCCCGCGACTCCTTTCGCGATCCCATCCCCGGCTCCGGCGCGCCCGACTCGCCGGCGCCGGCGGATCCGCCCGTGTCCCAGGCGGTCGTGGCGACGAACCGGCCGGCCCGGTACGGCAAGCAGCTCGCGTCGCACCTCGGACGCCGCGCGCGGGCGGAGTGGGACGAGCGGGCCGAGCGCGGCACCGTCGCCTTCGGCGACTCCGGCGATCACGCCGTGCTGACCTGCCGTCCCGGCGAGCTCGTCATGGCGCTGAGCGCCGCTCCGGAGGCCGTCGAGCGGCTGGAGGACGTGCTCGGGCGCCACCTCGTGCGGTTCGGGACCCGCGACGAACTCGTCGTGCAGTGGCACCGAGCGGACGGCAGCGTCGGCTCCCGTCAGGAGAACGCGGGCGAGTGAGCCGGGTGAGTGCTCGGGTGAGTGCTCGGTGCCTGGCCTCCCGGCAGCCCGACGCCGGCGTGGCGGACTGAGCCAGGCGAGTGAACGAGGCCGTCTTCGCCCGGTGAATCCTCAGCTCTCCGAGTCCTCCTCGGTTCGCCGACGCCGCGAACTGGTGCCGCGCGCCCGGCCGCCGGCGGCACTGGCCGCGCTGGCCGCGCCCTGCGCGGCGTTGGTGAACGCGCCGAGGAACGCCTGTTGCATGGCCCCCATCGGGGCCATCCACTCCTTGAGGAGCGTGGTCGGCGAGATCTGATCCATCGAGGCGATCATCCGGCGCTGCATCTCCTCGAGCACGGCCTGCTGCATCGGCTCGACGTCCGGTAGTCCGAAGAAGGTGCGCATCTCTTGGGGCGTGCAGTCGATATCGACGGAGATTTTCACGGTGCCTCCCGGGCCTCCCTGAACAGGTCGTCGTCTCACGCTACGCCGACCACGGCGAATCCCGCATAACCGCATGTCCATGTGTGGAGTTACGGGGTGCCCGGCGCCGCTCTTCGGGGTGCCGAATAGCGTGGTAAATCTGCCGCGTCTGCGCGGCGGATCTTCCCACTATCTTCGGGGCCGCTGGTAGACAGGGTGGGTGACCGCGCCCCCGACGCCCGGGTCTGGTGGTGCCCGCCCGGTGCCGCCATCCGCCTGGGCTCGCGCCGACGTCTCGGGGGCCGCCCACGTCGACGTGGACGGCGACCTCACGGTGCTGCCCACCTCGCCGGCCGATGCGCCGGCCGACGCGCAGATCGATGCGGGGCCGCCGCCGCTCTCGCAGCGTGGGCCCCGCCGGATCCTTGTCGCGGGCTCATCGGGCTCGGGAAAGACGACGCTGGCGCGGCGCATCGGCGTGACGCTCGACATCCCGCACGTGGAACTGGACGCGCTGTTCCACGGACCGGGATGGACGCGGCTGCCCGACTTCGAGGAGCAGGTGCGACTCCTCGTCGCGCAGCCCGCCTGGGTCACCGAATGGCAGTACACCCAGGCGCGGCCGCTGCTCGCCCGGTCCGCCGATCTGCTCGTGTGGCTCGATCTGCCGCGAGCGGTCGTCATGCGCCAGGTCGTCGCGCGCACGGTCTCCCGCCGGCTGCGCCGCACGCAACTGTGGAACGGCAACGTCGAGGGCCCGCTGTGGCGGGCGGTGGTCCGCCGCGACAGCATCATCCGCTGGGCCTGGCGCACGCATCACCAAGCGCGAGAGCTGGTGCGGGGGTTGGCCGCGCAACGCCCCGACCTGCCGATCGTGCGTCTGACCAGCCACGCGCAGGTCGCCGCCTGGGTTGAGCAGCTGACAGCCGGGACGCAGGACCCGCAAGCGGGCAGCTGAACCCGCCGTGTGGCTGGGCGCGGGGACGCGGAGTCACGGGGCGGCCGGGCCCCGCGGCGTTCGGGCAGTGGCTGCCGACGGCCTGCGCGAGGCCGCCGTCATCGGCCACAGTGGCCGGATGAGCAGCAACAGCGCCGTGTCGCCCGGCGAGGCCTTCCAGGACCACTATCCCGACGACGTCGCCGCCTGTTTCGGCTGCGGACGACTCAACCCCGACGGGCACCACATCCGCACCACCTGGGACGGCGACCAGACCGTCACGCGGTTCACCCCGGCTCCGGAGCAGACGGCGGTGCCCGGTTACGTCTACGGCGGGCTCATCGCCTCGCTCGTCGACTGCTCCGGCACCGGCTCGGCCGCCGGGGCCGCCTACCGCGCGGCGGGCCGCACGATGGGCGATCCGAACGACACCGAGCCCCCGCTGCGCTTCGTCACGGGTCGACTCGAGGTCGACTACCTGGCGCCGACGCCGATGGGTGTCGAACTCGTCGTCCGCGGGCAGATCGAGGAGATCACCGCCCGCAAGGTCGTCGTCGCGCTCACCGTCACCGCAGCCGACGCGGCGGCCGACAAGGAGGCCGACAAGGAGGCCGACAAGGAGGCCGACGCGGCGGCCGAGGCGGCGGTGGCGCGCGGTCGCGTCGTCGCCGTGCTCCTGCCCCCGACCATGGGCGCCTGACGCCCAACGTCCCTGAGAACTGCGTGTCGTGATCAGGACTGCGGTTCGTGTCGCAGTCCTCACCGTGACGCGCAGTCTTCACGGACGGGGGTGGTCACGGCGGCCGTGGCCCCGGCGGTCAGCGGGGGCCACGGCGCTCAGCGGGCGACGGCGCGGCCCCAGCCCGGTCCCTCGAGACTGCTCGAAGACAAGCATCTCTGTGCGGTGTCCACTCACGAGTGGACACTCGGCGGGTCGGTTGCGTCTGTGCAGGTCAGCGACCTGCGGATTGGTCGAGGTTGCGGGATTGTCCACTCGACGCGCGTCGAGTGGACAATCCCGCACCAGGCTCGGTTCCGCTGACGGCCCCGCTACCGCCTGAAACAGCCCGCGTCACTCCCCGGGGTAGGAGTCGATGTTCCAGAGGTTGCCCTCGGGGTCGGAGACGGTGACGGTCCGGCCGCCGTAGGGCGGCTCGGTGGGTCCGGCAACGAGCCGGCCGCCGGCGTCGAGGGCGCGCTGGAGGGCGGCGTCGACGTCCGCGTCGGTCGGCACGACGAGGTTGCACGCCGACACCCCTGGGCGCGAAGCGAACCCGGCCGGGTCGTCGGCGCGCACGGAGCCGAACATGACGCCCCCGTTGTCGCGCCACTGGAACTGGGCGTGCACCACGACGGAGGGGTCGTCGGGGTCGCGGACGACGAGGCGCTCGGTGAAGCCGAGGGCGCGCAGGAAGGCGATGCCGGCGTCGGCGTCGCGGAAGCACAGGCAGTGGAAGAGCTGCGGTTTGGTCTCGGTGGTGTTCATGTCACCAGCGTGGGCGCCCGCACCGGAGTCGGTCTTGAAGAAAACGGCGAGGGCCCCGGTGGAATGCACCACCGGGGCCCTCGCCGAGCGCGAGAAGTGTCAGGCGCGCTCGTTGGCCGACTCGAACTCCTCGGCGCGCTCCTGCTCCAGCGCCTGCTCGCGGGTCTCGGCGCGGTAGGCCCGCACGGAGTACGCGATGGCGGCCACCCAGATCACGGCGATCACCGCGTAGGCGATCTGCAGCACGCCGGCGGAGGCGTCGATCCAGTCGCTGCGTAGCAGGGTGCGCACGTTGGTGAAGACGATCAGGCCGCCGACGGCGGAGCCGAGCAGGCGCGGCGGCACGTGCCGCACGAGCCACGCGGCGATCGGGGCGGCGATGAGGCCACCGATGAGGATCGCCAGCGCCATCGACGGAACGATCGCGCCGCCGCCGAGGCCGAAGAAGAAGCCGACGCTGGCTGCGACCGCGACGAGGAACTCGCTGGTGTCGATCGAGCCGATGACCTTGCGCGGCTCCATGCGGCCGCTGGCCAGCAGAGCCGGGGTGCCGACCGGTCCCCAGCCGCCGCCTCCGGTGGCGTCGACGAACCCGGCGAACAGCCCGAGCGGGCCGAGGAACCGGCGACGCAGCGGCTTGCCGAGGTGCCGGGTCGAGACGCCCCGGAACGTGAAGCGGATGAGGATGTACGTGCCGAGCGTGAGCAGCACGAGCGCCATGATCGGCGCCGCCGCCTCGGTGGACAGCCACGACAGGAACGTCGCGCCGAGGAACGCGCCGATCGCGCCGGGGATGCCGACCCGGGCGACGACCTTCCAGTCGACGTTGCCGAAGCGCCAGTGCGAGGCGCCGGAGGCGAGGGTGGTGCCGATCTCGGCGAGGTGCACGGTGGCCGACGCCGCCGCCGGGTTGGTGCCGATGGCCAGCAGCAGCGTGGTCGAGGTCACGCCGTAGGCCATGCCCAGCGAGCCGTCGACGAGTTGCGCGCCGAAGCCCACGAGGGCGAGAAGAACAAGAGCAGGCATGGATGATCCTTGGGGGAGGTCTGACGGATGTGGGGCGTATCCGACGGCTCGGGCTCAGGGGGTGTGCCGCGGCCCCGATCGGGGAACTGGGCGGCGGAGCCCGGCGAGTCGCGTCAGTCTCGACAGAGAGCGCTGGCCACGCGCAGCAGATCGACCGTGCGGCGCGAGATCAGGCTGACAGAGCGCGTCATCGGAAAGTCCTTGGGTGAGAACAGTGACGTCGAAACCGGCGACGGCCCAACTATGACACAACCTTATGGATCAACAAATCGACCGTCATACATGATGAGACAGGTCGGGATTGCGGGCGTTGCGGCGTGTGTGAGCTCGCTGTGAAGTCATCGGGGCACACTGTGGGGCAACACCGAGGCTCGGCGCCGAACCGCGCCAATCGTCGCAGGTCGACGGTTCCCCGCGCGCCGGCCGTCAGGCTCGAGCACGGTCGGACACGACCCCGCACGCTGAGAGGAGGCAGCCCATGTCGGTGAGTTCGGCACGCCCGTCCTTTCGCGCAAAGCTGCGGCGCGCGCTGACGGTGGCGGCCCTCTCCGGAGGCGGGGCGGCCTGCCTGGCAGCCTCGATGTCGGCCTGCAGCGTGGCCGACAGCGCGCCTCGAATGCACCCGCAATGGACGGCGCAGACCGCCGAGGACCGCATCGCCGCGCGCGCCGAGGTGACGTACATGGCCGAGTGCGACCCCGACTCCCGGGTCAAACGGCCGTCGTCGTTCGTGCTCTCCTGCGCCGACGGCAACGAGGTGCTCGAGGGTCTGACCTGGCGCGGGTGGGGGGAGAACGAGGCCGTGGGCGCGGGCGAGGTCGTCACCAACGACTGCAGCCCGAGCTGCGCCGAGGGCAAAGACATCAGCTTCCCGGTGCGGGTCGTCGCCGACCAGCTCGTCGAGGACGAGGCGGCCGCCACCTACCGGCGACTCACCGTCACCGTCGAGGGTCAGGGAGCCGGTGAGGCCAACCAGCAGGTCTACCACCTGCCCGGCGTCGGTCCCGGCGTCGAGGTGAGCCCGACCGGCTGAGGCGGGGCTGGCGCCCGTGCCGCGCCACCGCTCCGCGCTACCCGCGATTCGGCGCCGACCCCGGCTCCTCGCCCGGCCCCGTCACCGAGCCTGTCGACGGGCCCGTCACCGGCTCCGTCGGCGGCAGCTCGACCCGCGCGCACGCCCCGCCCTCGGCGCGGTTGCTGAGCCGCAGGTGCGTGCCCATCGCCTCGGCGTGCTTGGCGGCGATCGTCAGCCCCAGGCCGCTGCCCTTGCCGCGCGTGAACGTCGCGAACCGACGCGGACCGTCGGCGAGCAGCTCCTGCGGATACCCCGGCCCGGAGTCGGTGACGCTGATCGTCGTGCCGCGCGCCTCGACGCGCACCGGCGGCGCCCCGTGGGCGAGGGCGTTGCGGGCGAGGTTGCCGACGATGCGTTCGATGCGGCGCGGTTCGCCCCGGGCCACGCCGGCCCGCCGCACGTCGAGGTCGAGCTGGTCCCCGTACGGCTCGAGGCAGGTGGTGAGCACCGCGCCCAGGTCGCAGTCCTGCCAGTCGACGGAGGCGGTGGGCGCGTCGAGCCGCGAGATCTCCAGGAGATCTTCGACGAGCCGGCGCAGGCGCGCGACCTGCCAGCGCACCAGCGTGCTCACCTCGTCGCCGGGCAGGAGTTCGGCGGCGCTGACGAGTCGGTGACGGGGGAGCGCAGTTCGTGCGCGACGTCGGCGGTGAAATGCCGCTCGATCTCGAGCCGGTGCTGCAGCGCGAGCGCCATGCGGTCGAGCGCGGTCGTCAGCAGCGCGACCTCGTCGCGGCCGGGCTGCGCGGCGCGGCGTTGCGGATCGCCGGCGGCGATGGCGACCGCCGCCTGCGCCCCGGCCCGCAACCGCCGCGACAGCCACGTGCCGACGAGCCAGCCCAGCACGGCGGCGATCGCGGCACCGAGGGCGGCGGCGCGGCCCCACGCCCAGCGCAGCTCGTTGCGCTGATCGGCGAGTTCCTGCCCGGAGAGCCGCACCGAGAGCACCTCGCGGCTGTTCAGCCACCGGGCCGCGTACATCGTCTGCCCGTCGAAGAACGTCACCTGCTCGACGCTGGCCTCCCCGAGCGCGGACGGCAGCGCGGGGTCGTTGACGGCCGCGCCGAAGCGCAGCGCGCCGCGGCTGTCGTAGAAGACGACCGCCGCGTCGAGCCGGTCGAGGGCCTGGGCGCGCAGGCGCTCGCGCCCGTCGACGGCCGCCGCGTTGTCGACGACCGCGCCGATGACCACCGAGACCCCGATCGCCACCAGCGCCACGCCCGCCGCGATCCGCAGCCGCAGCGACTGCCACCAGCGCACCGCCGGAAGCGTCGTCGTCCCCGTCATCCCTCCCCTTCCGCCGCTTCTGCCCCCGCCCGGATCCCCGTCCCATCGTGCCACCGCCCCCGGAGGCGGTGCCGCAGCCGAGTCCGCGCCCGGGCGTAGCCAGGCCGCAACCAGGCCGCAACCAGGCAGCCGCCCTCCGCACCCCGCGCCCCCGCCCCGGCCGCCGAGCCAGCCGAGTCTGCGGCCGCCCGCTGCGTCCGCCCGCCCGCTGCGTCCGCCGCCGCGCCCGGTCGCAGCCGCCCTGTCGCCCGACAGCGGGCTGCTGTTGAATCCAGGCATGCCCACCTCGATAACGTCGGACCGACTCCCGCGCCCCACTCCGTTTCTCGCCCTCGATGTGGCGACGATGCGACACAACATCACGGCGATGCAGGAGCGGGCCGCGGCGGTCGGCGCCGACCTGCGCCCGCACGTCAAGACGCACAAGTGCCTCGAGATCGCGCGCCTGCAGGTGCAGGCCGGGGCGCGGGGGATCACGGTGGCCACCGTCTCCGAGGCGGAGGCGTTCGCGCAGGCGGGCTTCGACGACATCTTCATCGCCTACCCGCTGTGGGTCGACGCGGCCCGCGGCGAGCGGCTGGCCCGCCTGGCCGTCGCGCCCGAGCGCGCCGCCTGGTGGCGCGACCGCCTCCGCCGCTGCCACGCGCTGGTGCATCGACAAGCAAGGTCAGGTTGCAGCTGACGGAGGCGACCTCATCTTCCTCGAGTCGGGAACGCGATCGCACTCGTCGCGAGGGACTGTGCAAGTGTGGCGCAGCGACGCCGCAGCCGGTGGTGTCGGCGTCCCGAGGAGGTATGAGTGCCCACCGCGAGCCATGACGACCTGCTGAACGCCCGCTACGGCAGCCAGGTCAAGCCCGACAACATCATCTGGAATGCCCAGGTGGAGCAGCTGATCGCCCACAAGTCCGTGCGAGCGTTCTTGCCCGATCCGCTTCCTGACGGCGCGCTGGAGACGATGGTCGCGGCGGCGCAGTCGGCCTCCACTTCCTCCAACCTCAACCAGTGGAGCGTCATCGCCGTCTCCGATGCGACGACTCGGGAGCGGCTGGCCTATCTGGCCCGTGAGCAGCGTCCGGGCCAGCCTGAGGGCGCCGGGGTCAACGAGTGGATCGCGCAGGCTCCGACGGTGCTGCTGTGGGTGCTCGACGGCTCGCGCAACCACGAGACGGCCAGCGCCCAGGGTGTCCCGCGGGAGGTCTTCGACTACCTCGACTCGTTCCTCATGGGCGCAGTGGACACCGCGCTGGCCGCGCAGAACGCCGTCGTCGCCGCGGAGTCCATCGGATTGGGCGTCACCTACCTGGGCTCGATGCGCAACCGCGCCGAGGAGGTGGCCGAACTCGTCGGATTGCCCCGGCACAGCATCGTGGTCTTCGGGATGGTCGTCGGTCGTCCCGACCCGCAGCGAGACACCAACGTGCGCCCTCGCCCCGCGCAGAACGTCGTGCTGCACCGCGAGCGCTACAACGAGCGTCCCGACGGCTGGCTGGCGGCCTATGAGCGGGCCTATCTGGAGTTTCGGACCGCCTCCGGGATGCGCCCCAAGACCTGGGCCGACGCCATCGGGGGCAGCGTCAGCTACGAGTACATGGACGGACGGCAGAACCTGCGCCGCACCCTGCAGGAGCGCGGCTT
This sequence comes from Piscicoccus intestinalis NBRC 104926, assembly GCF_001515525.1. Classification (GTDB taxonomy): domain Bacteria; phylum Actinomycetota; class Actinomycetes; order Actinomycetales; family Dermatophilaceae; genus Kineosphaera; species Kineosphaera intestinalis. The sequence goes on along the minus strand of NZ_BCNQ01000093.1, from coordinate 418 downwards.
CGGCCTGCAGTAGCTCACACCGGGTCGACGAGCAGGGTGACGGAGCCGCGGAGAGTGCGGGTCAGCACGAGGATGCCCTCGGTGCCGCCGCCGGGCAGGCGAAGCTTGGCGCGAAAGGCGTCCGGGTCGACCGAGGTGCCGCGCTTCTTGATCGTCACCCGCCCGATTCCCTGCGCGCGCAACGCCGCCCGGGCCGCCTTGGGCGCGGCCGGCAACACCTCCCGGATGACGTAGCGCCGGGCCCACGGCAGGTCCACCTGTGCCCCGGACACGACGTACCCGGCATCCGGTCCGACCTCGGCGCCGTCCGTGGCCTCCGCCAGGGCGTCGACGCGTCCGGCCCGCACCACGGCCCGGTCGGGGTCGTACAGCTGCACCCCCGGCTCCGGCGGCACCGACCCCGGCGGCGCGGGAGCCG
>NZ_BCNQ01000092.1 GCF_001515525.1 Piscicoccus intestinalis NBRC 104926 | reverse complement strand
CGCGCACCGCGGGCCGCGTCGCCGGGGGCGTCGGGGGCGTCGCCGGAACGCTCCTGCGCACCGCCGCCTCGCCCGCCCCGGAAAGCCCCCTCAACGTCGTCACCGGCGCCCACCGCCGCGTCTGCATGGTGCAGGTGCCGCTGGACAGCTTCCGCTCCGTCCGCGACGAGATGCGCGCCTCCCGCGGCGCCGGCGCCGCGGACGTCTCGGTGACCGACTCCATCCTCGCCGTCATCAGCGGCGCCCTCGCCGCCTGGCTGTCCACGCGCGGCGAACCGCTGCACACCGGCACCATCGTGCGGGCCCTCGTGCCGATCAGCCTCGGCGCGAGCGCCCACCCCGTCGGCCTCGTCAACGACGTGCACGCCGCCGTCATTGACCTGCCCGTCGGCGAACCCAACCCGCACGTGCGCCTCGAACGCATCGCCTACCAGATGCGCCGGCAGACCCGCCCCGGGCAGACCGTCGACGCCGGCTCGATCGCCGGGCTCGCCGGGTTCGCCCCGTCCACGCTGCACCACCTCGGCGCCCGCATGGGCAGCGCGATGTCCCGCCGGTTCTTCAACCTCGTCATCATCAACGCCCCCGGCCCCCAGCAGCCGCTCTACGCGGCGGGATGCCGCATGGTCGCCAGCTACCCCGTGGTGCCGCTCGCCGCCGGCCAGGCCCTCAGCATCGGGCTCACCTCCTACGACGGCACCGTCTGCATCGGGCTCCTCGGCGACCGCGGCGCCATGCCCGACCTCGACGTGCTCGGCGAGTGCCTCCTCGACACGCTCGAGGCCTGGAACGGCGTGGACGGCGCGGGCAGCGACACTGCAGCACCCGACGCCACCGAATCCACCGACACCCCCGACGAGGAGACCCCGTGACCGGCTCTCGCGTGTTCGCGGCCGTGACCGCCGACGACCTGCGGCGTTGGTCCGTCGGCGAGCCGGTCGACCTCACCGACCGGCCGGCGCACGCCGTCACCGACCGGGCCCGGCAGGCGTTTCCGGACGACGACGAGGAAGAGCTGGAGTACGCCGCGCAGTGGTCCGCGGTCGAGCGCGCGCAGCCCGGAGCCGGTCCGGTCGTGGTCGCGGCCCTCGACGTGCCCGCGGGGCAGGCGGCGGCCAGCGGAGGCGACGACCCGGACCGCGGCTTCGAGGTGCGGCTGGCCCACCCGGTGGCCGTCGCACGGCTGGCCGCGTTGCACGTGCTGCCCGCCGCCGCGACGCCCGACGAGGAGCTCTCCTGGTACGACGCGGCGGAGCTGCCTCAGGTGCTCGAGCTGCTGGGCTGAGCCCGCCGGGGGGCCGAACAGCAGGTCCGCGGGCTGTTTTCGGCCTAGCATCGGGAGAAGCGCGGGCGCATCGAGGCGTCCGGCCCGTTGACCGATAAGGGTGAGTTCGCCGTCATGTCAGCTTCGCTGGAAGAGTCCCGACAGCATCTACTCGCGGAGGCGGCGGCGCTGGCCGACCGTTCCGTCGATCACCCCGAAGAGCTACTGGCCCTCTACTACCGGCACGTGGCCGACGAGGATCTGTTGGCGCGTCGGCCCGAGGATCTGGTCGGCGCAGCGCTCGCCCATCGCTCGCTCGCGATGGAGCGCCCGCAGGGGCAGGCGCGGGTGCGGGTGAGCACACCGTCGGTGGAGCAGGAGGGGTGGTCCACCGAGCACACGGTGATCGAGATCGTCACCGACGACATGCCGTTCCTCGTCGACTCGGTGACCGCCGAACTCGACCGGCAGGGCCGGGCCGTGCACCTGCTCGTGCACCCCCAGCTCGTCGTGCGCCGCGACGAATCCGGCCGCCTGCTCGAGGTGCTCGACGTCGACGTCGACGACCTGCGCGCCTCGGGCCGGCCCCCCGAGGGAGACGGGGTGCGCGCCGAGTCCTGGATGCACCTGCAGATCGACCGCGAATCCGACCTGGAGGACCGCGAGTACATCGCGGAGCGCCTCGGCGAGATCCTCGGCGCGGTGCGGGTGGCCGTCGAGGACTGGCCGCTGATGACCGAGCAGGCCCGCCGCATCGTCTCGGCCCTGCACGACGACCCGCCCGCGGGCATCCCTGAGGAACAGCTCGACGACGGGCGCGCGCTGCTGGACTGGATGGCGTCCGGGCAGTTCACGTTCCTGGGCTACCGGGAGTACCGCCTCGAGCGGCGCGACGACGGTGAGTACCTGACGACCGTGCCGGGCACCGGCCTGGGCCTCCTGCGCGAGCACGCCGACGGGGACGACGGCAAGCGCACCGAGCCCGTCTCGGCGCGGCTGCCGGAATCGGTCGCGCAGAAGGCCCGCGAGAAGCAGTTGTGCATCGTCACCAAGGCGAACTCGCGATCGCCGGTGCACCGCGACGTCTACATGGACTACATCGGGGTCAAGACGTTCGACGACGCCGGCGAGGTCGTCGGCGAGCAGCGCTTCCTCGGGCTGTTCACCGCGAGCGCCTACACCTCGTCGGTGTCGGCCGTGCCGTTCATCAGCCGCAAGGTCGACGCGGTGCTGCGGGCATCCGGCTTCTCCACCGACAGCCACCTGGCCAAGGACCTGCTCGGGGTGCTGGAGAACTTTCCCCGCGACGAGCTCTTCCAGGCCGACACCGAGCAGCTCACCCGCACCGCGACCGCCGTCGTGCACCTGGCCCAGCGCCGCCGCACCCGGCTGTTCCTGCGCGTCGACGACTTCGGCCGGTTCATGTCCGCCCTCGTGTTCCTGCCCCGGGACCGCTACAACACCGCGGTCCGGCTGCGCATGGAGGGCATCCTGCGTGAGGCGTACGGGGTGCCCGCCTCCGAGAACGTCGACTACACCACCCGGGTGTCCGAATCGAGCCTGGCCCGACTGCACTTCGTCGTGCGGGTGCCGGCCGTGGAGCCGGCGGCGCAGGTCGACCCTGCCGAGCTCGAGCGCCGCCTCGTCGACGCCACCCGCACCTGGGACGAGGACCTCGCCGAGGCCACCCGCGCCGAGTACGGCGAGGAGCACGCGGCCCGGCTGCTGCGCGACTACGGCCGCGCCTTTCCCGAGGCCTACAAGGAGGACTTCCACCCGCGCGTCGGGGTCGCCGACCTGCAGCACGTCGAGCGCCTCGACGCCGAGGGCGACTTCCGGCTGAACCTGTACCACTCGCCCGGGGCGCCGGAGGGCGAGCGCCGGCTCAAGCTGTACCGGCGGGGGCCGCTGTCGCTCTCGCAGGTGCTGCCGATCTTCACCGACATGGGTGTCGTCGTCACCGACGAGCGGCCGTACGAGCTGCGCCGCCTCGACGGCGCCGCCGTGCACATCTACGACTTCGGTCTGCGGGCCACCGACGAGAACAGCTGGACCCGCGGGCCCGGGGGCCGGCGGGAGGCGTTCCAGGAGGCGTTCGAGGCGGTCTGGCTCGGCCACGCGGAATCCGACGGCTTCAACGCGCTCGTGCTCTCGGCCGGGCTGACGTGGCACCAGGTGCGCATCCTGCGCACGGTCGCCAAGTACCTGCGCCAGGCCGGCACGACGTTCAGCAACGCCTACATCGAGGGCACGCTGCGCCGCAACCCCCTGATCGCCCAGCTGCTCGTCGCCCTGTTCGAGGCCCGCTTCGACCCCGACGCCGGCGCCGGCGACGAGGCGGGCACCGACGACGCGACCGCCCGCGAGCGGGCCGAGGAGGAGGCGTCGGAGGCGGTGGTGCGGGCCCTGGACGACGTGAGCAGCCTCGACGAGGACCGCATCATCCGCTCGTTCCTGCACGTCATCCGCGCCACGCTGCGCACGAGCTTCTACCAGGTCGACGACGCGGGGCAGCCCAAGCCCACGATCAGCCTCAAGCTCGATCCGCGCCAGATCCCCGGGCTGCCCGAGCCCCGTCCGATGTTCGAGATCTGGGTCTACGGGCCGCGGGTCGAGGGCGTGCACCTGCGCTACGGCCCGGTCGCCCGCGGCGGCCTGCGCTGGAGCGACCGGCGCGAGGACTTCCGCACCGAGATCCTCGGCCTGGTCAAGGCCCAGATGGTCAAGAACGCGGTCATCGTGCCCACCGGCAGCAAGGGCGGCTTCTTCGCCAAGCACCTGCCCGATCCCAGCGACCGCGAGGCGTGGATGGCCGAGGGCATCGAGGCGTACAAGCTGTACATCGCCGCGCTGCTCGACGTCACCGACAACCGCGTCGACGGCGCGGTCGTGCCCCCGCCGCGGGTCGTGCGTCACGACGGCGACGACCCTTACCTCGTGGTGGCCGCCGACAAGGGCACGGCCAGCTTCTCCGACGTCGCCAACGGCGTGGCGCAGGAGTACGGCTACTGGCTCGACGACGCGTTCGCCTCCGGCGGCAGCGCCGGCTACGACCACAAGGGCATGGGGATCACGGCCCGCGGTGCCTGGGAGTCGGTCAAGCGGCACTTCCGCGAGATGGGCCACGACACCCAGACGCAGGACTTCACGGTCGTCGGCGTCGGCGACATGAGCGGCGACGTGTTCGGCAACGGCATGCTGCGCTCGGAGCACATCCGCCTCGTCGCGGCCTTCGACCACCGGCACGTCTTCGTCGACCCCGAGCCCGACGCGGCCGCCTCCTACGCCGAGCGGCTGCGGCTCGCGCAGCTGCCGCGCAGCTCGTGGGCCGACTACGACACCGACCTCATCAGCGAGGGCGGCGGGGTGTTCGCGCGCACGGCGAAGTCGGTGACGCTCACCCCGCAGATCCGCCAGGCCCTCGGCATCGACGACGGCGTCGAGACCCTCACGCCGGCCGAGCTCATCAAGTGCGCGCTGCTGGCCCCCGTCGACCTGTTGTGGAACGGCGGCATCGGCACCTACGTCAAGGCGAGCCAGGAGACCGCCGCGCAGATCGGCGACCGCGGCAACGACGCGATCCGCGTCGACGGCAAACAATTGCGTGTCAAGGTGGTCGGTGAGGGCGGCAACCTCGGCGTGAGCCAGCTCGGCCGCATCGAGGCCGCGCTCGCCGGGGTGCGGATCAACACCGACGCGATCGACAACTCGGCGGGCGTCGACACCTCCGACCACGAGGTGAACATCAAGATCCTGCTCACCGGGCTGATGCACGCCGACGACCTCACCCGCAAGCAGCGCGACGAGCTGCTCGCGTCGATGACCGACGACGTCGGCCTCAAGGTGCTGCGCGACAACTACGAGCAGAACGTGCTGCTCGGCAACGCCCGCGCCCAGCAGCTGGAGATGGCCGCGCTGCACGAGCGGTTCATGGAGTGGCTGACCCAGCGTGGCGAGCTCGACCGGGCGCTGGAGTTCCTGCCCGACAACGCGACCCTGGCCGAGCGGCGGGCGCAGGGCCGCGGCCTGACGTCGCCGGAGTTCTCGGTGCTCGTCGCCTACGCCAAGCTCGCGCTCAAGGCCGACCTGGCCGCCGGCGACCTCGCCGACGACCCGTGGTTCGAGAGCACCCTGCGCACCTACTTCCCGGAGCCGGTCCGCTCCCGCTACGCGAAGGAGCTGGCCGACCACCCGCTGCGGCGCCAGATCATCATCAACGCGGTGGCCAACTCCGTCATCAACCGCGGCGGCATCACCTTCGCCTACCGCGCGATCGAGGAGATGGGCGTCGGGTCCGAGCAGGTGGCCCGCGCGTTCGTCGCGGCGCGCGAGATCTTCGACCTGGCCGGCTTCGTCGCGCAGGTCGAAGCGCTCGACAACGTCGTCGACACGCAGGTGCAGACGCGCATCTACCTGGAGTTCCGCCGGCTGCTCGACCGCACGGTGCGCTGGTTCCTGCAGAACCGGCCGGCCCGCCTCGACGTCGCCGCCGAGATCGAACGGTTCGGGCCGAGCACCGCGGCGATCCGCGGCGGCCTCGCGGACCTGCTCGGAGGCGGCGAACGGGCCCGCATGGAGACCGAATCGGCCGAGCTCGTCGCCCAGGGGGTCCCGGAGGAGCTCGCGACGACCGTCGCCTGCCTGCTCGACTCCTACTCGTGCCTGGACATCGTCGAACTCGCCACCGACCTCGGGCGCGACGTGCACGAGGTGGCGGCGGTGCACTTCGGGCTGTCCGCCCAGTTCGACATCGACGGGCTGCTCTCGCAGGTGGCGGCGCTGCCGCGGGACGACCGGTGGGATTCGCTGGCGCGCGGAGCCATGCGCGACGACCTGTACGCGGTGCTCGACGGCCTGACCCGCGCGGTGCTGGAGAGCACCGACGACCAGGCCGGTGCCGACGAGCGCGTGCAGGCGTGGATGCGCGCCAACGAGGCGTCGCTGGCGCGCACGAAGAAGGCGCTCAACGGACTCGACGAGATCGAGGAGCCGACCCTGGCGCCGCTGTCGGTGGCGGTGCGCGCCCTGCGCAGCATCGTGCGGGCCGGGGGAGTCGCCAACTGATGTGCCGCTGAGCCGCCGATGATCCACCGCTCCATCGGGGTCTCGGCCTCCGGCGCACGGACCTGGGAGCGCGCCGGGCGGGTGCGTCTACGCTGCAAGGGTGCCGACCATCCAAGACGTGTTCGCCCGCGCCACCCAGCTCCGACCGCCGGACGTCGAGTGGCTGCATCTGCTCATCGGTGACTGGCAGCTCGTCTCCGACCTGTCGTTCTCGGACCTCGTCCTGTGGGTGCGCGTCGACGCCGGCGCGGCCGACCCCGAGTTCCAGGTGCGGGAGTCCGACTGGATGGTCGCCACGCACGTGCGGCCCAACACCGGTCCGCTGGTCTTCTTCGACGACCTCGTCGGCTGCCGGGCCGCCTCCGAGCGGCGCACCCTGCTCGACACGTGCGCCCGCAAGAAGCGGATCGTCAAGGACGCGGAGGCGCGCCATTACGACGAGACCGCGGTGCGCCAGGAGGCCATCCCCGTCGTGCGCTCGGGCCGCGTCATCGCCGTGCTCACCCGGCACAGCAACGCGGCGATGACGCGGGTGCCGAGCCGTCTCGACCTGACCTATCTCGGGGTGGCCGAGCACCTGTGCGAGATGATCGCGGCGGGGGAGTTCCCGGTTCTGGGCGCCCCCACCGGGCAGCGTCGCGGCGCCCCGCGGGTCGGAGACGGGGTGGTCTGCCTCGACGCCGAGGGCGTCGTCACGTACGCGAGCCCGAACGCGATCTCGGCGCTGCACCGCCTCGGGCACCCCGGCAACATCGTCGACGAGCAACTCAGCCGCATCGTCTCCGACGTGCTGGAGGACCACACGGTCGTCGACGAGTCGCTCGTGCTCGTCGTCACGGGCCGCGCGCCCTGGCGCAGCGAGGTCGACGCGCACGGGGCGTCGCTGAGCCTGCGGGCGGTGCCGCTGACGACCCACGGGGAGCGGGTCGGGGCGCTCGTGCTGCTGCGCGACGTCAGCGAGTTGCGTCGCCGCGAACGCGATCTGATGACCAAGGACGCGACGATCCGCGAGATCCACCACCGGGTGAAGAACAACCTGCAGACCGTGGCGGCGCTGCTGCGGCTGCAGTCCCGCCGCGTGGGTGACGAGCGGGCGACGGCGGCCCTGCAGGAGGCGGGCCGGCGGGTGGCGACGATCGCCCTCGTCCACGACACCCTGAGCCAGACGGTCGACGAGGACGTCGACTTCGACGACGTGCTGACGCGGGCGCTCAACGCGGTCGTCGAGGTCGCCACCGACGGCCCGCCGGTGGAGTGGGAGTTGACCGGCACCTTCGGGCGGGTCGGCGCGGAGGACGCGACGTCGCTGGCCATGGTCCTCACCGAACTGGTGCAGAACGCGGCCGAGCACGGGCTGGCCGAACACGGCGGCCGGGTCGTGGTCGACGCGGTGCGCGGGCCGAAGCGGCGGCTGTCGGTGACCGTGACGGACGACGGAGTGGGGCTCCCGGAGGGGTTCCGGCCGGGCCGCTCCGGCCTGGGCAGTCAGATCGTGTCCGCCCTCGTCGACGACCTCAGCGGCACGATCACCTGGGAGCGCGCCAAGCCCCACGGCACCAGGGTGTGCTTCAACGCGCGGCTGCGTCACCTGGCGCCCAAGCAACTGCGGGACGCGCCGGACTGAGTCGGGCGGCGGCCGCGCGGGTCTCGCAGTCGTCTCGAGAATCGGGGCGAGCACGGCGAACGGTCGGCGGACGTGGGGTCCGCCGACCGTTCATTCACGTGTGCTTGCCGGACCGGTGCCCGAACCTGAGGGTCGGGGTCGTTCCGCGCCGGCTCAACTGGGCTGCCGGCTCAACCTGTGCTGGTGCCTTGGCTGGGCTGCTGGTGCCGCGACCGGGCTCTCGGCCTCGGCGGGCTGCTGTACTCAGCCGGCCCGTCGGGCCCGGGCGTTGCGCCGCTTCAGTGCGCGGCGCTCGTCTTCGGACAGGCCACCCCAGACACCGGCGTCCTGTCCGGACTCCAGCGCCCACTTCAGGCAGATCTCCTGAACCTCACACCGACGGCACACGGCCTTGGCCTCTTCGATCTGGAGAAGCGCCGGACCGGTGTTTCCGATCGGGAAGAAGAGCTCCGGGTCCTCCTCCAGACACGCAGCGCGATTGCGCCAATCCATGGGTTTTGCTCCTTGCCTCAGACCCGCGGAGGACCGATTTTCGACCCGCCGCGCGGACAGTTCCCTGTGTGCGGACATCACTCACCGGATCTCGATGAGAGATGTGAACATGACCGGTTGCGCTATAGCCGTTCCCCCGGTGCACGATGAGATGCGCGCCTTCCGGCTCGGTCACGTCTGACAGATGTCAACTTCGACGCCGTCGTCGTTGTTCCTAGCCTCACAGAGGGCTCGGCGCCGGGCAAGGTGTTAAGGATAGTTTGCGCACATTCGCAATTGTGACGCTCGTCACTTGTGTGCATAGATGCGATCCACTATACGCCCTCGCGACCGCTTCCGTCTCCCGCAGCTGTGCAGGCCAGAGGCCTGGGGCTGTCGTCCGAGGGTTGCCGGCGGGGCACTCCGGTACCCGACATCCACCCCCAGCTAGCGGCTGGGGAGGGGGTTCGGGCTGTGCGACGTGAGCGATCCGACACCCGGCTGACCGTCCAGCATGTGAGCGAAGTCTTCCCATGGTCAATCCAGGCCGGAGCCGGTACGCGCGACCTTCGCGCCCGCGGTCGCCCGGTTCTGCGCCGCACCCGCGGCGGTCCCGACGCGGGTGCTTGGGAAACAGGGCACCCCGGGAATGTGCACGGGCCGGTCTGACCCGGTAGCGTGAACCTACGTTGCCGTAAGTTTCGCTACCGGAGGTTCCTGCGTGTCAGTCACACCGTTGCCCGTGGTCATCCAAGGGGGGATGGGTGTTGCCGTGTCCTCGTGGTGGATGGCCGCCGATGTCGCCAGGAGCGGACATCTGGGGGTCGTGTCCGGCACCGCGCTCGACGCGGTGCTCGCCCGACGGCTGCAGGACGGCGACCCGCAGGGGCACGCGCGACGGGCGCTGGCCCACTTTCCCGACCAGGCCATGGCGCAGCGCATCCTCGACAAGTACTTCAAGGAGGGCGGCCGCGACGGCGCGCCGTACCGCCCGAACCCGACGCTGACCGTCTCCCCGAGCACCGCAGCCGTCGAGCTGTCGGTCGCCGGCAACTTCGTCGAGGTCTGGCTCGCCAAGGAGGGCCACGACGGCCTCGTCGGCATCAACTTCCTCGAGAAGATCCAGATGGCCACCCCCACCGCCGCGCTCGGCGCGATGCTCGCCGACGTCGACTACGTGCTCATGGGAGCTGGCATCCCGCGCGAGATCCCGAAGCTGCTCACCGACCTCGCCGCCGGTCGGCCGGGCGGGATCACGATCGACGTCGCCGGCGCCACCAAGAGGTACACCTCCACCGTCGACCCGGTCGAGGTCATGGGGGAGTACCTGCCGCAGCTGCGCCGCCCGCAGTTCCTGGCGATCGTCTCGCTGCACTCGCTGGCCAGTTACCTGTACCGCGACGAGGAGATCCGCCCCGAGGGGTTCATCGTCGAAGGCCCGCCGGCCGGTGGGCACAGCGCGCCACCCCGCGGCAAGATGCAGCTGGACGACGACGGCCAGCCCGTGTACGGGTTGCGCGACCAGCCCGACCTGCGCAAGATCGCCGAGCTCGGCCTGCCGTTCTGGCTCGCGGGTGCCTACAGCTCCCCGGAGAAGGTCGCGGAGGCGCTCCAGATCGGCGCCACCGGAGTGCAGTGCGGCACGATCTTCGCCCTGTCGACCGACTCCGGGCTGGCCCCCGCAGTGCGGGCTCAGCTCATGGAGCGGCTGACGAGCGGGAGCCTGTCGGTGCGCAACGACCCGCGCGCGTCGCCGACCGGTTTTCCGTTCAAGGTCGCTCGGCTGCCCGGCACGATGTCGCAGCCGGAGGTCTACCACGCCCGTCCGCGGTTGTGCGATCTGTCGTACCTGCGCACCCCATACGAGCGCCCGAACGGCACGCTCGGCTACCGGTGCGCCTCCGAGCCCGAGGACGCCTACCTGAAGAAGGGCGGCAACCTCGAAGACACCATCGGGCGCAAATGCCTGTGCAACGGCCTCATGGCCAACATCGGCATCGGCCAGGAGCGCAAGGACGGCTACCACGAGCTGCCCGCCGTGACGCTCGGACAAGACCTCGACGGGCCGGCCGCGCTGCTCGAACTGCACCCGCAGGGCTGGACCGCCACGCAGGCCGTGGAGTGGCTGATGACCGGCGCGAGCGACGCCGGCGCCGGACGGGACCGCTCAGTGCCGGCCTGAGCCAGCTTGAGCCCGCTTGAGCCCGCCTGAGCCGGCTCGCGGCGGCATCGGCGCAGGTCGCCCGCCGGTGAGCTAGCTTTGGGGGTATGCGTCTTCACGGCCTCCTCACTCGCCGGGGGGTGGTGCGCGCCGTCGGCTGGACGGTCGCGGCCACCACGGCAGCGCAGCTCGCGGCCGCGGTCGCGGTCACGACCGTCGACGAGGTCCGCAAGCGGCGCGCGACGCCGCCCGCCGGATTTCCCAGCGCCGCGCCGCGCACCGTGGATGTCTCCGGCAACCACATCACCACCTACACGAGCGGCGACGACGTCTTCGACGACATGCTCGCGGCCATCGACGACGCCCAGGAGTCGGTCTTCTTCGAGTTCTACATCTGGAAGGGCGATGAGATCGGCACGCGCTTCAAGGAGGCGCTCATCGCCGCCGCCCGTCGGGGTGTGCAGGTCTTCATCGTCTACGACGGGTTCGGCAACCTCGTCGTCGACCCGCGGTTCTACGACTTCCCCGAGACGGTGCACGTGTTGCGCTTCCCGGTGCTGCGCTGGGGCATGCTGCGCCTGGATCTGCGGCACATGGGCCGTGACCACCGCAAGATCGTCGTCGTCGACGGAGAGATCGGTTTCGTCGGCGGCTACAACATCGGTGACACCTACGCGAGCGAGTGGCGCGACACCCACATCCGGGTCGAGGGCCCGGCGGTCTGGGAACTGACCGACACCTTCGTCGACTTCTGGAACGAGTACCGGCACGCGCGCCGTCACCCGGAGCTGCCGGACCGCGGGGCCAAGGAGTGGAACAGCCAGATCAAGGCCGCCCGCAACGCCCCGAGCCGCATGCTCTTCCCCGTGCGCGGCCTCTACCTCGACGCCATCGAGCGGGCCACCGACCACATCTACATCACCCAGGGCTACTTCATCCCCGACAACGAGATCCTCACCGGCCTGCTCAAGGCCTCCCGCCGCGGCGTCGACGTGCGGGTCATCGTGCCGGAGTACTCGAACCACATCATCGCCGACTGGGTCGCGCGCGCCTACTACTCCGAGCTGCTCGCCGGCGGCGTGACGATCTGGCTGTACCGCGACGCGATGGTGCACGCGAAGACCGCCACCATCGACGGGGTGTGGAGCACGATCGGCACCGCGAACATCGACCGGCTCTCGATGACCGGCAACTACGAGGTCAACATGGCCCTCTACAGCGAGGACATGGCCACGAAGATGGAGGAGATCTTCACGATGGACCTCGGCAACTGTCGCCAGCTCACGTTGGAGGAGTGGGAGCAGCGCGGGCGCCTCCCGCGGGTCGCCGAACGGCTGCTGCAACCCCTGCACCCGCTCATGTAGTCGCCGGCGCCCAGTAGGCTTGACCCTCGTGGCTGTCGACTTCGCTTCTGAGATCAAGGACCTGCGCCAGACGATGGCGTCCGTGCGTGAGGTGACCGACCTCGAGCGGCTGCGCGCCCAGATCGCCCAGCTCGAACAGGAGGCCGCGGCGCCGGACCTGTGGGACGACCAGGAACGGGCCCAGCAGGTGACGAGCAGCCTGGCCCGCGCCAACGCCGAGCTCGAGCGCATCACCGGCATGGATTCGCGCATCGACGACCTCGAGGTGCTCGTCGAGATGGGCACCGAGGAGGACGACGCCGACACGATGGCGGAGGCCGACCGCGAGCTCGTCTCCCTGCGCAAGGCCGTCGGTGAGCTCGAGGTACGCACGCTGTTGGCGGGGGAGTACGACCCTCGGGAGGCGGTCGTGACGATCCGCGCGGGCGCCGGCGGCGTGGACGCCGCCGACTTCGCCGAGATGCTGCTGCGGATGTACCTGCGCTGGGCCGAGCGCCACGGCTACCCGACGAAGGTCATGGACACCTCCTACGCCGAGGAGGCGGGGCTGAAGTCGGCGACGTTCGAGGTCAACGTGCCCTACGCGTACGGCCACCTCGCCGTGGAAGCGGGCACGCACCGGCTCGTGCGGATCAGTCCGTTCGACAACCAGGGCCGCCGGCAGACGTCGTTCGCGGCTGTCGAGGTGGTGCCGCTCATCGAGCAGACCGACCACATCGAGATCCCCGAGAACGAGCTGAAGGTCGACGTCTTCCGCTCCTCGGGGCCCGGCGGGCAGAGCGTCAACACGACCGACTCCGCGGTGCGCATGACGCACATCCCCACCGGCATCGTCGTCTCGATGCAGAACGAGAAGAGCCAGATCCAGAACCGCGCCGCCGCCCTGCGGGTGCTGCAGTCGCGCCTGCTGCTGCTCAAGCGCCAGGAGGAGGCCGCGGCCAAGAAGGAGCTGGCCGGCGACGTCAAGGCGAGCTGGGGCGACCAGATGCGCTCCTACGTGCTGCACCCCTACCAGATGGTCAAGGACCTGCGCACCGAGCACGAGGTCGGCAACACCGCGGGCGTCTTCGACGGCGACATCGACGCGTTCATCGAGAGCGGCATCCGCTGGAAGCGTTCCGCCGAGCGCGCGGAGGCCTGAGCCGTGGGGCGGATCAGCGACTACTTGGGGTTGACCGGGGGCAGCGACCCGCACGCGGAGATCGCGCGGCTGCGGCGCCGCGTCGACGCCCTCGAGGCGGCGCTGCGCGAGGTGTGTGAGCGCACCGGTGTCGACCCGGCCATCGTCGCCGCGCAACCAGCCGTCGACGCCGAGGTGCTCGAACTCGTGCGGACCGGCCAGAAGATCCACGCGGTCAAGCTACCGGGAGGTCACCGGCGCCGGGCTGCGGGAGGCCAAGGAGGCGGTCGAGGAGATCGAGCGCCGCGCGCCCGGTGCCGGCTCCACCGGCCCCTGGTTGTCGTGAGATACGCCGCGTCCGCCGCCGGCGGGCGCGGTGGCCGCTCCGGCGCTTAATCTGGGTCGATGGACCCCGTTTCCGACATCACCCAATCGCTTCCGATGGACGACATCGCCGATCGGCTCGGCGTCTCCCGCGGTGAGGCCGAGAGCGCCGTCGCGACGGCACTGCCCACGCTGCTCGCCGGCATGGGCGCCAACGCCGCCGATGCGCAGGGCCTGGCCTCGCTGGAGGCGGCCGTCGGCCAGCACGACGACAACCTGCTCGACGGCGGTGTCACGCTCTCCGACGTCGACACCGACGACGGCGACCGCATCGTCGACAACGTCTTCGGCGCCCAGCGCCAGGACGTCGTGCAGCGACTCGGCGGTGCCGGCGCCAGCTCCGGTCTCGTCGCCAAGCTGCTGCCGATCCTCGCCCCGATCGTGCTGTCCTACCTCGCCAAGCGGCTCACCGGGCGCGCGCTGCCCGGTGGCGTGGGCGGGTCCGTCGGCGGCGGAGTCGGCGGCACGATCCTGCTCGACGTGCTCGGCCAGGTGCTCGGCGGGCGCGCGGGCGGTGCCGGCTCGGCCTCCCAGCAGCAGGCGCAGTCGCAGCAGCCGTCGCAGCAGTCGTCGGGCAACGCCGTGGAGGACCTCATCACGAACGTCCTGGGCGGGGTGCTCGGAGGCGGGCGCCGCGCCTGAGCGCAACCCACACAACAGTGTGCGAACGGCCGGTGGCCCCAACAGGGACCACCGGCCGTCGTCGTGTGTCGGTGCGGAGGTCAGCCCTCCTCTTCGGCCCACTCCACGAGCACCTGCCCGGACTGCACCGCGTCGCCGACGGAGACCGCGACGTGCGCGACGGTGCCGTCCTTCGGGGCCGTCACCTCGGTCTCCATCTTCATGGCCTCGAGCACGAGCAGGGTCTCGCCCGCGGTGACCGCCTGGCCCTCCTGCACGAGCACCTTGACGACGGTGCCCGCGAGGTTGGCGGTCAGGGCGTTGGAGGAGGTCGCCGGCGCCTTCGCGGCGCTCGGTGTCACTCCGTAGGCGGACGAGGAGCCGACCAGGATGGCGCCCAGGCTGGGGCGCTTCTCCTCCTCGACCTCCACGTCGACGTCGTAGACGGTTCCGTTGACCGTCACCTTCAGCTTCATCTGTCGTCCTTGTCGCTTGTCGGCTGCTCGCCGGCCGTCATTCGTTGTCGGTAGCCGTTGTCGGTAGCTCAGCGCGAGCCGCGGGTGGACACGAAGTGCGACTGCTGCTGCACCGTGCGCCCCTGAGCGCTCCACGAGGATCCGCGCCGCAGGCGGACCTGCCGCACGGTCGCGCGCTTGCCGAGATAGGCCGCGACCGCGGCCGAGATCGCCAGCACGACATCGGGGTCGGCCTCGCCGGAGTGGGTGAGGCCGGCGACCTGACCCTCCAGTTCGTCGACCCGCGCGACGAGCGCCGCGACCTGCTCCTGCAGGGCCGCGAACTGCTCGGCGGACATCGTGACGTCGCCTGTGCTCTGGTCGGCGCTCACAGCGGGATCAGCCCGTGCTTCTTGGTGGGCCGCGTCTCGCGCTTGTTCGCCAGCGTCTCCAGCGCCCGCGCGACGTACTTGCGGGTCTGCGACGGCTCGATGATCTCGTCGACGAGCCCGCGCGACGCCGCGACGTACGGCGTGTTGAACGCCTCGCGGTAGACCTTCACGAGCTCCTCGCGCTTGGCGGCCGGGTCGTCGGCCGCGGCGATCTCGCGCCGGAACACGACGCCCGCAGCTCCCTCGGCGCCCATCACCGCGATCTCGGCGGTCGGCCACGCGAGCACGCGGTCGGCACCGAGGTCCTTGCCGCACATCGCGAGGTACGCGCCGCCGTACGCCTTGCGCAGCACCACGGTGACCTTCGGAACCGTCGCCGCCGAGTACGCGAACAGCATCTTCGCGCCGTGGCGGATGATGCCGCCGTACTCCTGCGTGACGCCCGGCAGGAAGCCCGGCACGTCGACGAGGGTGAGCAGCGGGATGTTGAACGCGTTGCAGAACCGGATGAACCGGGCTCCCTTGTCGGAGCTGTCGATGTCGAGCACGCCGGACATGACCGCCGGGTTGTTGGCGATGATGCCGACCGTGCGGCCGGTGACCCGGGCGAACCCGACGACGATGTTCGGCGCGAAGCCCGCGTGCACCTCGAGGAAGTCGGCGTCGTCGACGATGCCGCCGATGACCTCACGGATGTCGTACGCCTTCTTGGAATCCTCGGGGATGACGCTGTTGAGGTCCGCGTTGGCCGACACGTCGTCGTTGCCCTCGAGCACCGGCGGCTCTTCGGTGTTGTTGCTGGGCAGGAAGCTCAGCAGCTTCTGGCAGATGAGCACCGCCTGCTCGTCGTCGTCGGCGACGAAGTGCGTGACGCCCGAGCGGGCCATGTGCGACTCCGGTCCACCGAGCGCCTCGGCCGTCACCTGCTCGCCCGTCACCTGCTTGATGACGTCGGGGCCGGTGATGAACATCCGCGACGCCTTGGTCTGGATGATGAAGTCGGTCAGCGCGGGGGAGTAGGCCGCGCCGCCGGCGCACGGCCCGGCGATGATCGAGACCTGCGGTACCGCGCCGGAGAGCGCGACGTTCTGGAAGAACACCTTGCCGTAGCCGGAGAGGCTGTCGATGCCCTCCTGCACGCGCGCGCCGCCGGAGTCGTTGATGAAGACGAACGGGGTGCCGTTCTCCAACGCCGCGTGCAGCGCGTTGGCGACCTTGATCGAGTGCATCTCGCCGGCGGAGCCACCCGCCACCGAGAAGTCCTGGCTCGCCAGGTGGATCGGGCGCCCGTAGACCGAGGCCGCGCCGGTGACGACGCCGTCGGCCGGCATGTCCGCCGTGTCCATGCCGAAGAGCGTCGTGCGGTTGCGGGCGAAGGCCCCGGTCTCGTCGAAGCTGTCGGCGTCGACGAGCTTCTCGATGCGCTCGCGGGCCGTCAGCTTGCCCTGTTCGTGCTGCTTGGCGTGACGCTTCTCGCCACCGCCGGCCTCGACCTGCGCGCGCTTGCTCTTGAGCTCGTCGATGCGCTCGCGCATGGTCGGCTGCTTGTCAGCCATGTCTGCCTTTCGTTGCTCGCAAGTGGTCGTTCGCCCCGGGACCGGGGCCCAGCCGGCTCAGGCCGGCTTGACGGCCACCGAGTGCTGCTTGCCGTCGACGGTGATCGTGTAGGAGATGGGCATCCGCACCGGCCCGGAGCCGGTGTCGCCGGCCGCGGCCAGCTTCTCGGCCTCGAGTTCCGCCGGGTCCTTGCCGACGTTCTTGGGGCCCTGCGGGCGCTCCTTGAAGAACTTCGGCGCGACCTTGGGGAACATGGCCTGGGTGAGCACGTCCTCGTCGGTGCCGTCGAAGCCGTCGAGCTTGGCGGCCTCGTCGCGCAGCTCGTCCCACTCCGGGGCGATGAGGTCGGCCGGCCGCACGGTGATCGGCTCCTTGCCGGTCTGCTCCTTGGCCTTGGCGACGACGTCGGGGTTCATCTCGCCCAGCGTCAGGCCGTAGTAGCCGAGCATGAGGTCCGCGAACTCGGCGGTGAGCACCTTGTACTGACCCATCAGCACATTGAAGACGGCCTGGGTGCCGACGATCTGGGAGCTCGGGGTGACCAGCGGGGGGTAGCCCGCGTCGGCGCGCACGCGCGGCACCTCCTCGAGCACCTCCTTGAGCTTGTCGCCCGCGCCCTGCTGCTTGAGCTGGCTCTCCATGTTGGAGATCATGCCGCCGGGAATCTGGGAGTCGAAGATGTCGGTCTCCACGGAGAAGCTCGACATGAACTGGCTGTAGCGGGGCTTGACTTCCGCAAAGTGTTCTTTGATCTTGCCGAGCAGCATCTTGTCGAGGTCGGCGACGTAGCCGGTGCCCTCGAGCATCTCCACCAATGATTCTGTGGGGTTGTGGCCGGGGCCGAGCGACATCGAGCTGATCGCGGTGTCGACGACGTCGGCGCCGCCCTCGATCGCCTTCATGAGCGAGACGAGCGTGACACCGGTCGTGGAGTGGCAGTGCACGTTGACCTGCAGGCCGGTCTCGTCCTTGATGGCCTTGACGATGTCGTAGGCGGGCTGGGGCTTGAGCAGGGCCGCCATGTCCTTGAGCGCGATCGAGTCGGCGCCCATGTCCTTGAGCTGCTTGGCGAGGCCGACGTAGCCCTCGACGGTGTGCAACGGGGACGTCGTGTAGCAGACCGTGCCCTGGGCGTGCTTGCCCGACTTCTTGACCGCCGCCATCGCGCGTTCGAGGTTGCGGGGGTCGTTGAGGGCGTCGAAGACACGGAACACGTCCATGCCGTTCTCGGCGGCCTTCTCCACGAAGTGATCGACGACGTCGTCGCCGTAGTGCCGGTAGCCGAGCAGGTTCTGACCGCGCAGCAGCATCTGCAGTCGCGAGTTGGGCATGAGGCGGCGGAACGTGCGGAGCCGCTCCCAGGGGTCCTCGTTGAGGAACCGGATGCACGCGTCGAAGGTCGCGCCACCCCAGCACTCGACGCTCCAGTAGCCGGCGGCATCGATGTCGGGACACGCGTCGACCATGTCTTCCAGGGCCATTCGAGTCGCCATGAGGCTTTGGTGGGCGTCTCGCAGGGCCAGTTCGGTCACGCCGATCTGTCGGGCTGAACTCATGATTCCTACCTTTGCAGCAAATCGGGGCTCGTCGCAGGGGACCTAGGTCATCGAGCGCTGACCGGCCCAAATGTCCCGCATGATGGCGCCGATCGTCTCGTGAAACGGACTCCGAGGGGCGCGCGGAGACGGGTCGCGGCGCCTGCCCCGCCGGGGTCGATCGGCGTTCGTTCTGCATCCGCTCACAGTCGGCTCGCAGTCCGCTGCGGTTGTCGGTCGCGAAGTGTTAATTACAGAGACGGTCGTCTCGATTCATGAGACGTGATGTCGAGGGGTTGCGACGCCACGCGACGCGGCGGGTGCAGTACGCGATCCGCCGGCTGCCAACGTACCCTGAGAACCGGGGGCGGTCGCGGATGCGCAAGCGGTCGACCGGCGTCGCCTCATCCGCTTCGCCGTGTCTGCTCCGCTTCGACGGGGAGCCCGGCCGACGGGGGATGAGGCCACCTGTCGAACGAGGAAGACGTCGAATGATCCGATTCGAGAAAGTCGTCAAGACCTATGCTCGCAACCCGCGGCCGGCGCTCGACGGCATCGACGTGGAGATCCCCGCGGGCCAGTTCGCCTACCTGGTCGGGGCCTCCGGCTCCGGCAAATCGACCGTCATCCGATTGCTGCTACGCGAGGACCGGCCGACCAGCGGCCGCATCGTTGTGGCGGGCCGCGACCTGACGCGCATCAAACGTCGCGAGGTGCCTCGGCTCCGGCGCGATCTCGGTGTCGTCTTCCAGGACTTCAGGCTGCTGCCGGACAAGACCGTGGCCGAGAACGTCGCGTACGTGCTGCATGTGCTGGGCGCCGGGCGCGACACGGTGCGCGAGCAGGTGCCCGCCACCCTCGAGGTCGTCGGGCTCTCCAGCCTGGCGCGGCGCTTCCCGCACGAGCTGTCCGGCGGCGAGCAGCAGCGGGTCGCGATCGCGCGGGCGCTGGTCAAGAAGCCGCGGCTGCTGCTGGCCGACGAGCCGACCGGCAACCTCGACCCGGGCACGAGCCTGGAGATCGTGCGGCTGCTCTCGCAGATCAACGAGGCGGGCACGACGGTGCTCATGGCGACCCACGACGACTCGATCGTCAACGAGATCCGGCGCCGCGTCATCGAACTGAGCAACGGGCGGATCGTGCGTGACGAGCAGGACGGGGCCTACGAGGCGCCCCGCCCCGAGGTTGCCGAACGCGCGGGCGGCGGTTCGGGTGCCGCGGTTGCGGCTGCCTCCGGGGCGGCGGCGTGGCAGGGTCACCCCCCGACGACCCGCGTACCCGCGGCCGCCCCCG
>NZ_BCNQ01000091.1 GCF_001515525.1 Piscicoccus intestinalis NBRC 104926 | reverse complement strand
GCGCCGAGGTCGGAGCCAGCGTCGACCACACGCGCCGGCCCCGACTCCCCGAGCCGCTCGAAGGTCGCGGCGCGCCGCGTGCCCTCCTCCCAGCGCCAGCGCACCCCGACGTCGTGCCCGCCGTGGACAGGGTCGGCGAGCACGAGCCGCACCGCCTCCGCGAGGCAGCCCAGCGAGAGCCGCAGGTCGCGGCCGGTGGGGTCGGTGACGGGCAGGGTGCGCTCGGCCTCCCAACCCAGGTGCACGCGCGCAGCGTCGACGTGCAGCGTCCACGGCTGGGTGTTGTGCGCGCTGGGCGCCCGCTCCCACCACGGCTGGGCCCGGCGCAGGTCGGCGATCCACGCGGCGTCGGCCCGGGGGGCGCTCACGAGAGCACCTGCCGGTAGAACGTCGTCGTGTGCAGCGGCCGTCCGCCCATCCGCACGTATTGGGCCGCCGACGCCGGGTTGTCGTCGCCGACGAACGTCGAGCGCAGCGTGCGGTACCCGCCGGCCCGCAGCCCGCGCAGCAGCTCGCCCGAGAGCACCCGCATGAGGCCGCGCCCCTGGTGCTCCGGCACCGTGCCCTTGACGACGAGCACGGCGTCGCGGCGGTACCGCCTGCGGGTCAGCAGCAGCCGGGCGGCGTCCGGCGCCGCGAGCCGTCCCCCGGTGGACATGACGAACTCCGACAGGTCGAGCACGACGAGCATGAACGCCGCCGGCCGCCCGTCGACCTCGGCCCACAGCGCGAGCCGCTCGTCGAGCAGGTGTGCGAGGCCGTCGGTGGCGTCGGCCATCTGCCGCTCGTCGATGTGCGTGTAGTAGTCGAGGCCGGCGAAGCTGCGGTTGAGCAGGTCGCGCAGCATCGGCACCTGCTCGCTCAGGCCGCGCCGGGTGGCGTGCCGCACCCGCACCCGCGGATCGACCGGGCCGCCGAAGAGCGTCTCGGGGTCGAGGCCGGACAGGTTCTCGCAGATCCACGTGGAGCCGGTGAAGCAGCGCTCGAACCCGGCCCGCTCCCACTCGTCGACGTACCACGGCGGGTTCCACGGCGAGTCGACGAACCCGCGCTCGTGCCAACCCGAGGTGATGACGCCGCCGGTCTGGTTGGGCAGCAACGACACCGGCCCCAGGAGCCGGGTCGCGCCGGCCGCCTCGGCACGCTCGCGGGCGAATCGCAGGAGCGCGGCGAGCGCGGCCGGGGTGGCCGCCTCGACGGCGCCGACGAGCAGCGTGCGACCGCCCATGCGCTCGCTCATGCGGGCGTCCTCGTGGGTCGTCGAGCGCCCCAGCACCGTTCCACGGCCGTCGCGCGCGAGCCACAGCTCGACCCCCGGGTCGCGGTGCCAGCGCCCGATGACCGACCGCAGCAGCGGCACGGAGAGCTCGCTCGGGTGCGTGCGCAGCGGCGACGCGACGAACTCACGCAGGTCCGCGCGGGTGCGCACCAGCTCGACGCGCAGGCCTGACCCACCGGCTCCGGCTCCCACGCCGGTCACGGGGTCGCGCGGGTGCGCCGGCGGCGGAGGACCGGCGGGCCCTGGCTCTCGCGTGACAGCGGGGTGAAGCGCTCGTCGAGGCCCATGGCCTGGTCCTCGGCGCGCCACACACCGTTGCTGTAGCCGTGCGGGTCGGCCCGGTACATGCGGATGAAGCCGGCGGTTGCGTGCGAGGTGTCGGTGGCCCACTCCATGAACCAGCGATGTTCGCCGGTGCGCGCGAACAGCAGCAGGTCGTCCATCGACTCGAACCACGCGAGCACCCCGAGCGTCAGCGGCGGCTCGTAGTAGATCTTGTGCGCGCAGTAGCCGCGCATCCGGCGCATGTCGGCGACCATCCGCCGCCACCGCGGCACGGTCGAGGCCAGCGCCCACACCGAGGCGTACCGGTTGCCGCCGGTGAACATCGCATTCGCCTGCGCCATCCGCGGCGCGCGGGAGAAGTCGCGGGTCCTCATGTCGTCTCCTCGAGGTCGGCGGGCAGTTCGACGGGCGGGTCGAAGGGCGAGTCGACGGCCTCGAAGAGGCGGATGTAGCCGCCGGTCGCGTTGCGGGTGCCGTCGGTGACCCACTCCATGAGCGCGCGGTGCTCGCCGGTGCGGGCGAATCGCAGCAGGTCGTCGCGGGTGGCGAAGGCGCCGATCGTGCCGAGCACGAACGGGCGGGTGTAGTAGACGCGGTGCGCGCGGTAGCCGGGGAGCCGCCGCATCTGGGCGGTCATCGCCCGCCACCGCGGAGCCAACGCGAGCCAGCGGCCGGGGCCGCGGTACCGGGTGGCGCCGACGAAGACCGCTTCGGCCTCCGCGAACGCGAACAGGTCGCGGCTCACGACGTGCCGCCGGGGTGCAGGTAGACCCGTTTGATGCGGCCGCCGGCGTCCGCGAACGGCCCGGTGCCCGGCTCGTGCAGCCTGACGCGAAGGTCGGCGCTGCGTTCGCTCTCCTCGAGCGACTGCGCGAAGTCCCGACTCACGCGCGTGAGGTAGTCGATGATGCCGTCCCGGCACGACGCCGCCAGGCGCCGGCGGGCCGTCTCGTCGAGGTCGTGGTCCTCGCGCAGTTCGACGTGCACGACCGGCTGTTGGTGGATGCCGGTCGCACCGGCTCCGGCGTCGGGCCCGCAGTCCTCGAGGGCGAGGGTGAAGGCGGCGATGCTCGCGGCGGCGCCCTCGTCGGCGTAGAGACCGTTCTCGATGTCCTGGGGGTAGATGTTGGCCCCCATGAACGAGATCGTCGCGTCGGCCCGGCCGTAGACGAACAGCATCGGCAGCCGCATCCGTTCGCGTGCGGACGCGGCCGCGGCGCCCTGGGCCCACTCCGCACGGCCACCGACGATGCGCTGCAGTTCGTCGTAGGGCAGCAGCCGCGCCTCGTCGCCGATGTTGTAGCGCAGCTTGGGCGCGAGCACCTTCGTCGACGTCAGCGTGCAGATGAGCTCGTCGTCCGGGCTCAGTTCGAGGTAGGTCTCCAGCGGGTTGTACTGGAAGATCATCGGCGTGCGGGCCTCGCCGGGCCCGAGCACCGCCTCCCGCAGCTCCTCGTCCGCCAACAATTGTTTGCGGAGCCAGACGGTGAGGTCGGTCTCCCCGCCGATGCCGATCGTCAGGTCGCTCGCGCCGTAGCCGGAGCGCACGCTCGCGAAGCGTTGCTCGCAGTAGTCGCGTAGACCCTCGGTCATCGCCTCGCCGCCGACGAGCCCGTGGAGCCGGTAGGCCGACCAGTCGAAGCCGCGGGCGTCGAGCACGTCGCGCAGGTCTTTGAGGAACGGCGGGTAGGCGGTGACGAGGTAGGTGAAGCCCGGGCCGAAGTGCTCGAGGGTGTCGACGATCTTGGCCAGGTCGGGCCCGGTGTTCTTCACCATGGCGATCTTGGCCATCGCGATGCCGGTGTTCGTGCCGGTGGCCCACGCGCCCATCGAGTACGCGTTGATGACGAACAGCGGCCCCTGCCCGCGGTGCGCCAGCGACGTGAAGCCCGCGACGTTGCGGTGGATGTCGGCCAGCTCGTCGCGGCCGCGCACCCAGTTGAACGGCGTGCCGGAGCTGCCGGAGGATTCGTCGACGATCGTGCCGCGGGTGCGCAGCCGCCCGTGCCAGCAGCGGTCGGCCTCCCCGTGGCGGCGCACGTAGGAGTCTTTCGAGGTGGTCGGGAACGCGTCGAGATCCCACCAGCGGAACGTGAACTCGTGCTCGTCGAGGTGACGCTGGTAGGCGGGCACGTGCAGATTGGCCATCTGGCACGTCATCCACGCGTGGAGCCGGGCCAGCTCGCCCATGCGCGGCGAGTAGTGAGTGGCGGTCAGGCGCCACAGGGCGGGGTGGATCTTGTACAGCGAGTAGGCGCCCGACAGCGCCTTGGCGCCCGCGCGCAGCGACGCCCGCCGCAGCGTGCGCAGCCCACCGCTGTGCCAGACGTGCTCGAGCGCGGTGCTCGGGTTCGCGGACATGCCGACCGGTCCGCTGCCCGTCACGCCCACGGTCGGCGGCTGGGGCGGGTCGGCACGCTCGACCGGTGGGTCGGCCCGGTCGCCGGGCGGGTCGGGCAGGTCGGCGCGCTCGGCGGGCGGCCCGGCTCCGTCGTCGGATGCTGCCTGCTGTGCCATTCGGCAACGGTAGACGCGCCACCCGCCCACCGAACCCGCAGAAGTACTCATCCGACCAGCCTTCGGTCGGGTTGGTGGTGGCCTTCGTAGGGTGAGGCCGTGAGGATCGCCACGTGGAACTGCAACTCCATCCGCTCCCGGGTCGACCGGGCCGTCGCGCTGCTGGAGCGGCACGACCTCGACGTGCTCGCGCTGCAGGAGACCAAGTGCCGCGACGACCAGTTTCCGTTGCTGCCGTTCGAGCAGGCCGGCTACGAGGTGGCCGCGCACGGTCTCAACCAGTGGAACGGGGTCGCGATCGTCTCGCGGGTCGGGCTGACCGACGTGCAGGTCGGCTTCGAGGGCATGCCGACCTGGGGGGAGCCCGATCCGGTCGCGGAGGCCCGCGCGATCGGCGCCACCTGCGGTGACGTGCGCGTCTGGTCGCTGTACGTGCCGAACGGCCGCGAGCTCGGCCACCCGCACCTGCGTTACAAGCTCGACTGGCTCCAGCGGCTCGCGAGCACCGGCCGCGACTGGCTCGCCGACGACCCGACCGCGCAGATCGTGCTCATGGGCGACTGGAACGTCGCACCGTTCGACGAGGACGTGTGGTCGCCGCAGTTCTACGAGGGCAAGACGCACACCTCGCCGCCGGAGCGGGCCGCGTTCGCGGGGGTCGTCGACGCGGGGTTCGCCGACGTCGTGCGCCCCTACCAACCCGGCCCGGGCGTGTACACGTACTGGGACTACACCCAGCTGCGCTTCCCGAAGCGCCAGGGCATGCGCATCGACTTCGCGCTCGGCTCCCCCGCGCTCACCGCCCGCGTGCAGGGCGCGCAGATCGACCGGGAGGAGCGCAAGGGCAAGGGCGCCAGCGACCACGCCCCGGTGCTCGTCGACCTCGCCTGAGCCGGCGCCTGAGCACCCGTGCCTGAGCACCCGCGCACCGGCCCGCGCGGGCATCGGCCGAGGTAAGGGCCACCACACCCGCGCGGACCGCTAGGTTTGCTCGCGTGATCCGACCCGCCACGGCCGCCGACGTGCCCGACCTCGTCCGACTCATCCGCCAGCTCGCGGACTTCCAGGGCCACCTGGAGGACGCGGTGCTCACGGAGGCCGACCTGTCGTCCGCGCTGTTCCCGCGCGACGACTCCGCGCCCGTGCACGCGCACGTCGCGGAGGCCGACGACCGCGTCGTCGGCATGGCGATCTGGTTCACGTCGTTCTCCACGTGGACCGGGCGACGCGGCATCTGGCTCGAGGACCTGTTCATCGAGGAGGCCTACCGCGGTCGCGGCCTGGGAGTCGGGCTCATGACCGCGCTCGCGCGGGAATGCGCGCGGCTGGGGTACCCCCGCCTGGAGTGGAACGTCGCGACGTGGAACGCGAGCACAATCTCGTTCTACGAGGCGATGGGCGCCCGGCACCTGCACGACCAACTCGTCTACCGCCTGTCCGACGACGCTCTGCGCGGGGTCGCGGCCGGCACCTGAGCACCCGGCAGATCCGCTGCCGACGAACGGAGGCCGAACGATGACGTTCAGTGACGACCTGTGGCAGGCGATCGCGCCGATTCGGGAGGCGATCGACGCCCTGCCGCTCCTGACCGGGCTGCGCGACGGCAGCCTGGACACCGAGCGGTTCGGTTACTACATGACCCAGGACGCCCTCTACCTGGCTGATTACGGGCGCGCGCTCGCCGCGTGCGCCGCCCAGTCCCCCGACGCCGACGACCTGGTGTTCTGGGCGGAGTCGGCCCGGCAGACCGTCGTCGTCGAGCGCGAGTTGCACGCCGCGCACGTGGCGAACGGCCTGGGTGACCTCGGCGAACAGTCTCCGACGTGCGCGGCCTACACCGGGCACCTGCTGACGCTGTCGACCCGCGGCTGCTACCCCGCGCTGGCCGCCGGGGTGCTGCCGTGTTTCTGGATCTACGACGACGTCGGCACCCGGCTCAAGGCCGCCGTCGGCGACCTGTCGGCCCACCCGTACGGCGACTGGATCAGCGCGTACGGCGACCCCGAGTTCGCCGCCTCCACCGCCCACGCCCGGCGCATCGTCGACGCCCTCGCCGACGCCGCCGACGACGGAGTGCGCGCCGCCATGTCCGCCGCGTTCGTGCGCTCCTCGCAGTACGAGTGGATGTTCTGGGACGCCGCCTGGCGCCTGGAGACCTGGCCCGTGAGCCCGGCCTGACGCACACGTAGCGGGCCTCAGCGGGCCTCAGCGGGCCCGGCGCCACCCGAGGCCGGCGGCGGCGATGGCACCGGCGAGCGCGCACAGGGCGGCGCCGGCGAACACGGTCTGCACCTGCACGACTCCCGCGTCGAGCAGGGCGGTGGGGTCGAGGGTGTCGGGCAGGGTCGCGACGTGCTCGTAGAAGCGCCGCAGCCCGAAGGCGGTCAGCAGCGCGAGCCCGACGACCATGCCGACCATCCGCGCGACGACCACGAGTGAGCTGGCAACCCCGTGGGCGTCGTGCGGCACGTCGTCGAGCAACGCGGCGTTGACCGGCGCGATCGCCAGCCCGAGCCCGAAGCCGACGACGACCATGACGACGGTGGTGCTCACCGTCTCCGCGAGGGATCCGCGACCCCAGGTCGTCATGACCCCCAGTCCGGCGCTCGCGGCGAGCAGCCCGGCGACCGCGACGGGCGCGTTGCCGACCCGGCGCAGCAGCGCGCCGCCGACGAGCGCCCCGAGCGGCAGGGCGACGAGAAAGCGCACGAGCACGAGCGCGGCCTGCGTCTGGGAGTCGGTGAGCGTGAGCCGCGCGAGCACCGGCACGTCGACGACGACCGCGACGAGCGCGGCGCCGACCGCGAGGCTGGCGAGCATGCCCGCCGCGACCCGGCGGGTGACGATGCCGCGCGGCACGAGCGGGCGGGCGGCGCGCCGGTGCCACCACAACGCGACGAGCAGCGCAAGCGCCCCGACCGGCAGCAGCACGTGCCCGAGCGGGCCGACGACCTCGCGCTCGGGGTCGGCGGAGGCGAACGTCAGCACGAGCGAGCCGAGCACGACCGCGACGAGCGCGGCCCCGACCAGGTCGAGCCGGGCGAGCACCCGTCTCGAGCGGACGCAGTGGGCCACCAGCCACAGGGCCAGCAGCGCGAGGGCGGTGTACCCGATCGGCGTCGCCAGCCGCCCGCCGACGCCGAACGGCACGAACGGCAGCCCCCAGACGACGTCCTCGACGAGCCCCTGCGGCGCGATCAACGCCAGCCCGAGCAGCCCGAGACCGACCCCGAGCACGCCCCCCAACGTCGCTGAGAACTGCGTGTCGTGGTGAGAACTGCGACCCGGACTGCAGTTCTCACCGCGACTCGCAGTTTTGAGGGAAGTGGGTGGGGACGTGGGGAGGGACGTTGACGGGGACGTTGAGGGGGACGGGGGTGGGGGGACGCGGCGGGAGGTGAGGGCCAGGGCGGCGGCGAGCGCCAGCCCGAGGGCCACGTTGAGCCAGAAGATGCCGCGCCAGTCGGAGACGGCGAGCACGAGGGCCCCGAGCAGCGGGCCGAGCACGCTGCCCACCTCCTGCACGGCGCCGACGACGCCGAGGGGCACGCCGCGCCGGTGCGGCGGCCACAGGTCGGCGACGAGCGCGAGGGTCGCCGGCACGAGACCGCCTCCGCCGACGCCCTGCACGACGCGGCCGCCGACCAGCACCGACAGGTCGACGGCGAGGGCGGTGATCGCCGAGCCGACGACGAACAGCGCCAGGCACCACAGCAGCACGCGCCGCCGCGACACGACGTCGGAGAGCCGCCCGATGAGCGGCAGCACCGCGATGTAGCCGAGCAGGAACCCGCTGATGACCGGGGTGGCCTTCTGCAGGTCGTCGATGCTCAGGCCGACGCCGGCCATCATGTCAGGCAGCGCGAGCACGACGACGTAGGTGTCGGCGGCCGCAAGCGAGACCGCGAGCGCGGCGATCCCGAGCAGGCCTCGCGAGCCGCGCGCGACCTCGTGCCGCGTCGCGACACTCGCCTCGGTCACGAGGGCGCCTTGATATCGACGGCCTCGCCGTAGCGGTCGAAGACGACGTCGTACGTCGAGGTCGCGCCGGAGAAGAACGGCCCGGAGATCGAGGCCTTGCGCAGCGTTCCGTCGGGATCGGTGAGGCCGTAGCTCACCTGATACGTGCCGGTGGCGTCGCCGGTGTTGAGGATGTTCGCCACCTTGTCGCCCGGAACGGTGCCGGTGATCGTGCGCAGCACCTCCTGCCCCTCGCGCTTCTGGTCGCCCTCGACCGGGTTGGTCGTGTGCGTGATGAGCGAGGTCAGCCCGGAGTCGGTCGACAGCAGCCGCGACGGGCTCGGCACCCCCCACGACGCCGGGTCGGTCTTCACGTGCCGCGGCGTGAACGGCAGCTTGAGCCACAGGTCGGGGCCGATCGCGACGGCGTCGACCTTGGCGCTCATGCCGCCCATCCGGGCGTCGAGCACGCCCTGGAAGGCGGGGGTGTGGGTGCCGACGCCGTCGAACCCGAGGATGCCCTGGGCGTCCTGCGGCACATCGCGGGACGTCACGACGAGGTGCACCGAGGTCGCGGAGTCCGCGAGCTGCTTGGCGGTCGACAGCCGCTGCTGCGGAGTCGGTTCGTCCTCCTTGGGCGTGATGCTCAGGCCGCACGCCGTGGTGCCGAAGACCACGCACGCGGCGAGAGCGACGAGTCGACGCGACATGTTCCCGACGGTACCTGGACGCTGCGCGGATTCTCGGCAGCACACCTGCGACGGGCGAGACCGCCGCGAACCTCGTTGCGGGGCGGCCGTTCTCGCGCGCCTCAGCCGCCGGCGCGGCGTGCGGTCTCAGTCGGCGATCGTGCCGCGCCAGCCGGTGGCGACCCGACCGGCCGAGGAGATGTCGGCCCCGGACTGGTCGTCGCCGTTGCCGTCGAGGAAGCCGTGCACCTCGCCGTTGGCGCGCACCGCGGCGAGCGCCCGCGACCGCCCGCTCGTGCACTCCCCGGCGGCGACGTGCCGGTACTTGCCCCAACCCGATGACACAAGAGTGCGCTGCGTGACCTTCGCCGGCGCCTTGCGGGGCACGACGAAGGCCCGGAGCGCGCCGCTGCGGGTCACCGCGACGAGGTCTTCGGCGCGGTCACCGCCGGGCAGCCGCCACCAGCCGCCGTAGGCCAGCGAGGTGACGCTGCCCCAGCCGCCCGCGCCGGCCGACCCGACCGAGCCGGCCGCCGTGAGCCCGTACGTCGCGGACACCGCGTAGCGACGCATGCTGCCGCCGGTCGTCACGGCGTACAGGTACGGCCCACTGGCGACCATGAGCCGCACGTTGCCCCAACCGCTTGCCACAACCGTGTCGGTGACGTTGACGGCCTTGGAGCCCGTGGGCTGGGAGACCGTCACGCGGTGCATCCGGCCGCCGGAGTCGGTGATGAAGAAGCGGTCGGCCTCGGCCCCGCGGCTCGCCGTGTTGCCCAGGTAGGCGACGGCCTTGGGGCGGTACGCCAGCCGATGGCCGGTGCTGTACAGCGTGCCCTTGCCGCCCTGCACGACCCCCATCGCCAGCGTGCCGTCGGGACGCACCACGGTCATCGTGGCGCGGCACGCCGACGGGATCCGCACGGTCGACGTCGTCGACGCGGCCGACGCGGCCGACGCGGGCGACGCGGTAGTGGCGGTCGACGCGGAAGCGGCGGGCGCGGCGGCGGCCACGGTGCCACCGCCTCCGAGCGCGACGAGGGCGCCGACGGTGGCGACGGTGGCGCGTCGGGAGCGCGCTCCCCGGGCGCGCGGGGTCGACAAAGGAGGGGCACTGCGGGACATGACGGACCTCGATGGAAGGGTGTACGGCGGGTCGGTGCGCGCAGCCTATGCAGCTTCCCCCAAGCCGTGCGCCGACCACTGTGGACATCGCTTTCTCACGCCCACCCGTTACCTGACCTGTGGATATGCGGCGCAGTGGCGTGCGTCTCACCGTTGGGCGCGACCACGGCACAAGGGCATTCGCCACGCCGTTCCCAGGCGTCGTCCGAATGCTGGTCAGGCGGCGTCCACCTTTTGTACAGAGAGCACCGAGGGCGGCACCGACGGCCCGACGGGGTCCCGACGGCGGCCCGACGGCCGGGGCCGACGCGGGCTCCGGCGCGGTGTCAGGGCAGGTGCCGCGCGAGGATCAGCGGGATCACTCCCCCGGCGCGCAGCAACTCGACCTCCAGCGGCGTCTCCACCGCGGCCCGCGCCTCGAACGACACCTCCGAGCCCTCCAAGTCACCCGAACCATCCGAGCCATCCGAGCAACCCGAGCCCCCCGAGCCACCCGAGGCCCCGGTCCGCACGGTCACCGTGATCGGCGACCCGACTCCCACCGCCTCGACCTTCGCGTCGACGTCGATGACGTCGCCGGGCCGCAACCCCGCGAGCCGCTCCCGCTGCTCGGCGGGCACGTACAGCGGCAGGATGCCCATGCCGATGAGGTTGGAGCGGTGGATGCGCTCGAACCCGGCGGCGAGCACGGCCCGCACGCCGAGCAGCTGCTGCACCTTGGCCGCCCAGTCGCGTGACGACCCCATGCCGTACCGCTCGCCCGCGACGACGACCAGCGGCTGCCCCTCGGCGCGGTACCGCTGCGCGGCGTCCCAGATCGTCAGCACCTCCCCGCTCGGGGAGTGCGTCGTGTGCCCGGGCGGGGCGTCGGGCGCGAGCGCGTTGCGCAGCGTCTTGTTGTAGTACCCGCCGCGCACCATGACCTCCCACTGCCCCCGCCGGGAGGCGAACACGTTGAGGTCGGCCGGGTCCTCGCCGCGCTCGACGAGGAACCGCCCGGCGAGGCTGTCGGCGGGGATCGCGCTGGCCGGCGAGATGTGGTCGGTCGTCACGTCGTCGCCGAGCACGAGCAGCGGCCGCGCCGTGAACGCCCCGAGCAGCGACCCGGCGTCGGCGTCCGCGAACGGCGGTGGCGCGAGGATCGTCGAGGCCGGGCTCCACTCGAACAGCTCGCCGCTCGGCGGCTCGATGTGGTGCCACAGCGGGTTCGCCGCGGCCGCCGCGAACGCCTCCCGGTAGTCGCTCGGGTCGGCCGCCAGCGCCTCGGCCGCCGCGATCTCCTCCGGGCTCGGCCACAGCTCGTCGAGGAACACCTCGCGCCCGGCCGGCGTGCGCCCCACCGGCTCGCGGGTCAGGTCGCGCTCGGCGTCGCCCGCGATTGCGTACGCGACGACGAGCGGCGGCGAGACGAGCACACCGAGGTCGAGGTCCGGGTGCACCCGCCCGGGAAAGTTGCGGTTGCCCGAGAGCACGGCGACCGGATGCTTGCTGCTCAGCACGTCGGCGATCGGCTCGGTCAGCGGCCCGGAGTTGCCGATGCACGTCGTGCAGCCGAAGCCGACGATGTCGAAGCCGAGCGCGGACAGGTCCTCGTCGAGCCCGGCGCGCGCGAGATAGCGGGTGGTCGCCGGGGAGCCGGGCGCCATCGACGTCTTCATCCACGCCGGCACGCTCAGCCCGAGCGCGCGGGCCCTGCGGGCGAGCAGCCCCGCGGTGATGAGCAGCCGCGGGTCGGAGGTGTTCGTGCAGCTCGTGATCGCGGCGATGCCGACCGGGTAGCGCGGCAACTCCCCCGCGCCGGAGCCAACGACCGAGCCCGAGCCGGAGCCGGTGGGCTCGCCCGCCCCGTCGACGGCCCGCACCGCGGCGGGCACCTGCGAGAGCTCGCGCAGGTCCTGCGGCCGCCGCGGCCCGGCGGCCGAGGCGCGCAGCGCCGACAGGTCGATGTCGATCGTGCGCGTGTACACCGGCTCGACGGCCTTCGCGGCTCCCACGGCTTCTACGCCGGCGTCGAACCACAGGCCGGCGGCCCGCGCATACGCCTCAACGAGTTCGGCGTGCCCGGCCGGCCGACCGGTGCGCCGCAGGTACTCGACCGTCTGCGCGTCGATCGGGAAATAGCCTGTCGTGGCGCCGTATTCGGGGGCCATGTTGGCGACGACCGCGCGCTCCCCGACGGTGAGCGTGCCGACTCCGGGGCCGTAGAACTCGACGAACTCGCCGGTGACACCGATCTCGCGGAGCCGGTGGGTGACGGTGAGCGCGAGGTCGGTGGCGGTCGCGCCCGGCCGCAGGGAGCCGGTCAGGCGCACGCCGACGACGTCGGGCACCCGCAGCGAGATCGGCAGCCCGAACATCACCGTCTGGGCCTCGAGCCCGCCCACTCCCCAACCGAGCACGCCGAGCCCGTTGATCATCGGCGTGTGGGAGTCGGTGCCGACCATGACGTCGGGCACGAGCCACGTGCGCCCGTCGCGCTCCTGCGTCGTCGCGACCGTGGCGAGCTGCTCGAGGTTGATCGTGTGCATGATGCCGGTGCCGGGCGCGTTGACGTGCAGGTTGCTCAGCGTCGCGGCGGCCCAGCGCAGAAACCGATAGCGCTCGACGTTGCGGCGGATCTCCTCGCGCATGTTCGTCTGCGGTGCGTCGGGGCGGGCGAAGCTCTCGACCGCCAGGGAGTGGTCGACGGACACCTCGATCGGCAGCGTCGGGTTGAGCGCGACCGGGTCGACGCCGCGGCGGGCCAGGGCGTCGCGCATCGCGGCCACGTCGACGAGCGCCGGGGTCGCGGTCGTGTCATGCATGAGCAGCCGGCTCGGCAGGAACGGGATGTCACCGCCCAGGCTCTGCCCGCGCGCGGCCGACCGCAGCTGCTCCAGGGCGTGGTCGCGCCCCTCGCCCGCGGTGCGCACGGCGTTCTCGGCGAGGATGCGCAGCACCATCGGCCAGCGCGCCAGCTCTCCCTGCGCCACCGCCCCCAGGTCGGCGACGACGTAGTCGGTGTCGCCGACGCGCACGCTGCGGGTCAGGGAGTCGGAACGCCCGGGACGGTTATCGGCCATGAATGATCCCTCCATCGCACGACAGGTTATAACGGTTACGGCTCGGTCGGCCAGGCCTGCCGTAGGATCGGAGAGGTCCGTGATGACGGCAGCGACCGATGCATCAGGAGGAGCCGATGAGTCCGGTGTCCCCGGCCGCGCTGACCAAGCACGAGTACGCCTACGTCGAGGTGCGCCGGCGCATCCTGTCCGGAGAGCTCGAGCCCGGCAGCGTCATCCCGCAGGCCGCCCTCGCCGCCGAGCTCGGGGTGAGCACCACCCCGCTGCGCGAGGCGATCAAGCGGCTGTCGGCCGACGGACTCATCGAGCTGGCCGCGCACCGCGACGCGCACGTCGCCCCGGTGACGCGCGCGGAGGCCGAGCAGCTCTACGAACTGCGCCGCCAACTCGACCCGTTCGCGGCGGGCCTAGCGGCCCAACGTCGCTCGTCGCGCGACCTGACCCGCATCGCGGACGCCCTGGCCCGCCTCGAGCCGATCACCGACTCCGGCGACACCGAGGCGATGCTCGCGCACCGCGAGTTCCACCGGGCGGTCTACTCCGCGTGCGGCAACGACCTGCTCGTCGACTCCCTCGACCGGCTCTGGGACAAGGCCGACCGGTACCGCGCCCTCGTGCTCACCCGCGAGCCGCTCACCCAGGCCGACCGCGAGCGCATCACGGCCGAACACCAGGGGATCGTCGGCGCCGTCGTCGAGCGCGACGCCGAGCGCGCCCGCCGCGTCATGCGCGAGCACATCGACGCCAGCCACGGCCGCCGCGCCCTCGACATGCTGTCCTGACCCGCGCTCGGCTATAACCTTCGGAGCCGGGCGTCCGGGGACACGCCGACGCACCGCTGCGGACACGACGACGGCCGCCGCCGACTCCTCGTCGACGGCGGCCGTATCCGCGTCTCTCACTCCTGCGGGATCGACTCCAGGGTCGCCTCGACGGGGGGCTCGACGAGCGTCAGGTGCTCGCCGGAGGCATCGAGGTAGACCGTCACCTCCTGGCCGTCGCGCACCTGCCCGGAAAGCAGCGCCTGCGCGAGCCGGTCGCCGATCTCGCGCTGCACGAGGCGGCGCAGCGGCCGGGCGCCGTAGGCCGGGTCGTAGCCGGCGTCGGCCAGCCACTCGCGGGCGGGCTCGGTGACGCCCAACGTGATCCGCCGGTCGGACAGCCGCCGCGACAGCGCCTGCACCTGCAGCTCGACGATCCGCGCCAGCTCCGGCCGGGTCAGCGCCTCGAAGATCACCGTCTCGTCGAGCCGGTTGAGGAACTCCGGCTTGAAGGCCGTGCGCACCGTCGACATGACCGCCTCGCGCTTGGCCTGCGGACTCATCGAGGGGTCGATGAGGTACTGGCTGCCGAGGTTGGAGGTCATGACGAGGATGACGTTGCGGAAGTCGACCGTGCGGCCCTGCCCGTCGGTCAGGCGCCCGTCGTCGAGCACCTGCAGCAGGATGTCGAAGGTCTCCGGGTGGGCCTTCTCGACCTCGTCGAGCAGCACGACCGAGTACGGGCGCCGCCGCACGGCCTCGGTGAGCTGGCCGCCCTCGTCGTAGCCGACGTAGCCGGGCGGGGCGCCGATGAGCCGGGCCACCGCGTGCCGCTCGGAGTACTCGCTCATGTCGATGCGCACCATCGCGCGCTCGTCGTCGAAGAGGAAGTCCGCCAGCGACTTGGCCAGCTCGGTCTTGCCGACGCCGGTCGGGCCGAGGAACAGGAACGAGCCGGTGGGCCGGTCGGGGTCGGCGATGCCGGCCCGGCTGCGGCGCACCGCGTCGGAGACGGCCCGCACGGCCTCGGTCTGCCCGATGAGCCGCTTGCCGAGGTATTCCTCCATGTGCAGCAGCTTCTCGGTCTCCCCCTCGAGCAGGCGCCCGGCGGGGATGCCGGTCCACGAACTGATGACGTCGGCGATGTCGTCGGCGCCGACCTCGTCCTTGACCATCGGGCCCTCGCCGCCGCCGGCCTCGCGCTCGGCGCTGTCGGCCTTGTCGAGTTCCTTCTCCAGCGCGGGGATCTCGCCGTACAGCAGGCGGGAGGCCTCGCCGAAGTCGCCCTCGCGCTGCAGCCGCTCGGCCTGCACGCGCAGCTCGTCGAGGCGGGCCTTGAGGTCACCGACGCGGTTGAGTCCGGCCTTCTCGGCCTCCCAGCGGCCGGTCAGCGCCGCCAACTCTTCGGTGCGGTCGGCGAGGTCCTTGCGCAGCCGCGCGAGGCGCTCGCGGGAGGCGTCGTCGGTCTCGCGCTCGAGGTGCAGCTCCTCCATCTTCAGCCGGTCGACCTGGCGGCGCAGCGCGTCGATCTCGACGGGGCTGGAGTCGATCTCCATGCGCAGCCGGGAGGCGGCCTCGTCGACGAGGTCGATGGCCTTGTCGGGCAGCTGCCGGTTCTGGATGTACCGGTTGCTCAGCGTGGCGGCGGCCACGAGCGCGGAGTCGGCGATGGCCACCTTGTGGTGGGCCTCGTAACGCTCCTTCAGGCCACGCAGGATCGCGATCGTGTCTTCGACGCTGGGCTCGCCGACGTAGACCTGCTGGAAGCGGCGCTCGAGCGCGGCGTCCTTCTCGATGTGCTTGCGGTACTCATCGAGGGTCGTTGCGCCGACGAGGCGCAGCTCGCCGCGGGCCAGCAGCGGCTTGATCATGTTGCCCGCGTCCATCGAGCCCTCGCCGGTCGCCCCGGCGCCCACGATCGTGTGCAGTTCGTCGATGAACGTGATGACCTTGCCGTCGGAGGAGGTGATCTCCTCGAGCACGGCCTTGAGCCGCTCCTCGAACTCGCCGCGGTACTTCGCGCCGGCGACCATCGCGCCGAGGTCGAGCGCGATGAGGCGCTTGTCGCGCAGCGACTCCGGCACGTCACCGGCGACGATGCGCTGGGCCAGACCCTCGACGACGGCGGTCTTGCCGACGCCGGGCTCGCCGATGAGCACGGGGTTGTTCTTCGTGCGGCGGCTCAGCACCTGCACGACGCGACGAATCTCGGAGTCGCGGCCGATGACCGGGTCGAGCCGGCCCTCGCGGGCGGCCGCGGTGAGGTCGGAGCCGTACTTGGCGAGCGCGTTGAACTGGTCTTCGGGGTTTTCGGAGTCGACCTTGGCGCCCCCACGCATCTGCGGGATGAGCTGGTCGATGGCGTCGGCGTTGAGGCCGAACAGGCCGGTGCGCGCGATGGCGAGCAGCAGGTGGTCGGTGGAGACGTAGGTGTCGCCCATCGCCTCCATGACCTGGCGGGCCTGCTCGATGAGGTTGAGGCCGGAGCGGCTCAGGCTCGGGCTCGTCATCGAGGAGCCGGTGGCGCTGGGCAGCTTGGCCAGCTCGGCCTGCGCCGCCTGGCGGGCGGCCTGCATCGAGCTGCCGGAGGCGTCGAGCAGCGGTCCGGTCGTGGTGTCCTGCTGGTCGGTGAGCGCGAGCAGCAGGTGCGCGGGCTCGACGTGGGGGTTGCCGGCGGCCGAGGCGTTGCGGGTGGCCGCCGAGAAGGCCTCCTGGGCCTTGGTCGTCAGCTGAAGGTTCATGGGCGTCGTGGTGCTCCTTGGTCGGGGGTGTGACTGCTTGTCCGGTTCAACCGTCTCAAACTTGAGTCTATTCCGCTCAACCTTAGCGCTGGCCTCCTGGTCGGCGGTAGGTCATGCTGGTCGCCCGGCCCCGGCTCCAGGAGACATCGAGGAGACACCATGCGCATCGTCATCGCGCTGGGCGGCAACGCCCTGTTGCAGCGCGGCCAGCCGATGACCGCGGGCAACCAGCGGGCCAACATCCGCACGGCCTGCCGCAGCATCGCCACCATCGCAGCGGGCAACGAACTCGTCGTCGCCCACGGTAACGGCCCGCAGGTCGGGCTGCTGGCGCTCCAGTCGGCCGCCTACACGCACGTCGACCCCTACCCGCTCGACGTGCTCGGCGCGCAGACCGAGGCGATGATCGGCTACGTCATCGAGCAGGAGCTGGGCAATCTGCTCCCGCTCGAGCAGCCGCTGGCGACGATCCTCACCCAGGTCGAGGTCGACCGCGACGACCCGGCGTTCGACCACCCGACCAAGCCCATCGGCCCGGTCTACGACCGCGAGACCGCGGACCGGCTCGCCCGCTCGCACGGCTGGTCGATCGCGCCCGACGGCGACGGATTCCGGCGGGTCGTCGCGAGCCCGCGCCCGCAGCGGATCTTCGAGATCGGGCCGATCCGCCAGCTGCTCGAGAGCGGCACCGTCGTCGTCTGCACGGGCGGCGGCGGCATCCCGACCGCCTTCGACGACGCCGGCGACCTGCACGGCGTCGAGGCCGTCATCGACAAGGACCTCGCCTCCGCGCTGCTCGCCCGGGAGCTGGGCGCGGATCTGCTCGTCATCGCCACCGACGTCGACGGCGTCTACGTCGACTGGGGAACCCCGCGGCAGCGCCGGCTCGCGCGGGTCACCCCGGCCGAGCTCGACGCGCTCGCCCTGCCCGCCGGCTCCATGGGCCCGAAGGTGCAGGCGGCGGCCGAGTTCGTCACCGCCACCGGTGGCCGCGGAGGCCGCGGGGGCCGCGCCGCGATCGGGGCGCTGACCGACATCGCGCAGATCGTGGCCGGCACGGTCGGCACACAAGTGTGTGCCGACCGCTGAGCCCGCCTTCGCATGCCGGCCGGTCGGTCTCCCGATCAGGCGGCGTCAGGCGGCGTCAGGGTTCTGCGCCCACAGGTCGGGGCCGAACACCTCGTAGTTGATCTTCTCCGGCTGCACGCCCTTCTCGATGAGGGCGGCGCGGGCCGACCGCATGAACGCCAGCGGGCCGCACATGAACACGGTCGCCTCGGCGGGCACGTCGATGTCCGACAGGTCCATGAAGCCGGAGCGGGCCGGGTAGATCGTCGGGGCCTCCTCGGCGCCCTCCTCGTACCAGTTCTGCGCCCGGGCGTCGCTCATCCACTCGACCTGGCGGCGCAGGTGCTTGTACAGCGCGTGGTGGCTGTGCGAGGAGTCGGCGTGGAAGATCCGCACGGTGCGGTCAGGCTGGCGGCGGGAGATCTCGTCGAGGATCGCCGCGACCGGGGTGATCCCGATGCCCGCCGAGACGAGCACGAGCGGGCCGTCGGAGTCCTGCAGCACGAGGTCGCCGGCGGGCTGGGAGACGTCGAGCACGACGCCGGGGATCGCGTTGTCGTACAGCCACGTCGAGACCTGGCCGTCGGGGTGGCCGTCGACGCCGCGCACCCGCTTAATCGTCACCCGCAGGTCGCCGCGGGGGCTCGAGGACAGCGTGTACTGCCGCGGCTGGCGCTCCCCGTTCGGCAGGTCGACGGCGATCGCGACGTACTGACCCGTCTCGTAGGCGGGGGCATCGCCCTCGAGCGGAGCCAGCACGAGCGAGAAGATGTCCTCGCTCTCCTCGAACCGCTCGACGACCCGGTACCGGCGCCACGGGTGCGCGGGGTCGGTGCCGCCGAGGGCGTACAGCATGCCCTCCTCGGCGATGAGCTCGGCGCCGAAGAGCCAGTACACCTCGTCCCAGGCGGCCGCGACCTCGGGGGTGATCGCGTCGCCGAGCACGGTCTTGACGGCCTTGAGCAGGTGGTGGGCGACGATCGTGTACTCCTGGGCGCGAATCCCCAGCGACACGTGCTTGTGGGCGATCCGGCGCATGACCGGGCCGAAGTCGGGGGCGTCGGGATCGATGAGGTTGACCGCGTAGGCGACCACCGACGCCGCGAGCGCCTTGGGTTGCTCGCCGATCGCCTGGTTCGCCTTGTTGAACACCCGCATCAGCTCCGGGTGCGCCTCGAACATGTCCGGATAGAAGACCTTGGTGATCTCCTCGGCATGCTCGGCCACAACGCCTGCGGTGGCCTTGACGATCTCCTCGGACTGAGGTGACAGCTTCATCGCTCGCCTTTCCTGAGGGGTTCCCTCGGCGGGAACGTGCCGAGGCGGGCGGCACGCTACCACCGCAGTCTGACCGTTCCCCTGGGCGCGGGCTCGCCCCACATGCGGACGAGAACCCTTGTGGCGAGCCCGATCACACGCGCGCTCCGGAGCGCGACGAAGGCCCGACCCCCGCGGGGATCGGGCCGTCGACGAGCCTGTTCAGGCTGTGCGTTACGCCATGAGTCAGGGCGCCATGAGTCAGGGCTTGGGCTTGTCGCCGTCGCCGTAGGTGCCGTCGGGGCGGGGGCCGGTGGCCTGGCTCCCCGAACGGCCGGGAAGAACCTCGGTGGCGCCGGAGTCGCCGGGCTTGCCGGACGAGCCAGGCGTCGACTCGGACGCGCCGGAGGACCCTCCGGTGCGGACCGCCCCGGTGGAGCCGGCCGGCGTCGCGCTGGGCCCTGCGGTGCTGCCTCGTTCGGACTCGACGCGAGCCTGCTCCCGACGCACCTGCTCGGACAGGCCGGGCTCGTTGCCGCTGCCGCCGCGCTGCGGCTCGCGGACCGGCTCCGTGCGCTTCGGCTCCGGCCGAGGCTGCTCGGCGCGCGTGTCGGGCCGCTGCTCGGGCCGCTGCTCCGT
>NZ_BCNQ01000090.1 GCF_001515525.1 Piscicoccus intestinalis NBRC 104926 | reverse complement strand
CGGCGTCTGCGCCGGGCCGCCCGGCTCCCGCGCCGACGCCCCGCCGGCGGGAGCGAACGCCTGGGTGAGCGCCTCGATGAGCAGCCGGCGCTCCTCGTCGAGGTCCGGCCCGCGCCGCTGCGGCTCCGGCTCTTCCGGCTGGTCAGCCTGCTCCGACTGCTCCGACTGCCCCTCCTGAGCAGGTTCGTGCTCGTCGGGCTCGTCGGGCTCGTGGTGGTCGTCGGGGCCGGAGGCCGTCATCGGCCGCCTTCGACCCGCGACTTCAGGCCTTGCAGGGCGGTCGTGACGATCGACTTCTCCGCCTTGCGCCGCATCATCGCGGGCACCGGCATGGCCAGGTCGACCGAGAGCCGGTACGTGACGACGGTGCCACCCTCGTGGGCGACGAGGGTGTACGAGCCGTCCATGGCGCTCAGCGCCTTGCCGCGAACCAGACCCCAGGAGACGACGCCGGTGCTGTCCTCCTCGACATCCCAGGTGTAGCGCAGCACGTAGGTGTCCTTGATCACCCCGGCGTCGAGCACGAACTCGGCCTCGTCGGCCCAGCCCTCGTCGTCGCTGAGCACCCGTACCGACGTCAGACCGGAAACCCAGGACGGGTAGTCCTCGAGATCGGCGATGACGTCGAGCACCTCCTGCGCGGGAGCGTCGATGAACAGTTCGGATTCGGTCTGCTGGGCCATGCTTCGCACCGTACCCGGCGAGCAGCGGCGCGGCGGCCAGACGACGCGCACGGCCTGCTGTCGTGGCGAGGCCGGTTACCGCACGCTCCTGCGAGACCGCTTCCGGGGTCGCGGCGACGTCACACACGAACGGTGGCGAACACCCATCGTCGTGGCGGCACGCACCCATCACGAGGTGACGACATACGACATTCCCGGCCCCTACCTCCCGTGGGACGAAAGGGTCGGTTACCGTCGTGAGAAAGCCTGGCCACCGACCCCACCTGCATCGTTGCCCTTCGGTGGCCGCCCCGACGCGACGGAGCGTGCCCACATGCAGGAGATCATCGTGGATCCGGTCAACGAGCCGAACGAGCTCGCCAACCTGGGTCAGTTGCCGGCCCACCACGCCGCCCACAACCCCGGCGCAGCCGGCTTCGGCGTCCGCGAGGGTGAGGTCTGGACCGATATCACCTATGCCGAATTCGCCCGCCGCACCAGCGAGATCGCCAAAGGCCTGATCGCCGCCGGGGTGGAGCCGGGTCAGCGGGTGGGGCTGATGAGCCGCACCCGGTACGAGTGGACGCTGGTCGACTTCGCGATCTGGGTCGCCGGGGCCGTCTCCGTGCCGGTCTACGAGACCTCCGCGCCCGAGCAGGTGGCGTGGATCCTCGAGGACTCCCAAGCGGTCGCGGTCGTCGTGGAGTCCCCTGAGCACGCCCAACGCGTCGCCCAGATCCGCGACGACCTGCCCCAGCTCGCGCACGTGTGGCAGATCGAGGGCGGCCACCTCGACGAACTGGTCGCAGCCGGCGCCGACGTGGACGACGCGACGCTGGCCGAACGCACGGCCGTGAACACTCGCGACGACCTCGCGACGATCATCTACACCTCGGGCACGACGGGTCGGCCCAAGGGGTGCGAACTGACCCACGGCAACTTTCTGACGCTCACGGAGAACGCGATCATCGCGGTCGGCGACGTCGTCGACCAGCCTGCGTCGACGATCCTGTTCCTGCCGTTGGCGCACGTGCTGGCCCGCCTCATCCAGGTCGTCGCCTTCACGGCCCGGGTCAAGATCGGGCACTCCCCCGACATCTCCGACCTCATGGGCGACCTGCAGAGCTTCAAACCGAGCTTCCTGCTGTGCGTGCCGCGGGTCTTCGAGAAGATCTACAACGCCACCGACCAGAAGCTGGCCGCCGAGGGCAAAGGCCGGTTGTTCCGGCTCGCGGCGAAGACGGCGATCGCGTACAGCCGCGCCCTCGACGAAGGACGCGTTTCGCTGGCCCTGCGGGCCCAGCACAAGGCCATGGACGTCATCGTGTTCGCCAAGCTGCGCGCGCTCATGGGCGGCCAGGTGCGCTACGCGATCTGCGGTGGTGCGCCGCTGGGCACGCGGCTCGGGCACTTCTTCCGGGGTGTGGGCATCCACGTGCTCGAGGGGTACGGGCTCACGGAGACGACGGCGCCGACCAACGTGTGCACGCCGCACGCGACGCGGATCGGCACGGTCGGGCGGCCCATCCCCGGCGTGGGGATCCGCGTCGCCGACGACGGCGAGATCCTCGTCAGCGGAGTCGGGGTGTTCCGCGGCTACCACAACAACGAGGAGGCGACCCGCGAGACCTTCACCGAGGACGGCTGGCTGCACACCGGCGACCTCGGCGAGGTCGACGACGACGGCTTCCTGAAGATCACCGGCCGCAAGAAGGAGATCCTGGTCACCGCGGGCGGCAAGAACGTCGCGCCCACGGTGCTCGAGGACGTCGTGCGCGCCCACCCGCTGGTCTCGCAGTGCCTCGTCGTCGGCGACCAGCGCCCGTACATCGCGGCGCTGCTCACCCTCGACTCCGAGATGCTGCCGGGCTGGGGCAAGGCCCACGGCCGGCCCGACATCAGCCTCGAGCAGGCCTACGACGACGAGATGGTGCACGAGCACCTGCAGCAGGCCATCGACCGCGCCAACAGCTCGGTGAGCCGGGCCGAGTCGATCCGCAGCTTCCGGGTGCTGCGCACCGACTTCACCGAGGACCGCGGGTACCTCACGCCCTCGTTGAAGCTCAAGCGTCACGTCATCTACAAGGATTTCGCCGACGAGGTCGAGGCCCTCTACACGGACGCCGACGCCAAGCACCGCGCGTCCCGCGGCTGACCTCCCGCGCGCCGAGCCGACCGCGCCGGTCGTCCCGCGCCGTCGTCCCACGCCCGTCAGCCCGAGCCGGTCATCCGCGCCGGTCGTCCCGCGCCGTCGTCCCACGCCGGCAAGCACGAGTCGGCGCCCACCGGTCACGTCAGCCCGCCTCGGCCAGTCGCCTGAGGTCGGCCTGCCAGGCGCGCGTCAGCGCGCCGTTGTCGAGACCGGCAGCCCTCACCGACCCGGCCTCCATGGCGACCCGCGGCGCCTGCGCTCCGGCGCGTTGCGCGAGCGTGCGGCACGCCAGCCACGCCCCCGCGTAGGCATCGAGTCGCGAGCTCACCGGCCCCTCGAAGTCGGCCTGCTCGGGGAGGTGCTCGGGCGGCCCGTGCGCCCGCACCTGGGCCAAGAAGTCACCGGCCACCACGTCGGGCCCGACCCCGACCGCCTCGTACGCGACC
Organism: Piscicoccus intestinalis NBRC 104926; assembly: GCF_001515525.1. Lineage (GTDB taxonomy): Bacteria > Actinomycetota > Actinomycetes > Actinomycetales > Dermatophilaceae > Kineosphaera > Kineosphaera intestinalis. The sequence goes on along the minus strand of NZ_BCNQ01000090.1, from coordinate 16,131 downwards.
CACTGCGCGAAACCCTCGCTGAGCCAGGCAGGCGCGCCGGCCTGGGGGGCCTCCGCGGCCTGCGTACCTGCCCCGGAAACCGTCGGGTCGGCGCGCACGGCCACGTGCACCGCCTCGTGAATGACCAGCGCGCGGCGCCCCTGCCCCGTGGCCGACTCCCAGGCCACGGGATCGAGCACGACGACGCCGCTGCCGTCGGCTCCCGGGACGGTCATGGCTGGGGCCACCTCGTCTGTCGGTGCGGGCGTCTCGCCGCCCCCGGTCGACGTGGCGGCGGACGCCCCCGTTCTCCCCGCCACACGCGCCCATTGGGCCCGGTCGGCGGGCGCCACGATGAGCAATCGGCTGTTCCAAGGGCGGCGCCACGCGGATCGCACCGCGGCCAGGGCCTGCGCGCCCGCAGCGCTCAGTTGGGCGCCCTTGTCGGCGGGCAAGTTCGAGACGACGGCCACCTCCCCCGTCTGCGCTCCCTCGTCGGCATGACGCACCTGCACGCCCGGCAGCTCCCAGGCCGGGTTGTCCGCCAACGCCGACGCCACCCAATCGGGTGCCGCCGCTGCGGCTGCCGAACCCGTCGCACCCGCGCTAGAACCAGCCGCGCTCGAACCGAAGCTCGAAGCGGGGCTCGAACCAGAGCTCGAACCAGGGCTCGAACCGGTCGCGCTCGAGCCAGGGCTCGGCGTGGCCGCGTCCGGCCCGCTGAACCCCACTCCGGGAGAGCAGCCGGTCAGGCCCGCGACCAGAGCGGCGAGCAGCGCGAGGACGGCGACGATCACGGCCGGACGGCCGGACCGCGCGCCCCCGCTCAGCCCACCCGCGCGCCCGACCACGGCTCGCTCACGGCGCGCAGGCGCACGGACTCACGGACATCGACGAGCCCGGCGCCGACGAAGACGTCGACGGCGCGACGCTCCTCGTCGTCCAGCGGCATGCCGGGGTGGGCGTCGAGCAGGACGGGCACGATGCAGTCGTCGCACGAGCGGCCGCGCACCGGGCACGTGGCGCAGTCAACGAACATGGTTGCCTCCTTGATCGGCCGGGCGCACCGCGCGCCCGTTCGGCGTCTTTCGACGTGTCGACGACGCTATGCGCGACCACCGACAAGATCGCCGCCTCCCGTGTCGCTCCGGGTCTTGTCGGTGCTCACACCTACGGTCTGCCTCATGTACCGATCCGCGCTCTCCCAGACCACCGAACGCCCCGCCACGGTAAGGGCGGCCGGGCCCGGTCGGCCTGCCGCGCGGCCCGTACAGAGCACGTTCGACGACCTCGGCACGCCGCTGTCGAGCGTCACCTTCGTCGTGGTCGACCTCGAGACCACCGGGGGAAGCGCGCAGGACTGCGCGATCACCGAGATCGGTGCGGTCAAGGTGCGCGGCGGCGAACGCCTCGGCGAGTTCCAGACCCTCGTCAACCCCGGTGAGCCCATCCCGGCGTTCATCGCGGTGCTCACCGGCATCACCGACGCCATGGTCGCCGCAGCGCCGCGGATCGCGACCGTGCTGCCCGCCTTCCTCGAGTTCGCCGGCGATGCGGTGCTCGTGGCCCACAACGCCGGCTTCGACATCGGGTTCCTCAAGGCCGCCGCCGCGCGCCAGGGCCTCGCCTGGCCCGGCAACCGGGTGCTCGACACGGTACGGCTGGCCCGCCAACTGGTCAGCCGCGACGAGGCCCCCAACCACAAGCTCTCCTCCCTCGCCGTGCTCTTCGGCGCCGAACAGACCCCCGACCACCGGGCCCTGCACGACGCCCGCGCCACCGTCGACGTGCTGCACGGGCTCATCGGCCGGGTCGGCAACCTCGGGGTGCACACCCTCGAAGAGCTCACCGCCTACAGCTCGCGGGTGAGCCAGGCGCAGCGCCGCAAACGCCACCTGGCCGCCGGCCTGCCCAACGCCCCGGGCGTCTACATGTTCCGCGCCGACGACGGGCGGGTGCTGTACGTCGGCACGTCGGTCGACATCAAGCGCCGCGTGACCGGCTACTTCACCGCCTCCGAGCAGCGCAGCCGCATGGCCGAGATGGTGGCGCTGACGGTCGGGGTCACGCCCGTCGTGTGCGCCACCCCGCTGGAGGCGGCGGTCCGTGAGGTGCGCCTCATCGCCGAGCACGATCCCACGTACAACCGGCGCTCCCGCCGCCCGCAGAAGCGCCCCTGGATCAAGGTGACCCAGGAGCCGTTCCCGCGGCTGTCGATCGTGCACCAGGTGCGTGACGTAGACGTCAGCTATGCCGGGCCGTTCCCCTCCGTGCGCGCCGCCCAGGAGGCCATCGACGCCGTCCACGAGGTGCTGCCGCTGCGGCAGTGCACGCGTCGGTTGTCACGCTCGCGCGAATCCCCGGCGTGCGTGCTCGCCGATCTCGGTCGGTGCCTGGCGCCGTGCCGGCTGGGGGCGGTCACCGAGCCGTACACGCAGGTGGTGCAGCGGCTGCGCGCCGCCCTCCAGGGCGGATCCCGCGAGGTGTTCGGCCTGCTCATGGAGCGGATGGGGCGGCTGTCGGCCGGAGAGCGCTACGAGGAGGCGGCCGTGGTGCGCGACCGGCTCGCGACCCTGACCCGCGCCATCGATCGGGCCCAACGCGTGGCGGCTCTCGTCGCGATCCCCCACCTGGTCGCGGCCCGACGGCACCCGACCGGCGGGTGGGAGATCGTCTGCGTGCGGCACGGCCGCCTCGCGGGGGCGGCCCGCAGCCCCGGTGGCGCCGATCCGATGCCGCACATCGACGCCTGCACGGCGATGGCCGAGCACGTGCCCGCTCCCGCGGCGCCCACCGGGTCCGCACTCATCGAAGAGAGCGAACTCGTGCTGCGGTGGCTGGAGACCGACGGCGTGCGCCTCGTCGAACTCGACGGCCGCTGGTGCTCGCCGATCGGCGGCGCCGGTGCGGTGCTGCGGGGCGGGGCTGCGGCGACGACCGCGTCGGCTGCCAGCGCGGCGACCGGCACGACGACGACGGCGACGGGCACGACCACGACATGCGAGGCCACGAGCTGCTCGACCGGGGTCCGCGGGGAGCCGAAGGGCCGAGGTGCGAACCGGGTCGATTTCGCACGGGCCTCCTCTACAGTGGCCAGGTGATCTCCGCCATCGTGCTCATCAACGCCGACGTCGCACGCATCCCGGAGGTGGCCCAGGCCATCGCCGAGCAGAGCGGCGTGTCCGAGGTGTACTCCGTGACCGGCGACTGCGACCTCATCGCCATGGTGCGGGTCCGCGATCACGACCAGCTGGCCGACGTCATCGCCGACCGCATCAACAAGACCCCGGGCATCACGCAGACGCGCACGCACATCGCGTTCCGCACCTACAGCCGGCACGACTTGGAGGCAGCGTTCGCCATCGGTCTCGACTGAGGTCACGCAGCCGGACTGAGGCCACTCGCCCCGCTGAGGCACACGGCCGCGCTGAGGTCGCACGGCTGCGCTGAGGTCGCACGATTGGGCTGAGGGCACACGGCCGCGCTGAGGTCACCCGGCTCCGGCGGCCGACGCAGACGCGGTCGGAAGCCAGGGGCCGAGGGCCACAAGATCAGAGGGCCAGGTCAGCCTTGCCCGGCGGCGACGGTCGCGGCGCGCCATCGTTCCAGGGTGGCCGCGGCGGCCCCCTCATCGAGCGCGCGGCGAGCCCGTTCGATACCCGCCGCGAGGGCCGCGTCGAGACTCGGCTCGTCAGTCACCCGGTCCCCGGACGCCACCGCGAGCGCCACCCCGGAGTTCAGCAACACCGCGTCGCGGATCGGCCCGGTCGCTCCCGCGAAGATCTCGCGCACGACCCCGGCGTTGTACGCCGCGTCGGCCCCGCGCAGGCTCTCCAGCGGGGCGTAGTCGAGCCCGAGGCGCGCCGGGTCGACGCTCAACGCGCTCACCTCGCCGCCGTCGACCCACCACAGCGACGACGTCGTCGAGATCGTCAGTTCGTCGAGTCCGTCGTCACCGCGGAACACCGCCGTGCGGTGACCGCGCGACGCGAACACGTCGGCCACCAGCGGCGCCATCCGCGCGTCCGCGACCCCGACCGCCGCGTAGTCGGGCTGCGCCGGGTTCGTCAGCGGTCCCAGCACGTTGAACACCGTCGGAACCCCGAGCTCGGCGCGCACCGGTCCGGCGTAGCGCATCGACGGGTGGAAGCGCTGGGCGAAGCAGAACGTGATGTCGGCCTCCTGCGCCACCCGCTCGACCTGCTCGGGTTCCAGCGTCAGGTTGACGCCGAGGGCCTCGAGGCAGTCGGCCGTACCCGACCGCGAGGAGGCGGCCCGGTTGCCGTGCTTGACGACGCGCACGCCCGCGGCCGCCACCGTGAGCGCGGACATCGTGGAGATGTTGACCGTCTGAGCCCGGTCGCCGCCGGTGCCGACGATGTCGATCGCCGGGCCGGGCACCGCGATGCGGTGCGCGTGCGCGAGCATGACGTCGGCGACGGCGCGGATCTCCGTGCTGGTCTCCCCCTTGGCGCGCAACGCCATGAGGAATCCCGCGATCTGGGCCGGGCTCGCGTCGCCCGACATGATGCGGTCCATCGCCCAGCCCGCGTACCCGAGGCTCAGCTCCTGACCCTGCAGGAGTCGGGTGAGCACGTCGCTCCACCCGCTCGGGGTCGCCTCGCTCTCGACGGCGGCGACGGACGCGTCGGCCTGTGCTGCCACCACCTCAGCGGGCGCCGGACGCGGCCGGCTGCGAGCGCTCGCGGGCCATCTTCGCGACCGCGTCGGCCATGGCCAGCGGGTCGACCGGGTGCGGAACGGCGTAGTCGGCGTAGGACCAGGACGCCAGCCACCCGTCCTGCGGGCGACCGGTCAACACGATGACCGGCGGGCACTGGTAGACGGAGAACTTCAGTTCGCGACACACGCCGAGCCCGCCGTAGGGCACCGCCTCGCCGTCGAGGACGAACACGTCGAGTCCGCCCTCCGCGGCTGCGGCGAACACGGCGTCGGCGGTCGCGCACTCCACCCAGGACTCCACCTCGACGTCGCGGCTGGGCCGTCGACCGACGGCCATCTTGACCGCCTCCCGCGTGGTCACGTCGTCGCTGTAGACCAGCACGCGCACCCGATGGTCGACCGCCCGGCCGCCGGCGGCGGCGCGCCGAGCGGCGCCACCGGGGGTGGCCTGCGAACTGTCTGCTGCCGTCATGGCTGTGATCCTACCCACCGACCCCGTCCAGGGGTCCGGGACCCGCGCACGTGTTCCCCGCACCCGGTCCGTCTCCCCGACCACCCCTACGCGGCTCGTCAGCCGGACGCCCCGGGCCCCGCGCATCGCCGTGGCCGTCACCGCGGCCGCGACCGTGACCACGCCCGAACCGCTCCCTGACCAGGGCCTGACCGCAGGCTGACGAGGACATGAAGATGCCGGTCAACGGGCTTCAGCCCGGCAAGCCTCGCTGGAGGGCCGCTCGACACAGCCGCGGAACCGCGTCCGCACACGACCATTGCGCAAGGTCGTCGCGCCGACAGAGTCACCAACCTGCAACGCGCCCATTGCTCCCCAACGGCACATGGACCCCCGACTTGTGACCATAATGGCGCTCGTGGCGACCGTTTCCGATACTCACGCACACCCGCCGGCGCACTCCGGGCACTCGGGCCATTCCGGCCATGCACCCGGGTCCGGCCCCGTCACCAGGCCCAACATGGCCTCGGTCGGGACCATCGTCTGGCTCTCCAGCGAATTGATGTTCTTCGCGGGCCTGTTCGCGATCTACTTCACGATCCGCTCGGTGCGCCCCGACCTGTGGGCGATGGAGACCCCGAAGCTCAACATCGTCTTCGCGACCGTCAACACGCTGATCCTCGTCATCAGTTCGGTCTGGTGTCAGCTCGGCGTCTACCGCGCCGAGCAGGGCCGCGGCTCGCGGGTCGGTGGACTGTTCAACGTGGCCGGCTGGGGCATGCGTGAGTGGTACGTGCTGACGTACCTCTTCGGCGGCGTCTTCGTCGCCGGCCAGGTCTTCGAGTACGCGGAGTTGACCATGCACGGCGTGACGCTGTACTCGAACGCCTACGGCTCGGCCTTCTACATGACCACCGGCTTCCACGCCATCCACGTCACCGGCGGTCTCATCGCGTTCCTGCTGATCATCGGTCGCACGTTCACGACCCGGACCTACTCGCACCGGCAGGCCACCGGCGCCATCGTGACCTCGTACTACTGGCACTTCGTCGACGTCGTCTGGATCGCGCTCTGGGCCACGATCTACCTGCTGAGGTAGTAGCTTTCCCACTCGCGCCCACCTGCCCAGCCCTCTGACGCCAAGGACCGCACCGTGAAATCACTCGCCGCCCGTCGTCGCCACCCCGCGGCACTGATCGTGCTCCTCATCATCGGCCTCTTCGCCACGGGGGGGCTGTACGCGCTGTTCTCCCCGACCGCCGGTGCGCAGACCAAGACGATGACCGCCGCGGACATCGAGACCGGCCGCAAGATGTTCCTGGCCAACTGCGCCAGCTGCCACGGCATGCAGGCCCAGGGCACGGCCGACGGCCCCTCCCTCGTGGGAGTCGGAGCCGCCTCCGTCGACTTCCAGATGGGCACGGGCCGCATGCCGCTGGCCGCCCCGTCGGTGCAGGCCCAGCGCACGTTCCCGGTCAAGTTCAACCAGGAGCAGATCGACCAGGTCGCCGCGTACGTGCAGTCGCTGGGCCCCGGCCCCGCGATCCCCGACGAGCAGTACGCCAGCGGCGTCGGCGGCGACACCGCCCGCGGCGCCCAGATCTTCCTCGTCAACTGCGCGATGTGCCACAACTTCGCCGGCTCCGGCGGCGCGCTGACCCGCGGCAAGTGGGCGCCGCCGCTGCAGAACATCGAGGGCAAGCACATCTACGAGGCGATGCTCACCGGCCCCCAGTCCATGCCGGTCTTCAACGAGGCCAACCTCAGCCCCGAGGCCAAACGAGACGTCATCGCCTACCTGCACGAGCTCGACAAGAAGGAGAGTCCCGGCGGGCACAGCCTGGGCAACATCGGGCCGGTCGGCGACGCGTTCTTCTTCTGGCTTCTCGGTATCCCCCTGATGCTCGGTGCGGCCATCTGGCTCGGCCGCAAGGCCCCGTGATCACCCGCCCCCGGACCCTCGGACCGACAGGATCTCAACGATGAACGACAACGCGACGTCGCCGCAGCCCGATCAGGGCTCGTCGGCGGTCAGCCTCGACCACGGGCACGTGGAGGGCACGGGCGGGTTGCCCGAGCGGTTCGAGAACCCCGGCCTTCCGCCGCACACCCCGCGCCGCACCGACCTCGACCCGGCCGCCGCCAAGCGGGCCGAGCGGCAGGTGCTCGCCCTGTTCACCCTGTCGATCATCGGCACCCTGCTGTTCGTCTTCGCGTACTTCGCGTTCGACGTCGACCAGCTCGTGTTCATCCCGTTCTTCGGGCACCTGAGCATCCTGCACGTGCTGCTCGGCCTGGGCATGGCGCTCAGCCTTCTGGGCATCGGCATCGGCGCCGTGCACTGGGCCAAGACCCTCATGCCCGACACCGAGACCGTCGAGTACCGGCACCCGGTCGCCGCCTCGGCCGAAGACCGCAAGGGCGTCGTGGACACCCTCGTCGACGGCCGAGAGAAGTCCCAGCTCGGTCGGCGCCCGATGATCGGCATCCTCGGCGGCACCGCGATGGGCCTGTTCGCGGTCCCGCCGCTCCTGCAGGCCGTCGGCGGACTGGGCACGCTGCCCGGCTCCGAACTCAGCGAGACGTTCTGGCAGCGCGGCATGCGGCTCATGCGCGACCCCGAGATGACCCCGATCCGCGCGACCGACGTGACGATCGGGTCGGCGTACCACATCCTGCCCGAGCACATCGGAGCCAGCGTCGAGGAGCTGGACCGGCTCGGTTTCGTCTCCGACGAGGAGCGCCGCACCGGCGACTACCGCTTCGACCAGGACCTGGACTACCTGCAGCGCAAGGTCAAGGCCTGCGTGCTGCTCATGCGCCTGAAGCCCGAGGACCTGCAGGACCAGAAGTCGCGCGACTGGGGTTACTACGGGATCGTCGCCTACAACAAGATCTGCACCCACGCCGGCTGCCCGGTCGGGCTCTACGAGCAGCAGACGCACCACCTGCTGTGCCCGTGCCACCAGTCGACGTTCGATGTCACGCAGGACTGCAAGGTGATCTTCGGACCCGCCAAGCGGCCCCTGCCCCAGCTGAAGATCACCATCGATGACGAGGGTTACCTCATCGCCGATCAAGGTTTCGCCGAGCCCGTCGGCCCGAGCTTCTGGGAGATCGAGAACCGATGAGCACCGCCGCCACTCCGAAACACGGCCCCGAGAACCCGTACGGGCACGGACACGCCGACCCGCGTCGCTCGTCGGCGAGCGGCTCGAAGGCGGGCGCACTCGCCGGCTGGTTCGACGACCGAACCGGGCTGGCCAAGCCGGTCCGCTACCTCATGCACAAGGTCTTCCCGGACCACTGGTCGTTCATGCTCGGCGAAGTCGCCATGTACTCGATGATCGTGGCCCTGCTCACCGGCGTGATCCTCACGCTGTGGTTCGTGCCGAGCATGGGGCACGTCTACTACGACGGCGCCTACGGCCCGCTCAACGGCATCGGGATGTCCGAGGCCTACCGCTCCACCCTCGACATCTCCTTCGAGGTCAAGGGCGGCCTGCTGATCCGCCAGATCCACCACTGGGCGGCGCTGTTCTTCGTCGGGGCGGTGGGCCTGCACGCGGCCCGCGTGTTCTTCACCGGCGCGTTCCGCAAGCCCCGCGAGATCAACTGGGTCATCGGCACCGTGCTGCTGCTGCTGGCCATGGTCGAGGGCTTCGCCGGCTACTCCCTGCCGGACGACATGCTCTCCGGCGTCGGCCTGCGAGTCATGGAGGGCTTCGTGCAGTCCTCCCCGATCATCGGCTCGTACCTGTCGTACGCGATCTTCGGCGGCGCCTTCCCGGGCCCGGAGGTCATCATCCCGCGGCTGTACATGGCGCACATGCTGCTCGTGCCGGCCATCATCATCGGGCTGTTCACCGCGCACCTCGTGCTCGTCATGGTGCACAAGCACACCCAGTACCCCGGCCCGGGCAAGACGAACGACAACGTCGTCGGCTTCCCCGTCATGCCGGTGTACGCCGCCAAGGCCGGTGGCTTCTTCTTCATCGTCTTCGGCATCATCTCGCTGATCTCCGCGCTGGTCGCGATCAACCCGGTCTGGCTGTACGGGCCGTACGACCCGTCTCCGGTGACGGCGGGTGTGCAGCCCGACTGGTACATGGGCTTCGCCGACGGCGCGCTGCGACTGCTGCCGGGCTGGCTGGAGTTCTCGACCTTCGGGTTCACCTGGTCGCTGAACCTGGCGCTCGGCTCGATCATCCTGCTGCCGGTCATGTTCACGCTCATGGGTGCCTACCCGTTCCTCGAGGCGTGGATCACCGGCGACAAGCGCGAGCACCACATCCTCGACCGCCCGCGCAACAACCCGACCCGCACCGGCATCGGCATGGCCGCCATCACCGCCTACCTCGTGATGTACCTGGCCAACGCCAACGACCACATGGCCGTGAAGATGGGCCTGTCGATCAACGACATCACCATCGCGTTGCGGATCCTGTTCTTCCTCGGCCCGATCATCGTGTTCATGGTCACGAAGCGGCTGTGTCTGGCCCTGCAGCGGCACGACCGCGAGCGGGTGCTGCACGGCGAGGAGTCGGGCCGCATCGTGCAGACCGCCGACGGCCGGTTCTTCGAGGTGCACGAGCCGCTCGACGAGTACACCCGCTGGAAGCTCGTCGGCTACGAGTCGCAGCGCCCGCTGGAGATCACCTCCGGGGAGGACCAGCACGGCGTCGCTGAGCCCACCGCCAAGAAGGACAAGCGTCGGGCCGCCTGGTCGCGCTTCTTCTTCACCGACCGTGTGGAGCCGGTCACCCCGACCGAGCTCGAGGCCGCCCACCACGACGGTCACGGCCACGAGACGATCGACGACGGCGACGAGCGTCGCGCCGTGACGAGCGGCTCGTCGGCACACCACTGAGACAGGCACCACCGCGAGGGCGGGGTCGACGCACCGGATGCGTCGGCCCCGCCCTCTGCACATGGTGGGAGATCTGCCGCGTCTGCGCGGGCGATCCTCCCACCATCTACGCGGGTCGGGTTGGCCCCCCTGCCGACCGACCTGCCCACCAGAGGAGGAGGCATGTCGGCAAGATGTTTCAGATGAGCGAGGACGAGTTCTCCGAGCTGGTGGCGGACGCCCTCGACGAGGTGCCCGGTGAGCTTCTCGACCTGCTCGACAACGTCGTCGTGCTCCTGGAGGACGAGCACCCCGACGGGCTAGAACTCCTCGGACTCTACGAGGGCACTCCCCTGACCGACCGCAGCGACGTCTTCGGACCCCCGATCCTTCCGGACACGATCACGATCTACCGCGGCCCGACGCTGCGGATGTGCGCGGATGCCCATCAGGCGCGCGAGGAGGTCGCGATCACCGTCGTGCACGAGATCGCGCACCACTTCGGCATCGACGACGAGCGGCTACATCGGCTCGGCTGGGGCTAGGACGCACGCCGAGCACCCGTCGCACCCGCCACGCGCTCCGTTGGTGCCAAAGAGCGCCCTCCAGCGCCTCAGGCGGCGTCCGTCGCAGCTGTGGCGCTGGAGGGGGCGCTCGGCGTGGCGGCCGTGGACGGCGTCCCGCTGGGGGTCGCGCTCGGAGTCGGGGCCGGTGTCTTCGGCGGCGTGTAGAGCGCGCTGCGGGCCTGCCACTGCGCGTAGTCGAAGAGCCACACGCCGACGCCGTCGGTGGGCTTCATCTTCCGCGGCGAGTTCACGAAGTCCACGACGTCACCGGGCAGGCTCGCGTTGAACATCTGCTTGGCGTCGCGCGGGCCCATGTTCACGCAGCCGTGCGAGACGTTGCGCCGGCCCTGCGCCCACACCGACCAGGGCGCCGAGTGCAGGAACTCCCCCGTGTTCGTCACCCGCATCGCGTAGTTGACCTCGGTGCGGTAGTAGTTGGGGTCGTCCTTCGGCACCCCGAGGGACGCGGCGTCCATGACCATGAACGCCCGCTTCTCGGTGATGATCTTCGTGCCGGACCGGGTGCGCCAGCTCTTGGTCGCGCGCCCGGAACTCACCGGGTAGGTCGCGACGAGTTTGCCGTTCTCCTTGACCGTCATCACGTGGTTGCCGACGTCGACCGTGGAGATGCGGGCCCGCTTGGCGATCGTGAACGCCGCGGTCTTGTCCTGCGTCACCCACTTCTTCTCGCCGGTCTGCACGCCGCGCAGCGCCGCGTTGACGCTCACCTTCGTGTTCGGCTTCCAGTACTCCTTGGGCCGCCACATGAGCTGGTTGTCGGTCAGCCAGCCGAACGAGCCCTCCTGGGCGGGCGTGGTCGTGACCTTGACCTGCTTCTCGACGTTGGCGCGCATCTGCGGCGTCATGACGTTCGTGTCGAAAGTGATCATGACCGGCATGCCGACGCCCACGGTGTCGGCGTCCGGGGTCACCCGGTAGGTGGCCTCGACGGTCGGCTTGAGCGTGGTGAACGCGCGGCTGAACGAGCCGGGGGTGCCGTCATCGGAGACACCGGTGGCCTTGAGGGTGTAGACGGCGCCGGGCGCCATCATGTCGACGAGGCGCCACGTGCCGTTCTCCAGCTCGCCGCGCAGTTCCTTACCGTCGGGGCCGACGAGGGTGACCGTGTGCAGGCTCCCCTCGATCGTGGAGACGGTGACGGTGGCGTCCGGGCGCACGTCCTTGGCGCCCTTGACGACCGATGTCTGGAACGACACCGGCGGTGCCGGGGTGCTTCCGGAGCCGGGCCCGTCGGCCAACGGGCTGGACTCACAGCCGGCGATGGACACGGCGAGCGCACCCGCCGACAACGTCGCGATCGCGGCGCGCGTCGCGGAGCGCACAGCGGTTCTGGGGCCGAGAAAAGACGAAGTCTTCACGCGCGAACAGGTCCCTTCGGTGACACGCCATTGACCGACCACCGTCGGCCGGTGATCGCCCCCGTCTCGGCGCTCAGCTCGGGCCGACCGGCCGCGTGCTGGACCCCCCCCCCCGGGTCACGCGCCAATAATTGACGCTTCCACTGTAACCCGCGAAACCCCCAGTTCAGAAGCACCTGTGAATACAACAGGGCCCGAACCGAATTCGGTTCGGGCCCTGTTGTATGCAACGAATGCTCAGGCGGCGTCTCCGCGGAAGAACTCGAACGTCCAGCCGAGCAGGGCGACGACGCCGAAGACGACGCCGATGACGAACAGCCACCAACCGCTGTGGTTGGTCAGCGCCAGCCCGAGGAAGACGATCGCCGCCGACCCCCCCAGAAAGAGCGGCCACCAGCTGTAGGGGGCGTAGAAGCCGTAGTCGCCCGCCGAGTCCGCGATCCGGCCGTCGGGGTTGTCGGCGGGGTCGCGGTCGAGCTTGCGAATGGTCGCCATGAGGTACATGCCGACCATGGCCCCCATGCCGGCGAGCAACCCGAGGCCGATGACACCCACCGGCTCCCAGGTCGGCCGGAACGTCGCGGTCAGCCACCCGTACAGGATCGCCAGCGGCAGGAACGCGACGATTCCGGCGAGGAACAGCTTGGCAATGGTCCTCATCGAACGTCACCGTCCTGTCGCGAGTCGCGGTGGTCGCCACGCAGCTGCTGCAGCACGTGCTCGTCGGCCGACGGCGAGGCGTACGTGACCGTCTCCGGGTGGTTGAGGTCGAACGCGGGACGCTCGGAGCGGATCCGCGGCAGCCGCTCGAAGTTGTGCCGCGGCGGCGGGCACGAGGTGGCCCACTCGAGCGAGGCGCCGTAGCCCCACGGGTCGTCGCTGGTGACCTTCGGCGCGTGCCGCCACGTCTTCCACACGTTGTAGAGGAACGGCAGCATCGACAGGCCGAGCAGGAGGGAGAACACGGTGGAGAACTGGTTCATGAACTCGAAGCCGTCTTCGACCATATAGTCGCCGTAGCGGCGCGGCATGTGCTGCATGCCGAGCACGTGCTGAATGAGGAACGTGCCGTGGAAGCCGAAGAACAGCATCCAGAAGTGGATCTTGCCGAGCTTCTCGTCGAGCATCTTGCCGGTCAGCTTCGGCCACCAGAAGTAGTAGCCGGCGAACATCGCGAAGACGACCGTGCCGAACACCGTGTAGTGGAAGTGCGCGACGACGAAGTACGAGTCGGACAGGTGGAAGTCGAGCGCGGGGCTGGCGAGGACGACACCGGTCAGGCCGCCGAAGAGGAAGGTGACGAGGAAGCCGAGCGTCCACACCATCGGCGTTTCGAAGGTCAGCGAGCCGCCCCACATCGTGCCGATCCAGTTGAAGAACTTCACGCCGGTCGGCACCGCGATGAGCATCGTCATGATCGCGAAGAACGGCAGCAGGATCTGGCCGGTGACGTACATGTGGTGCGCCCACACGGTCATCGACAGGGCCGCGATGGCGATTGTCGCGAAGATCAGCGTCTTGTAACCGAAGATCGGCTTGCGGGAGAACACCGGCAGGATCTCGCTGACGATTCCGAAGAACGGCAACGCGATGATGTAGACCTCCGGGTGCCCGAAGAACCAGAACAGGTGCTGGTACAGGATCGGTCCGTCGTTGGCCGGGTCGAAGATGTGCATGCCGAAGAGGCGGTCACCGATGAGGCCCATGAACGCCGCGGTCAGCACCGGGAAGACCATCAGCACGAGGATCGAGGTGACGAGCACCGTCCAGCTGAAGACCGGCATCCGGAACATCGTCATGCCGGGCGCCCGCATACACACGATCGTCGTGATGAAGTTGACGGCACCCATGATCGTGCCGAAACCGGTGAGGCCGAAGCCGATGAGCCACAGGTCGCCGCCCAGGGTGGGCGTGAACGTCGCGTTCGACAGGGGCGCGTAGGCGAACCAGCCGAAGGAGGCGGCGCCGCCGGGCACGAGGAACCCGGAGACCGCCATGAGCCCACCGAACAGGTAGAGCCAGTAGGCGAGCATGTTCAGGCGCGGGAACGCGACGTCGGGGGCGCCGATCTGCAGCGGCAGCAGGGCGTTCGCGAAGCCCGCGAACAGCGGGGTCGCGAAGAGCAGCAGCATGATCGAGCCGTGCATCGTGAACAACGAGTTGAACTGCTCGAGGTTGTCCACGACCTGCAGCCCGGGCTGGAACAGCTCGAGCCGGATGATCAGGGCCAGCAGGCCGCCCAGCATGAAGAACGCCATCGACGTGACGAAGTACAGGTTGCCGATGACCTTGTGGTCGGTGGTCGTGATGACCTTGACGATCTTGTTGCCCTTGGGCCCCGGCGCGTGCGTGCGACGGTCCGGCGAATCCGCGGATGACCGCGGCGTGGTCAGAGTTGCCATCAGTTCACACCTGCCTGCGGGGTCGGAAGGTACTGCTGCTGCCCGGGCTCAAGGGGCTGGCGCGACAGCGAGTTGTCGAGCATGCCGGTCTGGCCGGCCTGGCGCAGCGCCTGCATGTGCTGGTCGTACTCGGCCTGGTTGACGACCTTGACGTTGAACAGCATCGTCGCGTGGTAGGCGCCGCACAGTTCGGCGCACTTGCCGACGTAGTCGCCCTCCGTCGTGGTCGTGACCTGGAACTTGTTGACCTTGCCGGGGATCATGTCGAGCTTCTGCTGGAAGGCCGGCACCCAGAACGAGTGGATGACGTCGCGGGCCGTGAGCACGAACTCGACGCGGCTGTTGACCGGCAGGTACAGGGTGGGCAGGGTCTGCTCGACGCCCGGCTGACCGGTGAGCTGGGCCTGCACGCCGGAGTCCCAGACGCCGGCGTCGACGTAGTTGAAGTCCCAGCTCCACTGCTTGCCGACGACATTGACGGTGACATCGGGCTGCTGGGAGGTGTCCAGCAACGCCGCCTCGTCGCGGGCCGTGAAGTAGAAGATCACACCGACCATCATCACCGGGATGATCGTGTACAGCACCTCGATCGGCACGTTGTACCGCACCTGCGGCGGCAGGCCGACATCATCCTTCTTGCGGCGGAACTTGATCATGCAGTAGATCGTCAGTCCCCACACGAGCGCGCCGACGAGCCAGGCCGCGATCCACATGGCCACCCAGAGCTGGCTGACGCGGTCGGCGCCGGTGGTGGCGCCGTAGGGCAGCCAGCCTCGGGACGCCTCGCCGTGCGCTGTGCTGCACCCCGCGACCGTGAGCATGAGCAGGGTGGCGCTGGTCAGGAGGAGAACCCGCCGCCTGCCGCGACCGGGATTCTTGCGTTGCACAGGCACGAGGCACCTTTCGTGTCGTTCCTACCCACGTGAGCTCGGGGGCTGCCGCTCGGCGTTCCCCGCATCGGGGTGCCCGTCGAAGGCCTGGCTCCACAGTCTCACTACGGCCCTGGCTGGGACCAGGGGTATTCGCGAAGTCAGCATAGTTGCTCGATCGTCTCACCGGCGCTCCCGGGCACGAACTTCACGCACCCGGCGCGCCGCTGAACGGCGACCAGGAGGGCGCCGGGGCAGACAGTACCTGATCGAGCCGGTCGAGGTAGTCGGTGCGGGGCAGTTCGACGGCGCCGAGGCTGGCCAGATGCGGTGTCACCCACTGCACGTCGAGCAGCCGCGCGGAACCGTCCGTCGGCAGCACCCGCTCGACGAGCGCGACGAGGGCGACCTTGGAGGCGTCGGTGGCCCGGTGGAACATCGACTCACCGGCGAACAGCCCGCCGATGCCGACGCCGTACAGGCCCCCCACGAGCTCGCCGTCGCGGCGCACCTCGACGCTGTGCGCGTGCCCCCGTGCGTGCAACTCGGTGTAGGCCGCGACGACCGCGGGCGTGATCCAGCGGCCCGTGCGACCCGGGTCGGCGCAGGCGCGCACGACACCCTCGAAGTCGGTGTCGACACTCACTTCGAAACGCCGCACCGACTTACGCAGCGACCGGGAGACCCGCAGCCCACCCGGCAGGAACACTCCGCGGGGGTTGGGCGACCACCAGCCGACCGGAGGCCGACCGCCGCGCCCGACGCCCATCGGGAACAGCCCGTGCCGGTAGGCCGAGAGGACGACGTCGGGCTCCAGTTCGCCGCCGACGACGATGAGTTCCCAGTCGTCGGGCACCTCGTCGGGCCGGCGCAGCGCCCGCCACACCGGCTCCCACGCGGCGTCGGCCGCTCGCGCGGCGTCGGTCTCGGTCGGGTCGAGCGGGGCCGTCGGG
>NZ_BCNQ01000089.1 GCF_001515525.1 Piscicoccus intestinalis NBRC 104926 | reverse complement strand
GCGTGCCCGTCGCGCCCGTCCCGCCTGTCGCGGCCGTCGCGCCTGTCGCGCCTGTCGCGCCTGTCGCGGCCGGGGTGCCCCGGCCCCGGGGTGCGCTCGACGAACAGGTCGTACAGCTCGCGGCCGACGAGCATGTGCTGCCACAGCGGCACCGGGCGGTGCTCGGAGACGACGACCTCGGTGTCGCCGCGCACCGTGCCCAGCCACGCGCCGAACTCCTCGGCGTTGCTCACGGTCGCCGACAGCGACGCGACGAGCACGTCCTGCGGCAGGTGGATGATGACCTCCTCCCAGACCGCCCCGCGGAACCGGTCGGCGAGGTAGTGCACCTCGTCCATGACGACGTACCCGAGCCCGGCCAGCGTCGAGGAGCCGGCGTACAGCATGTTGCGCAGCACCTCGGTCGTCATGACGACGACCGGGGCCTCGGAGTTGATCGAGGAGTCGCCGGTGAGCAGGCCGACCGCGTCGGCGCCGTGCCGGCGGGCCAGGTCGGCGTACTTCTGGTTGCTCAGCGCCTTGATCGGCGTCGTGTAGAAGGCCTTGCGGCCGGTCGCCAGCGCGAGGTGCACGGCGAACTCCCCGACGACGGTCTTGCCCGCCCCGGTCGGCGCCGCGACGAGCACCCCGCGGCCGTCCTCCAGCGCCGCCGCGGCGCGCTCCTGAAAGTCGTCCAGGGGAAAGTCCAGGGAGGCGGCGAACTCGGCGAGGCGTGGATGCCGGGCGGCCCCCCGCCGGCGGGAGTTCGCGAACCGTTCGGCGGGACTCGACATGGCAGCACGGTACGTCAGCTCGGCCCGACCGGTGAGCACGGCCGCGCCAGGCGCGCCTCGACCACCCCACAGGGATCGTGAATTACGCTGCGGCACAGTGATCTACAGACTCTTCTCGACGACCACCGGCGCGCCGGAGCCGCACGATCGGCGGCCGGCGCTGAGCACCATCGGGTGCGACGACCCGGCGTGGCAGCGGCTCGTCGCCGACTACCGCAGCACGAGCCGCACCGGCGGCCTGCGCGACCACGCCCGACTGTGGCGCGCCGCCCGCGGCCGCGACGTGCTGATCCTCAACGGCGCGCACGACCGCTCCCGGCGCTACCGCGACCTCGTGTTCGCCGTGCTCCTCAAGGCCGGGTACCGGCTCCGCGGTCGGCCCGTGCCGCCCGTGCTGCTCGTCGACGCCACCTGGGAGCCGGGCAGCCGGGCCCTGGCGCGCTCCCTGCCCCGGCTGGCTCCGCTGCTGCCCGCGGCCGCCCGCGCCGCCGTCCGCGCCCTCGACGGGGACCACCTGCGCTACGTCGTGCTGAGCCGCGATGAGCGGTCCCGCTTCGCCGACACGTGGGGCGTCGACCCGCAACGCGTGCTCTTCCAGCCCTTCCCGCACACGCTGTGGAACCTGCCCGAGCTCGAGGTCGGCTCCGGCGGGTACCTGTGGTCCGGCGGCAACTCCCTGCGCGACTACGACCTGCTCGAGGAGGCGGTCCGCGGCCTCGACCTCGACGTGCGGGTGCACGCCCGCTGGTCGCCGCGCCGGCCCGACTCCCCGATCCGGGCCGCGACGAGCTCCCACGAGGAGTTCGTCCGCTCCCTGGCCGGGGCCCGGGCGGCCGTCGTGCCGCTGCGGCCGGCCGTGCGCAGCGCCGGGCAGCAGACCTACCTCAACGCGATGGCGTTGGGTAAACCGGTCGTCGTCACCCAGGCGCCCGGGGTGCTCGACTACATCCGCCCCGGCGAGACCGGCATCGTCGTGCCGCCGACGCCGCAGGCCCTGCGCGCGGCGATCGTCGACGTCATGGATCCGGCCAACGCGCCGCGGTACGCGGCGATGGGGGCGGCGGCCCGGCAGGACGTGCTCGACCGGTTCACCGAGCACACCTACCGGACCGGCCTGCTGCGGCACGCCGGGCTGCTCGCCCCCGAACGCGCCTGAGGCGCACTACAGCTCGCTGGCCCTCTCGTCGGGCAGGTCGGCCCACTCCGGGCGGTTCTTCGCGCGGCGACGGTCGATGAGATAGGCGATGCCGCAGGCGGCGAAGTACAACCCGCACATCGGCATCGCGAGGGCGATCATCGTCCACGCGTCGGGGGTGGGCGTCATCATCGCCGCGAACACGAAGTTGAGGATGATCGCGATCCGCCAGCCCTTGATCATGATGTGCGCGGGCAGCACGTGCGCGTAGTTGAGGCCCACGAGCAGCACCGGCACGAGGAACGCGACGCCGAACGCGAGGATGAACCGGGTGACGAACGCGAGGTACTGGTCGGCGGGAATGAGGTTCCAGGAGTGCTGCGGCGTGAAGTCGATGAGCACGCGCACCGCCGTCGGCAGCACGTAGTTGGCCAGCGCGCACCCGGCGAGGAACAGCGGCACCGCAGCGAGGATGAAGACGACCGCCGTGCGCTTCTCCTTCTTCGTCAGCCCGGGCACGATGAACGCCCAGATCTGCCAGAGCCACACGGGGCTGGCGACGATGACGCCGAGCCACAGCGCGACGGTCAGCTGGAGCCCGAACGGCGTGGTCAGCCCCTGGTAGTTGAGGCCGATCTCGCCCCAGCCCTGGCCCCGTCCGATGATGCGCAACGGCTCGGTGAGGAAGCTCAGCAGCGGTTCGTACTCGATCCAGCCGACGACGCCGCCGGCGACGATCGCCAGGAGCGCGACGATGAACCGGTTGCGCAGCTCGCGCAGGTGGTCCCCCAGCGACATCCGTCCCTCGGGGTCACGCTTCTTGCGCCGGGGCACCCGCACCTTGCGGCGCTTCGCGGGCGCGTGGGTCTTGTCCGCGGTCGAGGGCACCGGCGGGCCGGCGGGAGCGGACGCGGCGCCATCCCGAGCGTCTCGGCCGTCCCCAGCATCCCGGCCGTCCCCACCTGGAGTCGGGCCGGCGGGCGTGGAGTCGGACGTCGTGGCCACCGTCGCGGATACCTTCGTTGCCTCTAGCTGGAGCGGTTACTCGGCGGGTCGTCGGCCCCGGGGGTCGAGCCCGGAGCCGACGACCGCCCTCACTGGCGGTGGTGCGGGGCCTGCGGGTCGCCGGACGCGCTGGCCGCGGGCGCCTCGTACTCGGTCGTGTCGCGTTGCTGCGACTCCGGATATTGCGGGGCCTGTTCATCCCGCACGTAGTCGCCGCCGACGCGGTCGCGTTCGCTCGTGGCCTGCGACGCCGCCTCCGGCTGCTCCGGCCGCTCGCCGGCGCTCGTGCGGGGCGAGGCCTCGCCGCGCACGGTGTCGCGGCTGGCGGCGCTGGGCTTGTCGGTCTTCATCTCGTCGACCTCGGCCTTGAAGATGCGCGCGGAGCGGCCGAGCGAGCGGGCGGCGTCGGGCAGGCGCTTCCACCCGAAGAGAAGAATGATCAAGATGATGAGGACGACCAGGTGCCAGCCCTCGAAGAGTCCACGAACTCCCATGACGTGTGCCTTCCGTCGTCTGCGAACCGGCCGGAACTCGGACGGATCGGTCCTCGCGGTCACTTTACATGTCGTCGTTGTACGCCCGCGCGGCGTCGAGGGCCCCGGCGCGTACCTCCCGGGCCAGCCAGTCGGGCGAGACGACCCGGGCCTGGCCGCCCAGCCGCCACAGCAGCCGGCGCACCCAGCCGGGGTCGCCGACCCGCAGGATGAGCCGGGCGCGGCCCGCCGGTTGCCCCGGCAGGTCCGGCAGATCCGTCACCCCCTCGTGCGGGTAGTAGTCGGCCACCCACCGCGCCGAGGGGGCGAGTTCGAGCTCGACGAGCGTGTCGGCCGCGGCCCCCTGGTAGACGCCCGCGTCGAGGTCGCGGCCCCGGGCCTGCGGCGGCGGCGTGCCGTCGGTGTCGAGCACCTGCAGCCCCTCGATCCGGTCGAGCCGGAAGAGCCGCACGTCCCGCGCGCGATGACAGAACGCCTCGAGATACCAGTGCCCGTCCTGCGCGAACAGCCGCATCGGGTCGACGTCGCGGCGGGTCAGCTCGTCGCGGCTGGCGACGAGGTACTCCAGGCGCGCCCGGCGCCGCGTCGACAGGGCCCGTTGCAGGGCGACGACGCGATCGGTCTCCGCCTCGTCGGCGACCTGCACGTGGATGCGCCGGCCCGCGGCGTCGACGAGCGGGCGGGCCGCGGAGCCCGTGGCCGCCTCGAGTTTGGCGAGCGTGGAGGCGATGACGTCGGCGTGCCCGCCCGCGTCGTTCTCCTCGCCCCGCGCCTCGATGGGAGCGGTCGCCTCGATGGCGCGCAGCGCGACGATGAGCGTCAGCGCCTCCTCCAGGCTCAGCCGCAGCGGCCGGGCGATCGTGTCGGCGTTGCCGAGGTACACGCGGCCCGTCTCCCACTCGGCCTCGATGAGGTCGTCGGGCATGCCGCCGGGCAGCCCGCACAGGAACAGCAGCTCGAGGTCGCGCTCGAGGGCGGCGGGGGTGAGCCCGAACTGGGCCGCGGCCTCCTGCATCGGCACCCCCTGGTGCGCGAGCAGCCAGGGCACCATCGTCAGCAGCCGCGCGACCCGCGCGGTCGAGGTCTCCTTGCTCATCGGCTCATCGCGCCTCCCCCGCGTCGAGTCCCGGTTCGAGCCCTGCGTCGAGCCCGGGTTCGAGCCCCGCGTCGATCCCGGCGTCGATCCCGGCGGCGGCGCGCAGCCGCGCCAGCACCGCCTCCCTGATGGGCGGGGGGCCGACGACCCGCACGTCGGGGCCGTACCAGCACAGCTCGTCGACGAGCCGCTGCGAGTCGGTGTACGGCACGTCGATCTCCTCCCAGCTGCGCGCCTCGGGCGGCCTCGACGGTTCGGCACTCGGCACCGCCCCGGCCCGGCGGCGCAGGGCGTGGGCGCGCCCGGCCCGCACGCTGACCCGGGCGGTGCCGCCCGAGTCGGCCTCGCCGGCGCGTCCGCTGAAGCGCACGGTCGCCCGCGCGTCGTGGTCGGCGGGCACCTCGTAGGAGCCGGGCCGCCCCTCCCGGCGCACCGCACCCTCGATCCGCCCGAG
The DNA here is from genome assembly GCF_001515525.1 of Piscicoccus intestinalis NBRC 104926. Lineage (GTDB taxonomy): Bacteria > Actinomycetota > Actinomycetes > Actinomycetales > Dermatophilaceae > Kineosphaera > Kineosphaera intestinalis. Next base: position 14,578 of record NZ_BCNQ01000089.1, on the reverse strand, counting down.
CCGGAACACCCGCTGGGCCTGCCGGTCGGTGTCGAACCCGGTGAGGTACCAGCGGCCGTGCCAGGAGGCGATGCCCCACGGCTGCACGTGCCGACGCTGGGGACGGCCGGGCGCCGCGGACCCGCCGCGGTAGTCGAACGCGATGGGGTAGGTCTGCACGACGGCGGCGTGCACGGCGTCGAACGCCGGCTCGACCGCCCGCACACGCGGCTCGACGCCGAGCGCGGGACTGGCCGCCGCCGCGTCGAGGTCGACCCCGGAGGCGCCGAGCTTGCGCAGCGCCTCGGCCCCGGTGCCGGCGAGCGAGGCGTGGGTCCACGTGCGGGCCGCGAGACTGAGCGCCGCGACCTCACCGGGGGTGAACTCGATCTGCGGCAGGGCGTATTCGCGCCGGTCGATGAAGTAGCCGGTGTCGTCCTCGAAGACGGGGTCGACGCGGCTGTGCAGCGGGATGCCGAGGCCGCGCAGCTCGTCCTTGTCGCGCTCGAACATGCGGTCGAACGCCTCGTCGGCCTCCTGGTCGTACTGGGGCACCGCCCGCCGGATCTGGTCCTTGCGCAGGGGCCGGCGGGTGTGCAGCAGGCAGATGACGAGGTTGAGGAGGCGTTCGACCTTCTCCGACGCCTGCGTGCTCATGCGGTGGGCGGCGACCCGATCAGTGGACGTCGACGAGGTCGACGACGAAGATCAGGCACTCCCCCGGCTTGATGACCCCGCCGGCGCCGCGGTCGCCGTAGGCCAGGTGCGCGGGGATCGTCAGCTTGCGGCGGCCGCCGACCTTCATCCCGGCGATGCCGGTGTCCCACCCGGCGATGACCCGACCGGCTCCGAGCGGAAAGTCCAGGGGGGTGCCGCGGTTCCAGGACGAGTCGAACTCCTCGCCGGTGGAGTACGCGACCCCGACGTAGTGGGCGCTGATGAGGCTGCCGGGTTCGGCGACGGCTCCGTCGCCCTCCCAGAGGTCCTCGGCGACGAGCTCGGCCGGGGCCGGTCCCTCGGGAAAGTCGATCTCGGGCTTGCCGACGCTGGCGTCGAACGGCATGACGCTCCTTCGAACGGGTGTCTGGTCCGTGCGTCACGCTACCCGGTCGGCCGCCGTCGCGCAGGCACGCCCCGCCGAGCCGTCGGCAACCTCGTCAGCAGCCCGCGCCTCAGGAGGCGTCGAGGATGTCGATGACGAACACCAGCGTGTCGGTGCCGGTGATCGACCCGTCGGGGTTGCCGGTGGAGCCGTAGCCGTCCTTCGGCGGCACGACGAGCAGCAGGCGGCTGCCGACGGTCTGGCCGACGATGTGCTCGTCCCACGCCTTGATGAGCTGGCCGGTGCCGACCGGGAACTCGACGTAGCCCTGAGGCTGCTTGCCGGAGTAGTCGAACGGGGTGCCGGGCTTGCGCCACGTGACGCCGGTGTAGGTGACCCGCACGGTCTGGCCGGCGACCACCCGCGGACCGTCGCCGATGACGAGCGGCTGCGCCACCGTGTCCGCGGGCGGGTCGCCCTTGGGCACGGAGATCTTCGCGGGCTCGTTCGGCGCGCTCGGCATCGTCACCGTGGGCAGGCCGGCGCGCGGCGGCACCGCCGTGCCCTGCGCGGTCTTCAGCGGCGCCGTGGCGCTGACGGGTTCGAGCACGTACAGCAGCGTGTCGGACGGCTTGATGTCGAGCTGCTCGTCACCGGCGGAGCCGACCGCCTCGGAGGCGGGGATGGCCAGCAGCAGACGCGCGCCGATCTTCTGCCCGATGAGCGACTCGAACTGCGGGATCTGCCCGATCGGCAGCGTCACCGGCTTGTCGCTCCACATCGTCGCCCGGGGCTTGCCGTCGCGGGCGTTGACGAGCAGGTACTTGGTGACGACCTTCTGGTCCGCGCTGATCTTCGCCCCGGTGCCGTCGCGCAGCACCCGGTGCTCCGGCTGGGCCACGGTCATCGGCACCTGCGGCAGGTGCAGCGTGGGGGCCGCCGCGCTGCTGCCGCCCTCCTCCACCGAGATCTGGTTGAGGATCCCCGACGACGGAGCACTCGTCGACGTCGCCGCGGAGGCGGTGGTGGCGGCGTCGTCGGCCGTGCCCGCGTCGTCGCCGCACGCGCCGAGCAGGAGGACGGCCGGCAGGAGCGCGGTGCACGCGGTGGCCATGACGCGACGGACGCGACGGGGCAGATTCACTCGTCAGCCTTCTTGTCCGCGGCCGCGCGGCGACCGCTGTTACCAGGGGATTTCACGATACTGGCCGGATCTGGGGGCAGTCTGCCAACAGACTCGACATCGCCTCGGCCGCAGCGAATTCGTTACGCAATCAGGCAGGTCAGGGCGCGCCGGCGCCCGGCTCAGGGGCCGTCGACGCTCGCGGCCGCGGCCGCGATGAGCCGGTCGACCCGCTCGTCGTCCGCGGCGAACGGGTCCTTGCACATGACCGTGCGGCCGGCGCCGTCGTTGAGGCGCAGATGAGTCCAGTCGACGGTGTAGTCGCGCCCGTGGCGGCGGGCGCTCTCGACGAACGCGCCGCGCAGCGCGGCGCGGGTCGTGCCCGGCGGGTGCGTGCGGGCCCACGCCACGCGGTCGTCGTCGACGTGCCGGGTGGCCCCGCCGCGGGCCTGGACGATCGCGAAGAGCCCGCGCCCCGGCTGCACGTCGTGGTAGGCGAGGTCGAGTTGGGCGACGCGCGGGTCGCCGAGGTCGACGCCGTGGCGGTCGGCGTACCGCTGCAGGAGCCGGCGTTTGAGCACCCAGTCGACGTCGGCGGCGACGTCGTCGGGGCGGCCCGACTCCAGGGCGGTGAGCACGCGGTCCCACAGCGCCAGCACTGTCTCGTCGTGCGCCGCGGCCGCGCCCGTGCGCGCCACGAACGCGGCCGCCCGCCCCTGGTACTCCCGCTGCAGCTGCAGCGCGGTGAGGGCGCGGCCGTCGGCCAGGTCGACCGTGACGCCCGCGGCCGGGTCGCGGCAGATCGCCCGGATCGCCTTCGCGGCGCTGACCAGCGACAGGTCGGGCATCGGCTCGCCGGCCTCGTGCATCCGCAGCACGAGGTCGGTGGCGCCGACCTTGAGCAGCGTGGAGCTCTGCGCGAGGTTGGAGTCGCCGACGATGACGTGCAGCCGGCGGTACAGCTCGGCGTCGGCGTGCGGCTCGTCGCGGGTGTTGATCATCGGGCGGCTGCGGGTGGTGGCGCTCGAGGTGGCCTCCCACATGACGTCGGCGCGCTGGCTGACGTGGAACTCCGCCCGCTGCCTCGCGCCGTCGGGCACCGTGGCGACGCGCCCGGCTCCGCAGACGATCTGGCGCGACACGAGGAAGGGAGTCAGCAGCTCCCCCAGGCGCGCGAGGTCACTGCCGCGCGAGACGAGGTAGTTCTCGTGGCAGCCGTAGGAGTTGCCCGAGGAGTCGAGGTTGTTCTTGAACAGGTAGACGGTGCCGGTGAGCCCGGCGTCGGCGATGTGCGCGCGGGCCTCGTCGACGAGGTCGGTGAGCAGGCTCTGGCCGGCGAGGTCCTGGGCGAGCAGGTCGGTGAGCGTGTCGCACTCGGCGGTCGCGTACTCCGGGTGGTTGCCGACGTCGAGATAGAGCCGGGAGCCGTTGGGCAGGAACACATTCGAGGAGCGCCCCCACGCGACGACGCTGCGGAACATGTGCCGGGCCACCTCGTCCGGGCCCAGCGTGCGGCGCCCCTCGTGGGTGCACGTGAGGCCGTACTCGGTCTCCAGGCCGAAGATGCGTCGGTCCATGCGGTCAGTCGCCCTCCGCGTCAGGCTCCGGTCGCACGTCGTCGCGCTGCGTCTGCGGGTTGGTCGCCGGCCCCGGGGCGCCGGTGGGCTCGCCCTGTTGGCTTGCCGGTTGGCCCTGCGGGCTTGCCGGCGCCGGTGTGGGCACGGGGTTGCCGGAGGTCGTGACGACGGGCTCGTCGGTGTCCGGCAGGTCGTCCATCGGGTCTTGCGCGGAGAGCAGCTGGGTGAGCAACGGGCCGGGGATGCGCCGGAACGTGCGCCGCGGCCGGGTGCGGTCGAGCACGGCCACCTCGAGGGTGTTCGCGTCGAGCTCGCGCGGCGGCCCGCCGTTGGCCGGCGTGGCCAGGCTCGTGATCGCGCACTGCAGGGCCTGTCCCAGGTGCAGGCCGGGGCGCCAGCTGCGGGCGAGCACGGTGGCCAGCGCCTCGGTGTTGCCGCCCATGACGACATAGCCCTGCTCGTCGGCGACCGAGCCGTCGTAGGTGAGCCGGTAGATCTGGTCGTCGGCGGGCGCGCGGCCGACCTCGGCGACGACGATCTCGACCTCGTAGGGCTTGTGCTCCTGGGTGAAGACGGTGCCGAGGGTCTGGGCGTAGGCGTTGGCCAGGCCGCGGGCGGTGACGTCGCGGCGGTCGTAGGAGTAGCCGCGCATGTCGGCGTAGCGCACGCCGGCGACCCGCAGGTTCTCGAACTCGTTGTACTTGCCGACGGCGGCGAACCCGATGCGGTCGTAGATCTCGCTGACCTTGTGCAGGGCGCGCGAGGGGTTCTCGGCGACGAACGCGATGCCGCCGGCGTAGGCGAGCACGACGACGGACCGCCCGCGGGCGATGCCCTTGCGGGCGTAGTCGGCCCGGTCCTTCATCACCTGCTCGGGCGAGACGTAGAACTGCTGGCTCATCGCGCACCCCCCGGGTTGTCGCGCCGGTCGTCGACCACGGCCTGCACGACGGCCGCGAGATCGTCGTCGGCCAGCAGCCGGGCCCCGTCGACGTCGACGGCGGCACACGTCGGCCACAGGCGCCGGCCCAGATCGGGCCCGCCGGTGGCGGTGTCGTCGTCGGCTGCGTCGTACAGGGCCTCGACCGCCACCCGCACGGCCTGCGACAGCGCCATGTCGGGGCGCCACAGCTTCTTCAGGGAACCGCGGGCGAACAGCGAGCCGGAGCCGACGCTGTGGTGGTTGCTTTCCTCGTAGCAGCCGCCGGTGACGTCGTAGGAGAACATGCGCCCGCAGCCGCAGTCGACGTCGTAGCCGGCGAAGACGGGCACGACCGACAGGCCCTGCATGGCCAGCGCGAGATTGCCGCGGATCATCGTCGCGAGGCGGTTCGCCTTGCCCTCCAGGGACAGCACCGCGCCCTCGAGCTTCTCGAAGTGCTCCAGCTCGACCTGGAAGAGCTTGACCATCTCGATGGCGATGCCCGCGGTGCCGGCGATGCCGACCGCCGAGTGGTCGTCGGTGACGAAGACCTTCTCGATGTCGCGGCTGGCGATGATGTTGCCCATCGTCGCGCGCCGGTCACCGGCGAGCAGCACCCCGCCGGCGTAGGCGAGGGTGACGATCGTCGTCGCGTGCGGCGCGAGCAGCGGGCCCGCGGCGGGGTTGACGCCGCCCTGGCCCACGAGCCGACGGCCCGGCAGCAGGTGCGGGGCCGCCTGGCCGAGGAACTCGGTGAACGAACTGGAGCCGACCTCGTGGTAGCCGCCCGGAAGCCGCCCCCACGGGTCGGCACCCGACGCGCCCGGATGCCCGGACACCCCCGAGGACCCCGGGTAGCCCGGGTGGCCGGCGCGCCCGTCGGTGCCGAACGGGCCGAACGGACTCACTGGCCGCCCTTCTGGACGAAGCCGGAGACGAACTCCTCGGCGTTGCTCTCCAGCACCCCGTCGATCTCGTCGAGCACGCTGTCGATGTCGGCGTCGAGCTCGGCCTTGCGGGCGCTGGCCTGCGGCGCCACCGGCTCCGGTGGGCCGGGCGGCTCGGGGTTCTCGCTGCGGTTGCGCCGCGGCTGCAGCTGCTCCTGACCGGCCATGGGTGGACCCTCCTGCCTGCGCTGTGGGGCGTGTGCGCGTCGTCGTTCCACCTTAGGGGGTAGGTCCGACAGCCTCGCGGGCCCTGCCGATCGCGGGGGCCGCCCAGCGCGGGGGCGCCGATCGCGGGAGCCGCCGAGCAAGGGCGGGGCCGGCCGAGGGATTCGCCATATCGACGACCGCGACGGCCCCGTGCAACCACCCGCACCGCGCTGACCTGCACTGACCTGCACTCACGTCGTCGGCCGACCGTTCGGCATCGTCGATACGGATCTATCTCGTCGCCCTCAGCCGGGCGGACCGAGCAGCTCGGCGACGAGGCCGGCGGGGTCGGGGTGCCGGTCGAGCAGCGCCTCGACGAGGTGGCGGGTGCCGCGGGAGGGCTCGGCGGTGACGAGGCGTTGCAGGCGGTCGTGCCCGGGCAGCTCGAAGACGACCGACTCCCACGAGGCGGCCGACACCGCCTCCCCGTAGCGGCGCACGCACTCGCCGCGGAACCACGCCCGCGTCGAGGGCGGCGCGGCCGCGACGGCTGCGGCCACCTCCTCGTCGGTGGTGAGCCGGTCGATGCGGCCGGCGCGTTCGAGGGTGCGGGCGATGCCCTTCCCGGGTCGCAGGTCGGACCACTGGAAGTCGATGGCCGCCAGGCGCGCCGAGTCCCAGGCGAGGCCGTCGCGGGAGCGGTACTGCTCGAGCAGCGCGAGTTTGGCCACCCAGTCGACCTGTGCCCGCGCCTGCATCGGGTCGCGCCCCAGCCGGGTCAGCACGTCCTCCCACAGCGCCATCACCTCGCGGGTGTCGTCGTCCCAACTGCTGTCGCCGCGCCCGGCTCGGGCGTCGAGCCACGCGTGCGCGGCCTCGAGGTAGCGCCAGTGCAGCTCCAGCCCGGTGAGCCGGGTGCCGTCGGCGAGCTCGACCTGTGCCCACAGCGTCGGGTCGTGGCTGATCGCGTGCAGCTGCGGCAGCGGCTCGCGCATGAGCAGGTCGGGCGGCAGCGCCCCGTCCTCGATCATGCCGAGCACGATGCTCGTCGTGCCGACCTTGAGCAGGCCGGCGACGTCGCACAGGTTGGCGTCGCCGAGGATGACGTGCAGCCGCCGGTACCGCCCGGGCGCCGAATGCGGCTCGTCGCGGGTGTTGATGATCGGGCGGTGGAAGGTCGTCTCGAGCCCGACCTCGGCCTCGAAGAAGTCGGAGCGGCTCGCGATCTGGTAGCCGGGCCGCTGCGAGCGCTGGCCGAGGCCGACACGCCCCGCGCCGCAGATGATCTGGCGCACGACGAAGAACGGCGTCAGGCCGGCGACGATCGACGCGAACGGGGTCGCGCGCGGCATGAGGTAGTTCTCGTGGGTGCCGTACGAGGCGCCCTTGCCGTCGGTGTTGTTCTTGTACAGCGTCGGGGTGCCCTCGCGCGGGGGCCGCAGCCCGGCCGCCTCCTCGTCGGCGAGCACCTGCGCCGCCCGCGTCATGACGAGCTCGCCGGCCCGGTCCCACACGAGCGCCTCCCGCGGGGTGGCGACCTCCGGGGACGAGTACTCCGGGTGGGCGTGGTCGACGTAGAGCCGAGCGCCGTTGGTGAGCACGAGGTTGGCGACGCCGGGGTCGTCCTCCCACTCGTCGGTGAGCTGGCTGACGTGCGCGTCGAGCCGGTGCTGGGAGAACCCGCGGGCGTCCGACAGCGGGGTCTCGGCCGCGTAGTCCCAGCGCACGCCCAGGGGCGACCGGCCGCCGCGCCCGTTGGTCCCTGGGCCCTGCGGGGGCTCGGAGTCGGGGGCCCGGCCCGGCTCCGGCGCGCTGCGGCCGTAGGCGCGCACGACGTCGCCGGACAGGATCATCGGGTTGGCCTGCGGCCGCCCGGGCACGCTGATGCCGTACTCGGTCTCGATGCCCACGATGCGTCGCACGCTCATGGGCGCCACCCTACGCATGGCTCTGGCTCGCGCCGGATCGTGAACACTCGCATAACGATCCGAACCGGGCATTGCCGTGGCAGCCTCGGCGGATCGACACTGAAATCCTCAGCGGTCCAGGGGGATCCGCGACGTGGGGACGTGGGGGATGATCCGATGACGAGTCATGTTGTCGAGCACACCGACCGGGGCGCCTCGGGGGCGTCCGCGGCGACTGGAGGAGCGGCCGGGCCGCCGCCGGGATCGAAAGGGGCGGGCTCCTCGTGGGCGTGGTGGCTCGGCGGGGGTCTGCTCGCGCTCGGCGGGCTGGCGAACTTCACCGGAGCCTGGCTGCGCTGGTTCGGGCCGATGCGCCAACCGGACCTGGCGACGCGGCAGAACGATTCGTCGACGCCGCTGACGATGGGCCGGCACGTCGTGCCGTACAGCAGCGAGCTCACCGCGGCCGGACACCTGCTCGTCGCCGTGGCGCTCATCGCGCTGATCTTCCTCACCTGGCGGCGGCTGCGCTGGGTCGCGGCGCCGGCGCTGCTGCTCGGCGCCTACTCGTTCGCGGGCCCGGCGGTGCTGTGGCTGCGCGAGCGGCTGACCGGCATCGACTCCGTGCCCGTCGTCGACCAGGAGCCGGTCGACGCCTGGTCGGCCTGGATGTGGGAGCCGGCGACGCTGATGTGGATCCTGGGGTTGGCCCCCGTCGTCCTGCTCACCTGCGCGGCCATCCGCGCGAACGCGACGGACGACGGCGCCGGGCGCGATCGCCGGTGGGCGCCGGTGGTGCCGGCGTTCGCGCTGCTCACCGCCTCCGCGATGGTGTTGGAGGTGCTCGTGCTCACGATGTTCGACGTCAGCCATGACGACCCGCAGGGCTTCGGCATGTACTCCGGCGCGGGCCAGGCGCTCGCCGGCGCCTTCGTCGTCGCGGGCGCGGTGCGGGGCCGGCCGAGGTCAGCGCCGCGAACGCCTCCCGGGGCGGGCGTCGTCGATTCGCGCCCGTCGCCGCGCGGCCGTCGGGCCCTGCAGATCGGCGGGGCGCTCATCGTGCTCAGCGGGCTCGTCGGCCTCGCGCTGCTGGCCACGGCGGCGACGGGGCCGGACGCCCCGCAACTGCCGGACGACGCGTCGAACCTGACCGGGCGCTTCGTCGCGGGCATCGCCGGGCAGGCCCTGTTCGTGGCGGGCACGCTCGCCCTGGTCGCCGGGCCGTGGCGCGGCTGGCGCCGGCTGCTGGCCGCAGTCGGCGCGGCGCTGGCCCTCGTTCCCGCCGTGGGGTCGATCGTCGGGACCCTCGAGCTCATGACCGGCGGGGAGTCGGATTGGTGGGCCCGCAACGAGCTGCCGGCCACCGCGTGGAGCGTGCTCGGCGCTCTCGTCTTCGCGCTCACGCTGGTCATGGCGCACCTCGCCGAGCGCGAGCCTTCGACCCCCGGATCGGCGCGCGCCCTGCCGATGCTGCCCGTGCTGCTCGGCACGATCCTGGTGGTGCTCGCCCAACCGCCGGTGCTGCTGAACATCGGGTTGGCCGACAGCCCCGAGGCGCCGCTCGCCACCTTGCCCGGGCTGATCACTGCCGCGGTCACCGTGCTGTGGGGCCTGGCCTGGTGGGTCACCGGCCGCACCGGTCGCCGCGCCGCGGAGAACGTCCCCGCAGCGGGAGACCGTGACTGACGCGGGCCGCGAGACTCCGGGCGAACCGTCCTACGGCTGCCCGGCGCGGTCGTCGCCGGGGCCGGCGAGCTTGCGCAGCTCGATGAGGTCGCCGCTGGCGGCCAGGTGCCTGCAGCATTCGACCAGCCCGTCGGGGTCGTCGGTCTCGATGAGATAGAAGCCCGCGATCTGTTCGACGGTCTCGCTGAACGGGCCGTCGGTGACCACCGCTCCGCCCGAGCCGTCGGGGCGCAGGGACAGCGCCTCGGACGACGGGGTGAGCGGGCTGGCGAGGATCTGAGTGTGGCCACCGGCGCGTAGCACGGCACCGAAGCGCTCGTGAGCACGCATCCCCGCCGCGTGCGCCTCGGGCGGCAGGTTCTCCCATTCCTGCTCGGGAGCGGGCAGCAGGACAAGGTAGCGAGGCATGGGACCCTCCTTCGTCGGGCGAGCCCTGGCGGCTCGCTCACCAGGGTGACGGGCGAGGAGCCCGCAGATCGACAGTCGGCCTCGAAAAATCGTCCGTGGGATCAGGGGCGGCCGGTGGCGCTCGCGCGCCGGCGGCCCCGCGTGGTGGCGCATCGGGGCCCGGCGCAGCATGGAGGCATGAGTCAGGCTCCCGCCGCACGTACCGTGCCACTGCGCACCCGGCTGCTGCACCGGCTGTCGCGGGTGGCCGGCTCCGTCGCCGATCAGAGCCCGCAGGAGCTGGCCCGTCGGCGCGTGGTGCCGCGGCGCACGAGGCTGCTCGACGCGATCACCGGGCCCGTGCACCCCGGTGTCACGATCGTCGACGACGAGGTGCCCGTGCGCGGCGGACGGCGCGTGCGGGTGCGGCGCTACCGTCCCGAGGCGGCCACCGACCCGGCGCCGGTGCTCGTCTTCTTCCACGGCGGAGGCTGGACGCTCGGGCAGGTCGAGGACTACGACCCGCTGTGCTCGCACCTGAGCTCGCAGGCCTGTCTCCTCGTCATCTCCGTCGACTACCGACTCGCGCCGGAGCACCCCGCGCCCGCCGCGGTCCACGACAGCATCGACGCACTGCGCGGGCTGCCCGCCCTCGTCCCCGGTTGGGGCGGTGACCCCGAGCGTCTCGCGGTCGCCGGAGACAGCGCGGGCGGCAACCTCGCGGCGGTGTGTACGCAGCTGGTGCGCGACGAGGGCGGCCCGGCTCTGGCCGGCCAGGTGCTCATCTACCCCAGCGTCGACTCCACCTGCCTGAACCGCTCGAAGATCGAGTTCGCGCGCGGGCCGATCCTCACCCGCCGCGACACCGATGGCTTCTTCGCCAACTACCTGGGCACCGCGCCGGACGCCCTCACCGCGCTCGACCCGCTGATCTCCCCCGCCCTCGGGCAGCTGCACGACCTGCCGCCCGCGCTCGTCCAGGTCGCCGGCCTCGACCCGCTGCGCGACGAGGGACGCCGCTACGCCTACGCCCTGCGCGCCGCCGGTGTGCCCGCCGACCTCACCGAATATCCGCGCGCCCCGCACGGGTTCGCCAGCACCCCCGGCTTGTGCGTCGGCGTCGCGGGGCACCGCGACGAGATCGTCGCCTTCCTACGGCGGCACCTGGGCTGAGCCCGGCCTGGACACCCGACACCCCACCGACACGCCGCCGCGACACGACCGACACGACCGACGCGCCGACGCCTCCTGAAGCCTGCGGGAGGTCTCGTTATGCTGAGCCGCGACGCTCTCCCTGCGACGACGAGGTGGCCCCTTCGTGCGTGACGTCATCGTGTTCTCCGGAAACGCCCACCCGGGCCTGGCCCGCCGGATCTGCCAGCACCTCGGAGTGCCGTTGTCGCCGGTCGACATCAAGCGGTTCAGCAACGACTGCCTGCAGGTGCAACTGCTGGCCAACTGCCGTCAGCGCGACGTCTACATCGTGCAGCCGCTCGTGCCGCCGACGCAGGACCACCTCATGGAGCTGCTGCTCATGATCGACGCGGCCCGCGGCGCGTCGGCGGCCCAGATCACCGCGGTCATCCCGCACTACGCGTACGCCCGCTCCGACAAGAAGGACGCCTCCCGCATCTCGCTGGGCGGGCGGCTCGTCGCCGACATGCTCAGCACCGCCGGCGTCGACCGGGTGCTGACGATGGCGCTGCACGCTCCGCAGGTGCACGGCTTCTTCTCGGTGCCCGTCGACCACCTCACCGCCATCGGCGCGCTCGCCGACCACTTCCGCGGCCAGAGCCTCGACGACCACGTCGTCGTCTCCCCCGACCTCGGCAACGCCAAGACCGCCACCCAGTTCGCCCGGCTCCTCGGGCTGCCCGTCGCCGCGGGCAACAAGCAGCGGCTCGCCGACGACCGGGTGGAGATCGACTCGATCGTCGGCGACGTCGACGGCAAGCCCGCCATCGTGCTCGACGACGAGATCGCCACCGGCGGCTCGATGATCGGGCTCCTCGACAAGCTCGGCGAGGCGGGCTGCCCCAGCGCCGCGGTCGCGTGCACGCACGGCCTGTTCGCCGGCTCCGCGCCGCAGCGGCTGCAGGCGCACCCGCTCATCAGCGAGGTCGTCACCACCGACACCGTCCCGCCGCCCGCGGACTGGCCCGGGCTGCAGGTGCGCTCGGTCGCCGGACTGTTCGCCGAGGCGATGGCCCGCATCCACATCGGGGAGTCGGTGAGCAGCCTGTTCGACGGCGTCGACCCGCGGCACGCGCCGCCGCAGTTGTCGCTGCACTTCGCCGACGGGCCCGTCTCCCAGGAGCCGGAGCAGCCGACGCTGCCCCGCCAGCCCGAACCGCCGGGGTCGCCGGCCGGCCGGGTACCGTCGCACCCGACCCGCACGGCGCAGGAGGTCAGCGCATGAGTTCCCCGACCGTGGGTCGCCCGGTGGCGCCCACCGTCTCCACACCCGTCGCCGCCGTGCTCGACGCGGTCGTCATCGTGGTCTTCGCCGCGCTGGGCCGGATGAGCCACGCCGAGGGGATGACGGCCGCGGGGGTCGTCGACACCGCGTGGCCGTTCCTCGTCGGCGCGGTGCTCGGTTGGGTGGTCTCCTACGTGCTGCTGAGCCGGGCGCCCACCGACTCCTCGGGCGCGGTGCTCGTGTGGGTCGGCACGATCGCCGGCGGCATGCTGCTGCGCGCGATGACCGGCCAGGGCGTGGCCACGAGCTTCATCGCCGTCGCCTCGATCGTCACCGGTCTGCTGCTGTTCGGGTGGCGCGCGGTCGCCGGCGCGATCGCCCGACGCCGCCGCGCCTGACCCGCGCACAGCTCGCGCCGGCGCGCCTGACCCGCGCATAGCTCGCGCCTGCTCGATCGCGCGACGCCGCCTGCGCCCGAAGTCCCGCCTGGCTCGAAGGCCGAGCCGGCGCGACGGACCCGCGGCCGCCTCGATCGCCAGACGACGCCGCCCGACTCGCCTTACAGGTAGGTGCCGCGCGGCTCGACGTCCTCGATGCCTCGCGGACGCCCGCCTGGCCGGGTCCCGGGCGTCCCGGGCTCCCCGCTGAGCTCACCCTCGGGCGCCGCGACCGGCTCCTCCTGCGGCGCGATGCGCCGGATCGCGACGACCCGTTCGCCGCGGCGGCCGGAGACCCGGGCCCACTCGTCGGGGTTGGTGGTGCCGGGCATGTCCTCGTTCTCGACGAACTCGGCGACGCAGGCGTCGAGCAGGTGCCGGGTGCGCAGCCCGCGCTCGCCGGTGGCGAGGAACTCCTTGATCGCGGCCCGCTTGGCGCGGTCGACGATGTTCTGGATCATCGCGCCGGAGGCGAAGTCGGCGTAGTGCAGCACCTCCCGCGAGCCGTCGGCGTAGCTGACCTCGAGGAAGCGGTTGTGCACCCCGCGGTCGTACATGCGCTCGACCGCGGCGTCGATCATCGCGCTCGCGGCGCGGGCCGGGTCGCCGTCGGCCGCGGCCAGCTCGTCGGCGTGGAACGGCAGGTCGGGCGTGAGGTACTTGGCGAAGATGTCGCGGGCCGAGCCCTCGTCGGGGCGTTCGATCTTGATCTTCGCGTCGAGCCGGCCGGGCCGCAGGATCGCCGGGTCGATCATGTCCTCGCGGTTGCTGGCGCCGATGACGATGACGTTGTCGAGGCGCTCGACGCCGTCGATCTCGGCGAGCAGCTGCGGCACGATCGTCGTCTCGACGTCGCTGGACAGACCCGAGCCGCGGGTGCGGAACAGCGAATCCATCTCGTCGAAGAAGACGACGACGGGCGCTCCGGAGGTCGCGTGCTCGCGGGCCCGGGAGAAGATGAGCCGGATCTGCCGCTCGGTCTCGCCGACGTACTTGTTGAGCAGCTCCGGGCCCTTGATGTTGAGGAAGTAGCTCGTCGTCTCCTGCGTGCCGCGCGCGGCGGCGCTCTGCCGGGCCAGGGAGGCCGCGACGGCCTTCGCGATGAGCGTCTTGCCGCAGCCGGGCGGGCCGTACAGCAGCACGCCCTTGGGCGGGCGCAGGTGGTGCTCACGGAACAGCTCCGGGTGCAGGTAGGGCAGCTCGACCGAGTCGCGGATCTGCTCGATCTGCCCGGCGAGACCGCCGATGTCGTCGTAGGTGATGTCGGGCACCTCCTCGAGCACGAGGTCCTCGACCTCGGCCTTGGGGATGACCTCGTAGACGAAGCCCGACCGCGTCTCCAGGAGCACGTGGTCGCCGCCGCGCAGCACCCGGCCGGCCAGCGGCTGGGCGCGGCGCACGACCCGGTGCTCCTCGCCGTGCACGACGACGACGAGCCGGTCGTCGCCGAGCACCTCGTGGACGACGACGACCTGGCCGGTCTCCTCCCAGCCCGCGACGGCCACCACCGCCAGCGCCTCGTTGAGCCGCACGTCGCGACCGACGGCGAGGTCGTCGGCCTCGACACCGGGGCTGACCTGCACCCGCAGGCGCCGGCCAGCCGCGAGCACGTCGAGCGTGCCGTCGTCGTGGCGGCTCAGCACGACGCCGTAGCTCGACGGCGGCGTGGCCAGGGCCTCGACCTGCTGCTTGAGGGAGACGAGCTGTTCGCGGGCCGTCTCCAGCGTGCGGACCAGACCCTCGTTGCGGCGCTGCAGCGACACGACCTGCGCGTGCAGGCCCGCCGCGCTCGTCTGCGGACGCCGCGCCGGCTGGTCGGCGTGTGGCCGGTCGGCCGCGGGCGGCTGATCGGCCGCGGGCGGCTGATCGGCTGCGGGCGGCTGGTCGGCTGCGGGCGGCTGGCTCTGGCTCATCGCTCCACTCCTTGCGTGTCGTCGGGACGCTCACGCGAGTCCGGTTCGGTGCCCTGGCCTGCCGAAGCTGCCGGAGCTGCCAAAGCTGCCGG
>NZ_BCNQ01000088.1 GCF_001515525.1 Piscicoccus intestinalis NBRC 104926 | reverse complement strand
CCGCAGCACCGGCGCCGCCCGCCCGGGCCGGAAGCGCAGTCCGGAGCCCTCGATGGGGCGAGCGTGGGCGGCCGGCCAGCTCACGGTCTCCGGGCCGCAGACGAGCAGACCGCGCCCGTCCAGCCACATGAGTTCCAGGCAGCCGTCGGGCACCATGAGCATCGGCCCGGACAGCGTCGCGTCCCAGCGACACACCAGCGTGTCGGCGAGGTCGGCGGGCGCGCCCCGGGGGCGGTAGGGCCGGTCGGGCCGGTGTGGCCCGTCGGGCCCGGAGGCGGTCACACCCCCATCGTGACGCTCAGGCCACCAGGTCGGCCAGGGCCGTCGCCAGCCGCCCGGTGCCCGTCGGCACGACCTGCAGCGGCAGGCCGAGCCGGTCGGCGGCCCGCTGCGCGCCCGCCCGCAGTTCGGGGGTGGGCTCTTGGGCCAGCCAGACGCAGCGCGTGTAGTGCCCGAAGTAGTCCTCGTGCAGCTGGGGGTAGCGGTCCAGGCCCAGCTCGCGCCAGACCGTGCGGTCGAAGGAGGCGACGAGGAAGTCGGTGAGCACGTACGTGCCCGGCTCCGCCTCGAAGGTCGCGGCCATCGTGTCGGCCCCGGCGAACAGGTCGTAGCAGTGCAGCCCGGGCAGGCGGCGCAGGCCCCGGCGCTCGCAGACCTCGTCGAGCGCGCCGTACGTGCCGCAGTCGGCGTACCCGACGGCGATCCGGTCGTAGCGGGCAGCCAGTTCGTCGACGAGCCGTTCGACCTCGGCGGCGATGCGCCGCGGCGCGTTGTGCAGCAGCGGCGGCAGCGGGTGCACGTCGAGCGCCCACCCCCGCGCTCGGGCGATGTCGGCCGCCGGCTGCGCCAACGCGCCACACGCCACGAGCGCCACGCGTCCCACGCGTCCCTCGCGGCCCGGCGCCTCGCGTGCCACCGTCCCACCCCTGGCCGAAGGCTGCCCTATGGGTCGGGGGCTAGGGTTGCGGCCCGAGCCCTCGACCGAAAGGGCAGCCTTCGGCCGGTTGTCGTCAGGTGGGGAAGGCGAGTTGCTCGACGAAGCGGTCGTTGAAATCCGCGCGGTCGGAGAGTTCGACATAACTCACCTCCTGCAGCAGCGCCTCGGCGCCGGCCCGCTCGCGCGCGGACAGCAGCACCATCTTGGCGCCCTCCCCGGCGACGTTTCCGGCCGACACGATCCGCATGACCGGCAGCTTCGGCACGAGCCCGATCCGCACCGCGGCGGCCGGCGACAGGTAGCTGCCGAACGAGCCCGCGAGCAGCACCTGCTGCACGTCGCGGTGCTCCAGCTCGAGCTCGCCGAGCAGCAGCGACCAGCCCGTGGAGATCGCGGCCTTGGCGAACTGCAGCTCGCGCACGTCCCGCTGCGACAGGTACACACTTTCCTGTGCGTCCGCGTCCGGCGTCGGCCGGTGCAGCACGAACACGCGCTCCTTGTCGATGCTCGTCAGCCGGTCGGCCAGGGCGGGCAGCGTGGTCGCCGCCTCCTCGTCGGTGATGAACCGTCCGGAGGCGTCGAGCAGCCCGACCCGAGACAGCTCGGCCACCGCGTCGACCAGGCCCGAGCCGCACAGGCCGCGCGGCTCGACGTCGCCGATCACCCCGAGGCTCACCGGCTGACCGGTTTCCTCGGAGCCGGAGCCGGAGCCGGAACCCGAGCCCGAACCCGAACCCGCCTCGGGGTCGAGCTTGACGACCTCGATCGCCCCGTCCGCGGCGCGCATCCCGCACCGGATCGCGCCGCCCTCGAAAGCGGGCCCGGCGGGCGCGGCGGTGGCCAGGATGCGCTCGCCGTCGGAGAGCACGATCTCGCAGTTCGTGCCGACGTCGATGAACAGGCGAACCCGCTTGTCTCGGTCCATGCCGGAGGCGAGCATGCCGGCGACGATGTCGCCGCCGACGTACGCGCCGAGCGCCGGCAGCACGACGGCCCGGGCCCCCGGGTGCAGCTCGAGCCCGAGCTCGGAGACGGGCATCGGCGGCAGCGAGGCCGACGACATGACGAACGGCGCCACGCCCAGCGGCTCGGGGTCGATGCCGAGCGCGAGCGCGGTCATCGTCGCGTTGCCGGCGAGCGCGACCTCGTACACCTCGGTCGGCGCGACCTGCGCCTCGGCGAGCACCTCGTCGGCGAGCTCGCGCAGCGTGCGGTGCGCCAGCTCGCGCAGCCGCCCCGCGGCCGTGTCGTCCATCATCGTCGCGCTGATGCGCGTGATGACGTCCGCGCCGAACGGCTGCTGCCCGTTGAGCATCGAGGCGACCGCGGCCGGGGTTCCGGTGGTGACGTCGAGCAGGGTGACCACGACCGTCGTCGTGCCGAGGTCGTAGGCGATCGCGAACGAGCGTTCCGTCGTGTCACCGGCCTCGACGTCGACCAGTGTCTCGTCGATGACGACGGCGGTCACGTCGTAGTTCGCCTCCCGCAAGACCGTCGCGGCGCGCCGGATCGCGTGCAGGTCGGCGGTCAGCTCGAGGTCGTCGATGGCGTCGAGGATCCGCACGACGTCGGTGCGCTGGTCGGCCAGGCTCGGCTCCTCCAGCTGCAGGTGGCGCTTCTGCACCGACGGCCGCAGGATCACCTGCCGGCCGACCCCGACCGTCGACGCCTTCGGCCGGGTGACCAGCGGCGGCACGTCGATCGCCAGGTCGGAGGTGGTGCGCACGAGACACGCGAGCCGCCACCCCGCCTCCAGCTTGGAGGCGGAGAACGTGCGCACGTCGTGCCGCGTGATCGGGGCTGTGCCCTCGGTCAGTTGTACCTTGCATTTGCGACATGTGCCGTGGCCGCCGCAGGTGGAGTCGATCGCGATGCCGTTCCAGCTCGCGGCGTCGAAGACCGACACCCCGGGCGGCACCCGCACGTCGCGCCCCGAGGGGGCGAAGCGCAGGGTGACCCGGCCGGTGCCGTCGCCGCCGGTGCCCGCCGAGGACGGCGACGCCGGCTCCAGGAGCCCCTCGCGGCGCAGCGCGTCGAGATCGACGGGATCGGTCTGCTGCTGGGAGTCCGTCATGCCGACGTCGCGGCCTGAGCCTGCCTCGCGCGGTGCGCGGAGATCCAGCTCATGCCCCACTCGTCGTTGCCGAGCAGCAGGTCCGCGGCGCGCACGGACGTGACGATCTCCGGGGTCCGGGCGTCCATGATCGCGCTGGTCATGCCCGCGGTCATCGCCATCGGCAGCCACGCGGCGTTGATCGCGTGCCGCTGCGGCATGCCGAACGAGACGTTCGAGGCCCCGCACGTCATGTTCAGCCCCCACCGCTGGTGGATCTCGCGGATCGTCGTCAGGGCCGTACGACCGACCGAGGAGTCGGCGCCGATGGGCATGGCCAGCGGGTCGATGACGATGTCCTCGATCGCGATGCCGTACTCCTGCGTGGCGACCCGCACGATCTTCTCGGTGAGCTCGACGCGCTTGGCCGAGTCCATCGGGATCTCGTCGGCGTCGTTCGGCAGGGCGACCACGGCGGCGTCGTACTTCTTGACCAGCGGCAGGATCTGCTCCATCCGCTCGTCCTCGGCCGTGATCGAGTTGACCAGCGCGCGACCCTGGTAGACCTGCAGTCCCGCCTCCAGGGCCTCGACGACCGAGGAGTCGATGCAGATCGGCAGGTCGGTCAGCGACTGCACGAGCTGGATGGCCTTGACGAGCAGCTCGGCCTCGTCGGTCAGCGGCACGCCCATGTTGACGTCGAGCACGTCGGCGCCGCCGGCCACCTGCGCCGCGACGTCCTTCTCGATGGCCGACAGGTCACCGGCGCGCAGCTGCTCCTGGAAGATGCGCCGGCCGGTGGGGTTGATGCGCTCACCGATGACGCAGAACGGCTTGTCGGATCCGAGGACGACCTCCTTGGAGGCCGAACGGAGAACGGTGTGAAGAGGCTGGGACACGATGGGGGCTCCTGGTCTGGAGACGGGGTGGAGAGTCGGTGGGGTGGGCCGGCTCAGGCGGGGACCTTGGCGCGCCGCTGCGCGAGCAGGGCCTTGGCGCGCTTGACGGTGGCGGAGGCGTCGGCGGCATAGCCGTCGGCCCCGACCGCGTCGGCGTACTCCTGGGTGACGGGCGCGCCGCCGACCATGATGATGACGCTGTCGCGCTTGCCGGCCTTCTCGAGCGTGTTGATGTTGGCCTTGAACATCGGCATCGTCGTCGTGAGGAAGGCGGACATCCCGACGATGTCGGGCTGGTGCTCCTCGATGGCGGCGAGGAACTTCTCCGGCGCCACCTGCACGCCGAGGTCGATGACCTCGAAGCCCGCGCCCTCGAGCATGATGTTGACGAGGTTCTTGCCGATGTCGTGCACGTCGCCCTTCACGGTGCCCATGACGAACTTGCCGATGGTCTCCACGCCGGTGTCGGCCAGCAGGGGCCGCAGCACCTCCATGGATCCGGCCATGGCCTTGCCGGCCACGAGCATCTCCGGCACGAAGTAGTCGCCGCGCTCGAAGCGGGCGCCGACCTCCTCCAGCGCGGGGATGAGGGAGTCGAACAGGAGCGTCTGCGGCTCCATGCCCTGGTCGAGGGCCTGGTGAGTGAGCTCCAGGACCTTGGGGCCGTTGCCGACCATCGTCTGGTCGTACATCTCCTGGAGGATCTGCTCGGGGGTCATGCTGCGCCTTTCTTGCGGTGCGGGCCGAGCCGGGTCGACAGGGCGTCTGCCTGGGCGACCACGTGCGCGCCGGTGGTGGGGAGGTCTGCGAGTCGGGAAGTGGGGCCGGACAGGCCGAGGGCGGCGACGACGCGACCGTGGCTGCGTACGGGCGCGGCGATGCCGACGAGGCCCACCTCGAGCTCGTCGATCGTCGCGGCGTAGCCGTCCGCTCGGATCTGCTCGAGGTGCTTGTGGAGCTCGGTCGCCGAGGTGACCGTGGCCGGGGTGAGCCTGGCCAGGCGACCGCTGGGCACGGGGACGGCCCCGTGGGCGAGGAGCACTTTGCCCATCGCCGAGGTGTGCACCGGCACGTCCACCCCTACCCAGTCGATGCTGCCGAGGAAGAACGTCGAGTCGATCTGCGCGATCTGCACGACGGACTCCCCCGCCGGAACGGCGAGGTTGACCGTCTCACCGGTCGACCCGCCGAGCTTCTCCATGAACGGCGTCGCCAGGTGCACGAGCCGCTCGTTGCGGGTGGCCCCGCTGGCGTACTGCTCGAACAGGGAGCCGGGCAGCCAGCCCCCCGAATCGTCCCGCCGCAGCAGGTTGTTGCGTTCCAGCGCCCCCAGCAGTCGCGAGGTCGTCGACCGCGCATAACCTGCTTCTTCACACAGTTGTGTGAAGGTCACGGGATCACCACCGCCGGCCACCACGCGATACACCAGGTCGGCGGCCCGATCGATGGCCTGGGCGCCACCGGAGGCGGCGGACCTGCTCGCCTCGGGTGCCACACTTCGGCTCATCGACTTGCCTCCCCGGTCTGGACTACGCGTCGAACGACTGTCAGGCTTACCCCATGATGTGGGAACGTTGTTCCACATCATGAGGCTAGATTCTGGGTCCCCCGGCCGTCAATGCCGGGCCGCCACTCCGGATCGCACCGCTTGCGACGTCGTCCGACGACCGCCCCGTCAAAGGAGTCACCCCGCTCATGTTCGTCAACCGCATGCCCCGCTACGAGATCCTCTCCGAGCAGGCGATGGCGCAGCTCGACGCCGGCTGGCGCCGCCTCATCAGTGAGGTCGGCGTGGAGTTCATGAGCGACCGGGCGCTCGAACTCTTCCGCCAGGCCGGCCAGAAGGTGGAGGACAGCACGGTCTTCCTCGACCCCGAATTCGTGCTCGAACAGGTCGCCAAGGCGCCTAAGGAGTTCGACGTTCAGGCCCGAAACCCACAGAACAACGTGCACATCGGCGGCCAGTCGATGGCCTTCGGCGCGGTCTACGGCCCGCCGTTCGTGCGCGCCGGCGACCAGCGCCGCGACGGCACGTTCGAGGACTACCGCAACTTCCTGCGCCTCGCGCAGAGCTACTCGGTGCTCGACTCCGCGGGCGGGGTGGTGTGCGAGCCGAACGACACCCCGCTGGACAGCCGCCACCTCGACATGAACCTCGCGCTCATGACGCTGACCGACAAGATCTACATGGGCAACGTCGTCTCCGGCCCGAACGCCGCCGACACGATCGCGATGGGCGAGATCCTCTTCGGCGGCCGCGAGGCGATCGAGCAGACGCCGGTGTCGATCAGCCTCATCAACTGCAACTCGCCCCTGCGCTGGGACGACCGCATGCTCGACGCGCTGTTCGAGTACAGCGCCGCCGCGCAGCCGGTCGTGCTCACACCGTTCCTGCTCATGGGCGCGATGTCGCCGGTGACGATCCCCGCGGCGCTCGTGCAGCAGATCACCGAGGCGCTCTCGGGCATCGCGCTCGCGCAGCTCATCCGGCCCGGCTGCCCGGTGATCTTCGGCTCGTTCCTGAGCAACATCGACATGAAGACCGGCTCCCCGACGTTCGGCACGCCGGAGTCGGGCCAGGGCCTGCTGTGCACCGGCCAGATCGCCCGGCACTTCGGGCTGCCGTTCCGCTCCGGCGGCGGCATGACCAGCTCCCAGGTGGCCGACGCGCAGGCGGGCTACGAGGCGCTGATGACGCTCATGCCGACGTTCCTGGCCGGCGTCAACTGGGTGATGCACTCCGCCGGCTGGCTCGACGGCGGCCTGGTCGCCTCCTTCGAGAAGTTCGTGGTCGACGCGCAGATCCTCGAGATGCTGCAGCACGAGTTCACCCCGCTGGAGATCGACGAGGCCTCGCTGGCCTTCGACGCGCACGTCGAGGTCGGCCACGGCGGGCACTTCCTCGGGGCGATGCACACGATGGAGCGCTTCCGCGACTGCTTCTACCGGCCGTTCCTGTCCAGCAGCGACAACTACGACCGGTGGCTGCGCGGCGGCGCCCTCGACGCCAACGCCCGCGCGGCGCAGCTGTACCAGGCCCAGTTGGAGGCCTACGAGCAGCCGCCGCTCGACGACGTGATCCGCGCCGAGCTCGAGGAGTTCGTCGCCCGCCGCCGCACCGAACTCGGAGACTGATCCGGCCGCGGGCGCCCGCGCGTCACGGTCGATCTACCAGGAGACTCGATCTACCAGGAGACGACGCGGGTGCCCGCGACCCGGTCGTGCAGTCCCCGGTGCAGGGGGTCGCGCACGGCCATGAGCACGGTGAGCACGACGAGGGCCAGGCTCGCGACGTAGGCCAGCGTGCCGAGGCCGAGGTCGACGGCGAGCATGAACCGGGCGACGGCGACGTGGGCCAGCTGCCAGGGCAACAGCTTGACCGCGTTGCGCAGCGCCACCGCTCCCCCGGAGGCCGGGGCGTCGTCGGCGCGCAACACCCGCAACCCGGCGGCCCGCTTGCCGAACGTGGCCTGGCGGCGGCCCGCCTCCGTGATCGTCAGGTAGCCCCACACCGGCAACACGGTCATGACGAACGCGACGAGATCGAAGGCCGCCGGTCGCAGCGTCGAGTCGGCGGGCGGCAGCATCGGGCGCACCGCGAGGCCGACGACCGTGAGCACGCCGATCCAACAGGCGATGACCAGGTAGTCGAGCAGGAGCGACCACAGCCGGGGTCGCAGCCGCGACGCGGGCAGGCCTCCGGCGGGATCGGTCATGCCGGCAGTCAAACACTTCGGGCCTCCCGACGAACCGCGGACCCGGTGGACCCGATGGACTCGGGCTCGGGTGGACCGGATGGATTCGACGTTCCCGGGGCGGCGTCTCGCGCCGGTCGTCACGGTCGTCACGGTCGTCACGGATGCCGCGCCGTGGCGGACAGGAAGGTGTGCCAGGCGTCCTGACTGCGGGTGATGCGCCCGAGCCGGCCGCCGGCGCCGATGCCGGCCAACACCTCGTCGGTCGCGTCGGCGGTCGCCGAATCCCAACGCCCCGAGAGCTCCACCGGCCGGTCCCACACGTACGTGCAGATGGCCTGCACGGCCTGTACCTGCACGCGGGAGCGGGTGAACCGGCTCCGTTCGCTGCCGGACAGGCCGTTGTCGAGGTGGATGTGGTCGTGGTGGGCGCTGTCGTACAGGTATGTCAGCACGTACGCGAAGTCGCGGTGCAGGGTGGCGGCGATCCGCCAGTAGGCCCCGGCCTGAGCGGCGTGGTCGGGGCCGTTGCCCCACCTGTCGAAGCGACAGCTGACGAGGTCGCGGCCGGCGGTGGTGCGCACGGCGGCCAGGTCGAAGGCACGTCCGGCGTGGTGCCAGGACGACGCTTGCTCAGCGGGCGCCTGCCGGTGGGTTCCGAGGCAGGAAAGCTGCCCGGGCACGCCCCAGCGCCGGGCCTGCCAGTGCGAGCGCAGGCTCGCGTCGAGTTGGCTCGCGAAAGCCGCGTCCATCGGAAACCGGGCCGGCACGTTGTCGACCTCGTAGCGCAGTTGCGAGCCGGCGAGCTGTCGGTACGGGGTGAGTTGCGACGCGCGCACCACCTGCGGCGCAGGCCGTGGGCCGGCAGGGGCAGCCGCGTCGGGCGCGTCGGGCAGCGAGTCGCGGACGTCCTGAAACGCCTCCCGCGCACCCTCGAGCACCGCGTCGCGCCCCGACTCCAGACGCTCTGGCCCGAGCCACCAGGCGCCGCCCGCGAGCGCGCCGAGCCCGGCGGTGCCCAGCAACGCCCGGCGCCCGATCTGCCGATTGCCCACCGATACCCCGCGGCGACTCGATTGCGACCGCGACGGGCGATCGCCGTGCGGGCTTCGGTTGCGAGGCAGCAAGTGAGACTAATCGGACTTCCTGACAGTTTTCGGACCGCTGGCTGATCCGTGGCCGTCGCTGTCATGGCGGATGTGCTCCACACGGTACGTCCCACGGAGATCACCCTGCCGAGACAGCGGTGAGGGGAGGCGAGGGCGTCAGTCGAAGACGACGGTGCGGTCGGTGTTGAGGATCACGCGCGACTCGCAGTGCCATTTCACGGCGCGCGAGAGCACGTCGGCCTCGACGTCCTGCCCGGCGCGCACCAGGTCGGACGGGCCCATGCGGTGGTCGACGCGGGTGACGTCCTGCTCGATGATCGGGCCCTCGTCGAGGTCGGCGGTCACGTA
Source organism: Piscicoccus intestinalis NBRC 104926 (assembly GCF_001515525.1). Taxonomy (GTDB): domain Bacteria; phylum Actinomycetota; class Actinomycetes; order Actinomycetales; family Dermatophilaceae; genus Kineosphaera; species Kineosphaera intestinalis. Next base: position 10,633 of record NZ_BCNQ01000088.1, on the reverse strand, counting down.
GTGCGCGGTGGCGCCGACGAGCTTGACTCCGCGCTCGAAGGCCTGGTGGTAGGGCCGCCCGCCCTTAAAACTGGGCAGGAACGAGTGGTGGATGTTGATGATCCGACCCGACATCTCCCGGCACAGCTCGTCGGAGAGCACCTGCATGTACCGCGCGAGCACGACAAGGTCGATGTCGTTGTCGCGGACCAGCTGCATGAGGGCGGCCTCGGCCTCCGGCTTGGTGTCGGCGGTGATGGGGATGTGGTGGAACGGGAGGCCGTAGGAGCGCGCGAGCGGCTCGAGGTCGGTGTGGTTCGACACGATCGCGGGGATGACGATGTTGAGCCCGCCGCTGTACCACCGGAACAGCAGGTCGTTGAGGCAGTGCCCGGCCTTGCTGACCATGATCAGCGTGCGGTACGGGTTGGTGGCCCGCCACAACTCCCACGTCATGCCGAACTCCTGCGCGATCGGCGTGACCCGTTCGCGCCAGGCCTCGACCGAACCCTCACCGGTGTCGGAGAAGTGGATGCGCATGAAGAAGTGGTCGGTGAGCCGGTCGTCGAACTGTTGGCTCTCCTCGATGTTGGCGCCGCCCTCGAAGAGCATGCGCGTCACGGTCGCCACGATGCCGGGACGGTCCGGGCACGACAGCGTGAGCACGTACTGCCGGCTCGCGTCGGTCGACTCGTCGACGCCGCTCTGGTGGGTCAGGCCCTGTGCCTGGCGTGCGGCGGACTTCACGGCGGCCAGCGCGGCGGCGCCGGGGACGGGGCTGGTCACGGCCCTACCTCCAAGTTGGGTGCCCGAACGCCGAAACCGGCGTCGTGGTGCGAATAGCGGAACATGCCGCGGAGTACGCAACAAAATCGTAGCTGTCGGGGGTCAATACGGGAAGACTCCCGTATGGTTGCGCCATGCGGAACAAGGCACGCGGCGTGAAGGGCGCGGAGAAGCCGGGAAACTCGGGAACCTCTGAGGCCGGGGAGTCGACGGTGCAGTCCGTCGACCGGGCCGTCACGATCCTGGAGCTGCTGGCGCAACACGGTGCGCTGGGGGTGACCCGCCTGGCCGGCGAGCTGGGCGTGCACAAGAGCACCGCGAGTCGGCTCGTCGCCGCCCTCGAGCGCCGCAGCCTCGTCGAGCAGGTGGCCGACCGGGGGCACTACCGCCTCGGTGCCGGCATCCTGCGCCTGGCCGGCGCGACCGACGCCCGCATCGACCTCGTCGACGCGGCCCGGCCGGTATGCCGCCGGCTCGCCGACGCCACCGGGGAGACGGTCAACGTCGCCGTGCTCTCCTCCGGCGCCGCCCTCTATGTCGACCAGGTCGCCGGTGGCGGCACCCGTTCGACGTACAACTGGGTGGGGCAGCGCATCCCGCTGCACGCCACTTCGAACGGCAAGGTTCTGCTGTGCGAACTGGAGCCCGACGAGCGTGCCGAGATCTTCGACGAACTCGTGCCGTATACCCCGAGCACCGTCACCGATGCGGCGCAGCTGCAACGCGAACTCGACGAGGTGGCCGAACAGGGCTACGCGATCGCCGTCGACGAACTCGACGTCGGCCTCACCGCGATTGCCGGGCCGATCCGCGACTCCAGCGGCGCGATCGTCGCCTCGTTGAGTGTGTCCGGCCTGACGTTCCGCTTCGACGATGAGCGGGTGGCCGAGGTGCTGGCGATGCTGCTGGAGGCCGCTACCGAGGTGAGCGCCCAGCTCGGGTGGCGGGAAGCTGCCTCCGTCGGGGAGGGCTGACCCCGTCGGATATGGGTTGAACGTCGGAAAACGTGCGGGCGCATGGGTTCTGCTGAGACAGCACGGAACTCTTGCCGATATGCGTATCGACGGGCAGAGTGTCTTCTCAGCGCGCCTTCATGATGCAACTCGAGGCGCACAGTTGCGCGACGCGCAACGCCCGATCGACGACTTCGGCACGCCGTTGTCGATTGGTCGGGCTTTTCGCGTAGGGCCCCGTTCCGGATCCGACAACCTGCTCAGGAGGCCAGCCATGGCCCAAGCTCCACCGGCCGAACAGGTCGAACCGCCAACCGGTGAACCGCAGAACGACGAACCCAAACAGCCCATCGACAAGGTGGTCTTCGGGGTGGCAGCGGCGCTCTCGCTGCTCGTGCTGGCCTACGGCTGGTTCGCCACCGACTCCTTCAGCGCGTCGACCGAGGCTGCTCTCAACTGGGTGACCGGCAACTTCAACTGGCTGTTCGTGCTGGCCAGCGGCGGATTCGTGCTGTTCTCGCTGTTCCTGGCGGCCTCGCGCTACGGCAACATCAAGCTCGGCCCCGACGACTCCACGCCGGACTTCAGCACGTTCTCGTGGGTGTCCATGATGTTTGCCACCGGCATGGGCATCGGCCTCATGTTCTACGGCGTGGCGGAGCCGCTGTCGCACCTCAACGAGCCGCCGATGGGCCTGGCCCAACCGGCCACCGAGGAGGCCGCGCACCTGGCGATGGAGTACACGTTCTTCCACTGGGCGATCCACCCGTGGTCGATCTACGCCGCGGTCGGCCTGACCATCGCCTACTTCGCCTACCGCAAGGGCTACGGCAACCTCATCAGCGGCACCCTGCGCCCGCTGTTCGGAGACCGTGCCACCGGCCCGGCCGGTCGCGCCATCGACATGATCGCGATCCTGGCCACGCTCTTCGGCTCCGCCGCCTCGCTCGGCCTGGGCGCCCTGCAGATCACCGGCGGTCTCGCGCACGTCTTCGGCATCGAGACCGGCGGAAACCTCACCCTGACGGTGGCCGTCATCGCGTTCCTCACGCTGTGTTTCGTCGTCTCCGCCGTCAGCGGCGTCGACCGCGGCATCAAGTGGCTGTCGAACGCGAACGCGGTCGCTGCCGCCCTGCTCGCGCTGTTCCTCTTCGTCGTCGGCCCGTCGATCTTCATCCTCGGCGTGTTCACCGAGTCGATCGGCGGCTATCTGTCGCACCTGCCCGCGATGAGCTTCCGGGTCGGCGCCCTCGGTGGCGACGTCTGGCTCTCGGCGTGGACGATCTTCTACTGGGCGTGGTGGATCAGCTGGTCGCCGTTCGTCGGCATGTTCATCGCCCGCATCTCGCGCGGCCGCACGATCCGCCAGTTCGTGGTCTTCGTCATCATCGTGCCCAGCCTGGTCAGCGCCGTCTGGTTCTCGATCTTCGGTGGCGTCGCGATGGACCTGCAGCTACACCGCGGCGTCGACATGGCGGCTCGTCTGGCCGAGGGTCAGGAGAGCGCGCTGTTCAACACGCTGTCCGACTACCCGGCGGCGACGATCACGATCGCGCTCGCGGTCTTCCTCGTGGCGATCTTCTTCGTCACCGGTGCCGACTCCGCCTCGATCGTCATGGGCATGCTGAGCCAGAACGGCGACCCGGAGCCGAGGCGTTGGCTCGTGGTGTTCTGGGGTGTGGCCACCGGCGCCGTCGCGGCGGTGCTGCTCTACTCCGGCCGGGACGATCCCGCGGCGGGGTTGGAGGCGTTGCAGACCGGTGTGATCCTCATCGCCGGCCCGTTCCTGCTCGTGCTCGTCGCGATGTGCGTTTCGCTCATGCGGGCCCTGCGGCAGGAGCCGTACGCGGCGACGCTGCACCCCGTCGTGCGGCACCACCTGGAGCACCACATCGAGGGCGTCGTCGAGGAGAAGGTCAACACCGGCGGCATCCCGATCATCCGCGAGCCGGAGCGGCGCAGGCCCCACGGCCCGCGGCTGCCCGGACCCAACCGCTGACAGCTGCACCTGCACCGCTTTCGACGGCCCGGCTCACGATCGCGTGAGCCGGGCCGCCGCGCGTCGCCGTTCCCGGCGCGTGCGCCGCGCACGGGTGCTCGGCGGCGGACCGACCCGCGGAAGACCGTTGACACGGCAGCCTCTGGGGGCAAAGCTGGGGTATCACGTTGCGTATGATGCGACATGTTGCGTAGTGCGCACCCGCCCCGCCCGCAGTTCCCCTGTGAAAGGACCGTCATGGCCTCCGTCCCGGAGAAGGCCCGCGTCGTCGTCATCGGCGCCGGAATCGTCGGAAACTCCCTCGCATACCACCTCGCCGAGCTGGGCTGGACCGACATCGTGCAGCTCGACAAGGGCCCGCTGCCCAACCCGGGCGGCTCCACCGGCCACGCGAGCAACTTCATCTTCCCGGTCGACCACAGCCGGGAGATGACCGACATCACGCTCGAGTCGGTGCGCCAGTACAAGGAGATGGGCGTCTTCACGCAGTCGGGCGGCTTCGAGGTCGCCCGCACCGAGGAGCGCATGGAGGAGCTGCGCCGGCGCATGTCGAGCGCGAAGGCGTGGGGCATCGAGTCCGAGCTGGTCAGCCCTGAGTTCGTGCAGGAGAAGGTGCCGTTCCTCGACAAGGACGTCATCGTCGGCGCCTTCTGGACGCCCAGCGTCGGCGTCGTCGACTCCCTGCGGGCTGGCACGATCATGCGCGAGCGGGCCCAGGAGAAGGGTGTGCTCACGGTCTGCTCCGGCGTCGAGGTCACCGGCATGGAGGTCGTCGACGGGCACATCAAGGCCGTCGAGACGACCGGCGGCCGCATCGAGGCCGAGACCGTCGTCATCGCCTGCGGCGTGTGGAGCCCGAAGCTCGCCCGCATGGCCGGCGCGCACATCCCGCTCACGCCCGCCGTGCACCAGATGATCTCCGCCGGACCGTACCCGGTGCTCGCCGAGCAGCCTGGCGAGATCAGCTTCCCGATCGTGCGCGACATGGACACGTTCTGCTACGAGCGCCAGCACGGCTCCGACATGGAGGTCGGCTCCTACGCGCACCGCCCGATCCTGCACGACCCCGAGGACATCCCCTCCAACGACCAGGCCCGCCTGTCGCCGACGGAGATGCCGTTCACCGAGGACGACTTCGAGACCCAGCTCGAGCAGGCGCTCGAGCTCATGCCCGAGCTGCTCGGCGACGAGTCCGGCGAGGTGCGCTACGCGATCAACGGTTTGCTCTCCCTGACGCCGGACGGCTTCCCGATCCTCGGCGAGACCCCCGAGGTCAAGGGCCTGTGGTCGGCGGCGGCGATCTGGATCAAGGAGGGCCCGGGCACCGCCAAGTGCGTCGCCGAGTGGATGACCAACGGCAACCCCTCGATCGACGTGGGCCACTCCGACATCGCCCGCTTCTACCCGCACCAGCGCACCCGCGCCCACGTGCGGGCCCGCACCGGCGAGTCGTTCAACAAGACCTACGGCATCGTGCACCCCGGCGAGCAGTACACCGCCTCCCGGGGGCTGCGGCTGTCCCCGATGTACGACTCGCAGAAGGAGCTCGACGCGGTCTTCTACGAGGCGGCCGGCTGGGAGCGCCCGCACTGGTACGAGTCGAACAAGGACCTGCTCAAGAAGTTCTCCGACGAGCAGCTCATGCCGCGCGAGCACGAGTGGGACTCGCGCTGGTGGAGCCCGATCATCAACGCCGAGCACCTGCAGATGCGCGAGACCGCGGCGATCATCGACCTGTCGGCGTTCGCGATCTTCGACATCGCCGGGCCGGGCGCGCTGGCCTCGGTGCAGCGCATCTGCGTCGCGCAGATGGACGTGAAGATCGGGCGCGTCGTCTACACCCCGGTGCTCGACGAGCGCGGCGGCTTCCGCTCCGACCTCACGGTCATGCGCCTGGCGCACGACCGGTTCCGCGTGGTCACCGGCGGCGCGCACGGCATGGTCGACAAGAAGTGGTTCGAGGACCGTCTCGTCGACGGCGCCTCGCTGACCGACCTGACCAGCTCGTTCACGACGATCGGCCTGTGGGGTCCGAAGGCGCTGGAGATCCTCTCCTCGGTCACCGACACCGACGTCTCGCCGGGCGCGTTCCCGTTCGGCACGTGCCGGGAGATCGAGGTCGGCAACCTGTCGGTGCTCGCCTCGCGCATCTCCTACGTCGGCGAGTTCGGCTGGGAGCTGTACGTGCCGATCGAGACCGGCGCGGCGCTGTGGAGCCGGCTGCTGGAGGCGGGCCAGCCGCACGGCCTCATCCCCGCCGGCATCGGCGTCTACGCGACCACCGGCCGCCTCGAGAAGGGCTACCGCGCCTACGGGTTCGAGTTGGACTCCGAGCGCACGCTGCGCGAGACCGGGATGACCCGCAAGAAGTACAAGGACGCCGACTTCATCGGCAAGGAGGCGGTGCTCGCGCAGGAGACGCAGGAGCCGGCGGCCGTGCTGTGCACGCTGACCGTCGACGACCACACCTCGGCCTCCGGGGTGAAGCGGTACATGCTCGGCGGGGAGCCGATCCGCACCCGCGACGGCGGTGAGCTGACCGACGGCCACGGCCACCACCCGTACGTGACGGCGGCGGGCTCGGTGCCGAGCCTGGGTAAGCACCTGCTCATGGCGTTCCTGCCGCCGGACCAGGCGAGCGTCGGCAACCAGCTCGCGGTCTCCTACATGGAGGAGCTGTACCCGGTGACGGTGCTGACGAACGACGCGACCCCGCCGTTCGACCCGGACAACGAGCGCGTCAAGCGGCCGGCGCTCTGATCTTGTCTTCGACACGTACTACAAGGAGTGAGCCATGACCAACGTGCTCGTGTGCGTCAAGCGGGTGCCTGACGCGACGGGTGAGGTGGTGCTGACCGCCGACGGCTCCCGCGTGGACGGTCGCTACGGCGGCTACACGATGAGCGCGCACGAGGAGTGCGCGATCGAGATCGCCTCGCAGGTCGCCGGGGGTGGCACCGTCACGGTGCTGACCCTCGGCGGCGAGGACAGCGTCGAGCAGCTGCGCTCGGCGCTGGCCGTCGGGGCCACCGACGCGGTGCGCATCGACGCGGACGCCGACGCGTTCGGCCCGGCCGACGTGGCCGAGGCGATCGCGGAGGTCGTGCGGTCTCGGGCCGACGCCGGCACCACGTACGACCTCGTGCTGCTCGGCAACGACGCGGCCGACACCGGCGACTTCCAGGTGGGCATCCGCCTGGCGTACCTGCTGGACCGGCCGGTCGTGGCGGGTGCGCAGACCATCGAGGCCTCGGGCTCCGGCGTGACGATCAGCGTCGACACCGCCGAGGGCACCGAGATCTACGATGTCTCGCTGCCCGCGGTTGCGACGGTGCTCGAGGGCGGGGTCTCCCCGAAGTACCCCTCGATCACCGGCAAGATCAAGGCGAAGAAGGCGCCCCTGGAGACGGTGACGACCGCGGTGACGCCGGGCGGCAACGGTCGGCAGTCGCTGCGGGTGCCGCCTCCGCCGCCGAGCCAGGTCGAGGTGCTGGGCGAGGGCCCGACCGCGGCGGCCGCGCTGGCGAAGGTGTTGAGCGAGTTGGGAGTTCGGGCATGAGTGCGGTCGTCGTACTGATCGAGACCGAAGGTGAGCAGGGCAGCGAACAGGTTGGGCTGGTCTCGCAGGAGACGCTGACGTTCGCCCGGCAGCTGGGTGACCCGGTGTACGCGCTGGTGCTCGGCTCGGCGCCCGAGGGCGTGGTCGCGGACTGCCGCACGCAGGGCGTGGCCGCGATCTTCGAGGCGGCCAACGAGGAGCTGACGGCGTACAGCGGCGCGGCGTGGTCGGCGGCGCTGGCGTCGGTGGTCGACGCGGTCGGTGATGTGGCGGCGGTCGTGGCCGGCGGCACGCCGCGCGGCAACGAGGTGCTCGCGCACCTGGCGGCGCGGCGGGGTCTGCCGATGGCGGCGAACGTCGTGTCGGTCGCGTCGCAGTCGGGTGACGCGCTGGAGGTCGAGCGGCAGGTCGTCGGGGGCGCGGTCATCGAGACGACGTCGCTGAGCGGCGGGATCCCGGTGATCACGGTCGCGGGTCACGCGTTGGAGCCGGCCCCGGCGGCGGAGCCGGGCGGCGCGGCCGTGCTGCCGTTCGCGGCCGACCTGGCGGCCTCGGACCTGCGGGCCACGGTGTCGCGGGTGCAGGCCCGCGAGGGCGGCGACACGTCGGCGCTGACCGGCGCGCGGATCGTCGTCGGAGCCGGTCGCGGCGCGGGCGGACCCGACGGGTTCGACTCCGTCGACGCCCTGGCCGCGCGTCTCGGCGGGGCCGTCGGCGTCTCGCGCGTGGTGACCAGCCTGGGTTGGCGGCCGCACCACGAGCAGGTCGGCCAGACCGGCTCCCGGATCAGCCCGGACGTGTACATCGCGTGCGGCATCTCCGGGGCGATCCAGCACTGGGCGGGCTGCTCGTCGAGCAAGACGATCATCGCCGTCAACACCGACGGCGACGCCCCGATGGTGACGAAGGCGAACTACGCGGTGGTCGGCGACATGCACGAGGTGCTCCCGGCGCTCCTGGAGGAGCTCGGCTAACCCCGGCTAACCCACCCCCGCCCCCAACTCCGGACCATCTGGCCGAAGGCTGCCCTTTCGGTCGGGGGCTCCTGCTACGGCACGAGCCCTCGACTCAAGGGGCAGCCTTCGGCGTGGAAGGGGTGGGCAGGGTCGGCTCGTTCGAGGTTCGGTCAGAACGGCGGGTGTTCGGCGCGGAGGGCTTCGAGGGTGGCGTGTTACGGCACGAGCCCCCGACCGAAAGGGGCAGCCTTCGGCGTGGAAGGGGTGCGCTGGTTCGAGGTTCGGTCAGAAGGGCGGGTGTTCGGCGCGGAGGGCTTCGAGGGTGGCGTGCTACGGCACGAGCCCCCGACCGAAAGGGCAGCCTTTGACGTGCAAGGGGGTCGCTGGTTCGAGGTTCGGTCAGAACGGCGGGTGTTGGGCGCGGAGGGCTTCGAGGGTGGCGCGGGTGTGGGCGTGGGCGGTTTCTTCGTCGGCGAGGAGGGCGCGGATGTCGTCGAGTTCGTGTTGGTGGGCGAGGGCGTCGGTGTCGAGGGCTTCGAGGTCGGCGCGGTCGATGAGCACGCGGTCCCGTGTCCGCCGTCGGCGGGTTTCGCGCGGCGCCTCGCCGGCGTCGCCTTGACCGTTCGCGTCGCCCGCGTCGCCTTGACCGCCTGCGTCGCCCGTGGCGTTCGCGTGGCCCGTGGCGTTCGCCTTGTCTTCGTCATCCGCGGTGCTCGCGTGCTCATCGGGCTCGCTGGTCTCGTTGGCTTCGTCGGTCTCGTCGGGTTGGTCGGGGTCGAGGCCGAGTTCGCGGTAGTCCATGGGGAACGTGGGGTAGACGCGTCCGTCGGGTAGGTGCCATTCGATGACGCCGTCGGGGGTGATTCGGGCGGCCCAGTGGCGGCGGGTTTTCTTGGTGTGGTGGGGTTCGCATTCGTCGGCGAGGGTGTCGGCGCGGGTGGTGCCGCCGTCGCGGACTTCGATGACGTGGTCGAGTTGGCAGCGGGCGGCGGGAATGTGGCAGCCGGGGGCGCGGCAGACCCCGTCGCGGTCGCGGACGGCGCGGGCCATGCGTGGTGGTGGCTGGTAGGAGGGGCTGACGTCGGCCATGGCGTAGCCGGTGAGGGGTTCGGCCACGAGCCGTCGCCACGTGGACCCGGCCGCGTAGGCGACGTCGCGGACGGTGTCCGCGGCGACGGGGTGGCCTTCCACGAGTCCGGGTTCGTCGTTGAGGCCGAGCAGTGAGGCGGCGGAGACGACGACGGTGACGAGCGCCGCGGGCCAGCCGCCGGCCCCGGGGTGGTCGATGCTGGTGGGGGCGTCCGGGCTGGGTTGTCCGTGCAGCAGCAGGTCGAGGGCGACGTCGGAGCGTAGTTGGGTCAGGGTGCGTCCATCGCCCTGGGCGCGGATGGCGCGGGCGATGGCGTCGACGCGGCGGTAGGCGCCCAGGCAGCGGGCGTCGGCGCCGGTCAGGCCGAAGGTGGCGATGCCGTCGTCGCCGGGGCTGACCCAGGTGGTGCGGTCGGCGATCGCGCGGGTGCGGCGCCGGGGGGTGCTGACGTGGCGGACCATTTCGCGGCGTTTCTTGGCGCAGAACACGCCCTGCCCGACCGGTGCCCCGGTGGCGGTGGCTTTCGCGGTCGCGTATGCGAGGACGGCGTCGCACACGTTCTGCGCGGCGTGCGGGTCGATCTCGGGGGTGTCGATGTCGTGGACCAGCGCGGCGCCTTGGGCGAACGTGATCGCCCCGGTGTCCACGGCCTGGCGCACGGGCGCGGCGATGGAGTCGGGGGCCACCCCGACGGCGATCCGCCCGGCCCACAGCCCGACCGGTCCGCCCAGGGTGGCGATGGCGGTGTCTTGCACGCAGGCCATCGCCTCAGCCAGCAGGTCAGCGGCCGTCTTGCGGTACCGCGACGCCAGCTGCCCGCGGGCGATCAGGTCGTTCTGGCGCGCCAGGTCCTGGGCCGCCTGCTCCCGAACCAACGCACCGGCGACCTGGGCGGCCTTGACGTGGATCGCCTCCCCCGCCTGCGCCAACTCACGCAACTCGCCCCACAGATCACGCGTCGACTTCTCGGAGAAGTCGACGGCCCCCGGAATCGCCTCAGACATCGACTCATGAATGGGCTCGGGGTTCGCCGGATCCGCTGGATTGGAGGGCGTTTCGATCGACATGACGGCCCCCTTTCATGGTCGCTGCACGGGACTCGATCAGGTGTTCCACTCTAGCCGCTGCGCCAGCTGGTATCCAGATCAATTCCGAATCTGTGGATAACTGAAATCTCGTCCACAGGAGTTATCCACGACACGCCCGACGAAATTTTTCAGGCCTCCTCAAAACTGCGCTTCACGCACGACACCGGCCGAATAAGCGGAAAAAAGTCCAAGGGTTGAGAAATCCCGGGCCGGAAATCAGACC
>NZ_BCNQ01000087.1 GCF_001515525.1 Piscicoccus intestinalis NBRC 104926 | reverse complement strand
GGTGTGACCGCTGATAGGGACAGGGCCCACCATCTGGGTGAGGTCTCTTCGTAACGTGGCTGCCGGCAGCTGACGCCGACTGGTGGCCAGCAGACTATTAGTCCGTCGGTCACGCAAGGAGGCACCATGCACGGACTGCCCGAACGGGCGTACGCGGTCTACCTGGGTTTGGACGTCGGCAAAGGCGAGCACTACGCCTGCGCCCTGAACACAGACGGTAAGAAGCTCCATGACAAGCCGTTGCCGCAGGATGAACAACGGCTGCGGGACCTGTTCACTCAGCTCAGCGTCCACGGTCCTGTCCTGGCGGTCGTAGACCAGCCCGCCTCGATCGGGGCGCTCCCAGTCGCGGTCGCACGCGACTGCGGGGTAGACGTCGCCTACCTGCCCGGGCTGGCGATGCGTCGTATCGCCGACCTGCACCCGGGCAACGCCAAGACTGACGCCCGCGACGCCTTCGTCATCGCCGACGCCGCCCGCACCATGCCCCACACCCTGCGAAGGGTCGACATGAACGACGACGCGTTGGCCGACTTGGAGGTCATCGTCGGATTCGACGACGACCTCGCATCCGAAGTCACCCGCGTCACCAACCGCATCCACGGTCTACTGACCCAAATCCACCCCGCGTTGGAACGCGGCATCGGGCCACGTCTGCATCACAAAGCCGTCCTGGAACTCCTCGCCCGGTTCGGCGGACCGACTGGGCTGCGCGCCGCCGGCAGGCGGCGCCTCCTGGCGGTCGCCCGCCCCCGTGCGCCGCGGTCCTACCAGAAAATCGTCGACGCGATCATGGCCGCCTTGGACCAGCAGACCGTGACCGTGCCGGGCACCAAGGCCGCCGAGCTCGTCCTGCCCAAGCTCGCCGAGCAACTCGCTGAGCTGCTCAAGCAACGCGAAGAAGCTGCCGCGCAAGTGGAGGAGATGCTCGATGCTCACCCTCTTTCCCGCGTCCTGACATCCATGCCCGGGGTCGGTGTCAGGACAGCAGCACGCATCCTGCTCGAAGTCGGCGACGGCACCGCTTTCCCTACCGCCGCACATCTGGCCGCCTACGCCGGACTCGCGCCCGTCACCCGCCGCTCCGGCTCATCCATCCGGGGCGAACACCCCAGCCGTGGCGGGAACAAGAACCTCAAACGCGCCTTCTTCCTGTCCGCGTTCGCTGCCCTGCACGACCCCGCCAGCCGCGCCTACTACGACCGCAAGAGAGCCCAGGGCAAGAAGCACAACGCCGCCCTGATCTGTCTAGCCCGCCGACGCTGCGACGTCTTGTACGCCATGCTCCGCGACGGCACCCTCTACCAAACCCCAGCTACCGCCGCGGCTTGACGGACACCATAGGGACACCCCCCCAGACCCGAGCTCCCCTGACCCGCAACCCCCTCGCTGAGAACTGCGTGTCACGGTCGCAACTGCGGCACGGACAGCAGTTCTCACCACGACTCGCAGTTTTCAGGGACGTTGGGTGGGCGCGTGGGGTCAGGGCTGGTGCGGGGACAGGAGGGCGGAGAGGGCGCCGAGCGCCTCGGGGCGGATCCAGTAGTAGACGAACGTGCCGCGCCGTTCGCAGTCGACGAGACCGGCCTCGCGCAGGGTCTTCAGGTGGTGCGAGATCGTCGCCGACGACAGGTCGAACTCCGGGGTGATCTCGCAGACGCACAGCTCGGGGCGGGCGGCGATCATCGAGGCCATCCGCAGCCGCACGGGGTCGCCGAGCGCCTTGAACAGGGGCGCGAGGCGGGCCGCGTCCTGCGGCGAGACCGGCGACGCCGACAGGCCGCAGCACGTGACGGCCGCGGCGTGCGGATCGGACTGCAGAACCGACATGCCGCCTATCTTGACAGACATCGAATCAACCGGCCAGGCTGAGAACCGCTGATTAGATATCCATCGAGACAACGAGGTGGACCATGGTCATCGAGCCGATGGGCGACGAGCAGATCACGGAGGCGGTCCGCGCGCGATACGCGGGCGCCGCCCGCCTCCGACTCCGCGAGGCGGCGGACCACGCCGGGCCGCAGGACGCGTCGGGGAAAACGTCGGAGGGCGCGTGCGGTTGCGGTGACGGCTGCTGCGGCGAGGCCGCGAAGACGCAGGCCATCGACCCCATCACGACAAACTTGTACGACGCCTCTGATACACCATTCGACGCGGCCCTCGCGGCCTCGCTCGGCTGCGGCAACCCGACCGCGCTCGCGCAGCTGAGCCCCGGTGAGGACGTGCTCGACCTCGGCTCCGGCGGCGGGCTCGACGTGCTGCTGTCGGCGCGGCGCATCGCACCCGGCGGCACCGCCTACGGTCTCGACCTGACCCCCGAGATGCTCCAGCTCGCGGAGCGTCACCGTGCGGAGGCGGGCATCGAGAACGCGCGGTTCATGCTCGGCGCCATCGAGCGCGTGCCGCTGCCCGACGCGGCCGTCGATGTCGTCATCTCGAACTGCGTCATCAACCTGTCCGCCGACAAGGATGCTGTGCTGCGCGAGGCGTTCCGGGTGCTGCGCCCGGGCGGTCGGTTCGCCGTCTCCGACATCGTGCTGCTGCGCGACATCCCGGGCGAGCTGCGCGCCGTCGTCGCGTTGTGGACGGGCTGCATCTCCGGCGCGCTGCGCGACACCGACTACGTCGCGAAGCTCACCGCCGCGGGCTTCGAGGACGCGGGGATCGAGGTGACGCGCCGCTACGACCGCGCCGAGCTCGAGGCCATGGCCGACCAGCTCGACCCGACCCACCTGCCGGCGGGCATGACGCTCGCCGATGCCGTGCAGGCCCTCGACGGCGCCTTCGCCTCGGCGTTCATCCGAGCAACGAAACCGGCATGACCACCACCGACACGCAGGCCGTCGCCGCTCGACTCTCCACGCTCGACCGGTGGCTGCCCGCCTGGATCCTCGCGGCGATGCTCGCCGGGCTCGCGCTCGGCCGTCTCGTGCCCGGCCTCGACGGCGCGCTGAGCGCACTGGAGATCGAGGGCGTCTCGCTGCCGATCGCCATCGGACTGCTCGTCATGATGTACCCGGTGCTGGCGAAGGTGCGCTACGACAAGCTCGACACCGTCACCGCCGACCACCGCATGCTGGTCTCTAGCCTGGTGCTCAACTGGCTGATCGGACCGGCGCTGATGTTCACGCTCGCGTGGCTCTTCCTGCCGGATCTGCCCGAGTACCGCACCGGCCTCATCATCGTCGGGCTCGCCAGGTGCATCGCGATGGTCATCATCTGGAACGACCTGGCCTGCGGAGACCGGGAGGCGGCGGCCGTGCTCGTCGCGCTCAACTCGCTGTTCCAGGTCGTCGCCTTCGCCGCCCTCGGGTGGTTCTACCTCGCGGTGCTGCCCGGCTGGCTCGGGCTCGAACAGGCCCGCCTCGACGTCTCCCCCTGGCACATCGCGGCCTCGGTGCTCGTGTTCCTCGGAATCCCGCTGCTGGCCGGATACCTGTCCCGACGTATCGGCGAATCCCGTTGGGGCCGTGAGGCGTACGAGCGCGAGTTTCTGCCCCGGGTGGGTCCGTGGGCGCTGTACGGGCTGCTGTTCACCATCGTCGTGCTCTTCGCGCTGCAGGGTGACCAGATCACGAACCGCCCGCTCGACGTGGCCCGGATCGCGGTTCCCCTGCTGGCCTACTTCGGCCTCATGTGGGGCGGCGGGTACCTGCTCGGCAAGGCCCTGGGCATGACCTACGAGCGCACGACGACGCTCGCCTTCACCGCCGCCGGCAACAACTTTGAGCTGGCGATCGCGGTGGCCATCGCGACGTTCGGGGTCACCTCGGGTCAGGCTCTGGCCGGCGTCGTCGGACCGCTCATCGAGGTGCCGGTGCTCGTCGGCCTCGTCTACGTCTCCCTCGCCCTGCGCTCCCGTTACCCGCACGCTGACCGAGAACACCGAGAACACCGAGAGGCCCGAGAATGACACACCCGAATGACACAACCGGCACGGGCGCGGCACGGCCGTCGGTGCTGTTCGTCTGCGTCCACAACGCGGGGCGCTCGCAGATGGCGGCGGCCTACGCGCGGCACCTGTCCGACGGCGCGATCGAGGTGCGCTCGGCGGGATCGGCCCCGGCGGAGACGATCAACCCGGCCGTCTCCGAGGCGATGCTCGAGGAGGGCATCGACCTGTCCGCCCAACGACCGAAGGTGCTGACGACCGAGGCCGTACAGGCCAGCGATGTCGTCATCACGATGGGGTGCGGCGACGCCTGCCCGTACTTCCCCGGCAAGCGCTACCTCGACTGGGTGCTCGACGACCCCGCCGGCCAGGGCGTCGCGGCGGTGCGACCGATCCGCGACGAGATCCGACGCCGCGTCGGCGACCTCGTCGAGGAGCTGCTCAAGCCGACTCAACGACCGTGAAAACTGCGTGTCGTGGTGAAACCTGCGACACGAACAGCAGTTTCGACCGCGACACGCAGTTGTCAGGGAAGTGGGCGGGTGCGCCGGGAAGTGGGCGGGTGCGCCGGGACGTGGCCGGGTGGCCAGGTCGTGGCCGGGTCGTCGGAGGAGGCCGACGACCCGGCCGATCGAGGGCCCGATCGAGGGCCCGATCGAGGGCCCGTTCGAGGGCTCGGTCGGGAGCCGAGCTCAGGCTCGGGCGAAGGGGTTCTTGGAGAAGGTGTAGGCGCGGCCGGAGGTGACGTCCTCCTCCAGCTTCTCCAGGGTGATGCCGCGCGTCTCGGGCACCTGGGTGATGACGAACACCAACGCGCACAACCCGATGACCGCGAACATGAAGAACGCTCCGGTGATGCCGATGCCGTCGACCAGGCTCGGGAAGAACAGCGCGAGCATGCCGTTGGTGAACCACCCGAAGAACACCGAGATGCCGATGCCCAGGCCGCGCATGTGCAGCGGGAAGACCTCGGCCAGCCAGACCCAGACGGCGATGTTGAGGAAGGTCTGCATCGAGAACACGAACGCCACGACGAGGAACAACAGCGCGTAGGGGCGGATCGGGTTGCCCTCGGGCAGCACGATCGACAGCACGCCGATGAGCAGGTGGCACGTGGTCGTCAGCGACAGTCCGATGACGAACGTCGTGCGCCGGTTGAGCCGGTCCATGTTGTACAGGGCAATGATGCCGCCGACCACCGAGAACACCCCGGTGGAGATGTTCGCGACGAGCGCGGCGTCGGCCGAGAAGCCCGCCTGGATGAGCACCCGCTGCCGTAGTACATGATCGAGTTGATGCCGGTGAGCTGCTGGGTCATCGAGATGCCGATGCCGACCAGCAGGATCCGCAGCAGCCACTTGTTGGAGAAGATCGCCTTGCCCTCGATGTGCTCATCGGTCTCCTCCTCGGCGACCGCCTCCACCTGAGCCAGCTCGGCGCGAGCGCGGTCGTGCGAGCGCACCGTGTTCAAGACGGCGAGAGCGTCGTCGTAGCGCCGCTTGTCGACGAGCCAGCGCGGCGACTCCGGCATCCGCAGCATGCCGATGAACAGGGCGATCGCGGGCAGCGCGCAGATCGAGAACATGATCCGCCAGACGCCGTCGTGGTGGCCCAGACGATGTTGATGATGACGTTCATCGTGAACGCGAGCAGCTGGCCGGAGACGATCGCCAACTCGTTGCGGCCGGTGATCGAGCCGCGGATCTCGAACGGAGCCAGCTCGGCGAGGTACACCGGCACGACCGTCGAGGCGCCACCGACTCCCAGACCGAGCATGACGCGACCCAGGACGAGAACGGCGTAGTTCGGGGAGAGCACGACGAACAGCGTGCCGACGAAGAACAGGACCGCCAGCAGGATGATCGTCTTGCGACGACCCCAGGAGTCGGAGAGCCGTCCGCCGAGCACCGCGCCGATCGCGGCGGCGAACACCAGTGAGCTGATGACCAGGCCGAGTTGCAGGTCGGAAAGACCGAGTTCGATCTGCATGGGGCGCTCGGCGCCGTTGCTCACGCCGGTGTCGTAGCCGAAGAGCAGGCCGCCGAAGCAGGCGACGATCGAGATGAGACCGATCCGCTTGCGGTGCGGCCCAGGGGTGAGGGGAGGCAGCGAGATCTCGCTCGCGCTCGCTCCGTGCGCCCATGGAATGACTCCTTCGTCACGTGGATGGTCCGGGCAACTCACGGCCCGGACGGCACATCGCGGAAGTGGGGGTCGAGACCCCGAGGGTGGTGGCGCGGATCATCTGCGCGACACCGGTTCGCCAGAACGCCACTAGAACGTTCTAAGTGCATATGTCAGAACATACACAGGAAGCCATCGTGAGGGGAAGACCCGATTCGGGATTTGTGATCCGCCTCACATGATCTGAGTCACTGTCTTGGTCGTACAGACGGAGAGCCCTGCGAGACCGCAACAGCCCCACACCGACCGAGCCGGGACGACCGAGCGCCGCCGACCGAACTCCACCGAACGAGGCGACCCGATCACACACTGTTGTGTTCGATCGTCGCGCGGCCGGCGATCGCTCGCATGTGGCGCGGCCCTGCCGCAGGCAGCCGGTTCCGGCCCCCGACAAGGTAACTCGGCGTTCGCATCAGCGCAGGTCAAAAGCCCGTTTCGAGAAACTTCACACAAGTTCCGGCGACCGGCAGACCCCCGGTGAGTCACCGGTCTACAGTTGGCCCACATTCTGCGGGTGACGGGGCCCTCGGCGTCATCCAGCCGCCCCGAAGACAGGTGCTGCCCGCCGCACGATCCAAAGGCGGGTGATGGCATGGCGCGTTCGGCGACCTCCCGACTCACGACCGATCCGCTCCTGGAGTCGGCTCCGATCCGGGCCGAGATCTTCAGCGCGGAACGCTTCGAGCAGCACGCGATCTCGCTGGCCGACAGCCAGACCGTCGCCGACCGCCGACGGGCTCCCGTCGTGTCGATCCTCGACCGCCTCGCGGAGGACTACCAGGCGCTGGTCGGCGCGTACGAAGCCACCGTCGCCGACATCCAGGCCCAGCGGCCGATCACGCCCGCCGCCGAGTGGCTCGCCGACAACTTCCACGTCGTCGAGACCCACTCCCGGCAGATCCGCCGCGACCTGCCGAAGAGCTACTTCCGGCAGCTGCCCAAGCTGTCCGCCGACTTCCTCGAGGGGCACCCCCGCATCGTCGGCATCATCTGGGCTTACATCGCCCACACCGACAGCCTCTTCGACCCCGACCTGCTCGCCCGCTACGTGCGCGCGTACGAGTCCCGCCGCGCCCTGACCCTCGGCGAGCTGTGGGCCGTCGCGATCACCCTGCGGCTGCTGCTCATCGAGAACCTGCGCCGCCTCGCCGAGCAGGTCGTCACCGCCAGCGCCGACCGGCGCGCCGCCGACGCCCTCGCCGACCAGGTGCTCGCGGCCGCCGTCGACGAGCACGGCGGACGCGACGAGATCACCCCCGACGAGGTCACCCCCGAGCACGTTCCGGCGAATCCGTCGCGGGCGTTCACCGTGCAGCTCATCCGCCGCCTCGCCGACTCCGACCGCGTCGAGGCCGCCGCCTGGATCCAGCAGTACCTCGATGAGCGGAACCTCGACGCCCAAGAACTCGTGCAGCTGGAGCACCAGTCGCAGGCGTCGGCCACCGTGACGATGCGCAACATCTTCACGAGCCTGCGGCTCATCACCGACGTCAACTGGGAGGACTGGCTCGAGAGCGTCAGCCTCATCGAGTTCGAGCTGCGCCGCCAACCCAGCTACACGGCCCTCGACTTCCGCACCCGCGACATGTATCGCTCGGCCGTCGAACAGCTGGCCCGCGGCGCCGAACAGAGCGAGATCGTCGTCGCCCGCGCCGTCGTGCACCGCGCCGAGAGCGGCGCCGACGAGCTGACCCGCGACATCGGCTACTGGCTCATCGACAAGGGCCGCCGCTCGTTCGAGGAGCAACTCGGGTACCGGCCCCGGCTGCGAGAGCAAGCGGTGCGCGCGGCCCGCTCGATGGGCCTGACCGGTTACCTCGTGTCGCTCACCCTGTGCACGCTGGCGCTGCTCGTGCTCACCCTGTCGGTGCTCAACCTCATCGCCGGCGGCCTGTCGGTGCCGGTGCTGTTCGTGCTCGCCCTGCTCGCCGGGTTCCCCATGTCGGAGCTGGCGCTCGGCGTCGTCAACTACTGGTCGGCACGCACCTTCCCCGCCCAACCGATCCCCGGTCTCGCGCTGCGCGGAGGCGTGCCCGCCGCCGCCCGCACCCTCGTCGTCATGCCGACGATGCTCACCTCCCTGGACGAGGTCGACGAGCTCGTCGAGCGGCTCGAGGTGCACTACCTAGCGAACACCGGCGGGGAGATCTACTTCGCGCTGGCCACCGACTGGGCCGACAGCCCGCAGCAGCGCACCGACGCCGACGACGAGGTGCTCGAACGAGCCCGCGACCGCATCGCCGCCCTCAACACCGAGCACGGCGACCACCGGTTCTTCCTCTTCCACCGCGAGCGCCGCTGGAACCCCAGCGAGGGCGTCTGGATGGGCTGGGAGCGCAAGCGCGGCAAGCTGCTCGAACTCGGCCTGCTGCTGCGCGGCCGCGACGACACGAGCTTCATCGTGCGCGACGGCGTGCTGCCCGGGCCGTTCCGCTACGTCATCACCCTCGACAGCGACACCCGCCTGCCCCGGGAGGCGGCCCGCCGCCTCGTCGGCAAGATGGCCCACCCCCTGAACCGGCCCGTCTACGACCCGGAGTCGGGTCGCATCGTGCGCGGCTACGGCATCCTGCAGCCGCGGGTCACCCCCTCGCTGCCGACGATGGAGGGCACCTCGCTGTTCCAGCGCGTGTACTCCACCCCGCGCGGCCTGGACCCGTACGCGTTCGCCGTCTCCGACGTCTACCAGGACCTGTTCGGCGAGGGCTCGTTCGCCGGCAAGGGCATCTACGAGCTCGACGCCGTGCACCGCTGCATCGACGGCCGCGTGCCCGAGAACAGCCTGCTCAGCCACGACCTGCTCGAGGGCAACTACGCCCGCTCCGGGCTCGTCACCGACGTCGAGGTCGTCGAGGAGTTTCCGCTGACCTACGCGGTGGCCGCCTCCCGCACGCACCGCTGGACCCGCGGCGACTGGCAGCTGCTGCCGTGGCTGACGAGCCGGCGCGAGGGCCTGAGCGCCCTGAACATGTGGAAGATGATCGACAACCTGCGCCGCTCGATCAGCCCGGTCGCGCTCGTGGCCACGATCCTCTTCGCCCTGTGGGCCCTGCCGGCTCCGGCCGCCCTCGCGGCGTTCCTCATCCTCGCGGGCACGTTCTACCTGCCGCCGCTGCTGCCGCTGCTCGGCCGCGCGCTGCTGCGCCGCCGCGACGTCACCCGGGAGAGTCAGCTGCGCGGCTTCGCCGACGACATCGTCAACGGGCTGCGGCTGAGCACGATGAACGTCGTCTTCCTCGCCCACCAGGCCGCGATGATGGTCGACGCCGTCGTGCGCACCATGTTCCGCCTGGTGCGCGGGCGGCGGCTGCTCGAGTGGACCACCGCCGACGCCGCCGCGCGCCGGGTCAAGGGCACCCCCGTCTACTACGTGGCGCTCATGTGGACCGGGCTCATCCCGCCCGTGCTCGCCCTCGCGATCGGCGCCTCCCGCGGCCCCGGCAGCTTCGTCGTCTCCCTCGTGCCCGCCGTCACGTGGCTGCTCGCCCCGTACGTGGGCTGGTTCGCGAGCCGGCCGGTCGACCTCACCGACGAGGACGCCTCGGCCGACGACCTCGACGAGCTGCGGGTCGTCGCCCGGCGCACCTGGCGGTTCTTCGAGACCTTCGTCGGGCCGGACACCAACCACCTGCCGCCGGACAACTTCCAGGAGGAGCCGGCCCCGGTCGTCGCCAATCGCACCTCGCCGACGAACATCGGGCTCTACCTGCTCGTGCTCGTCTCCGCCCGCGACTTCGGCTGGATCGGGCTGCGCGACACGCTGACCCGCCTCGAGGCCACGATGGCGACGGTCACCAGCCTCAAGGCGCACCGCGGCCACCTGTACAACTGGTACGACACGACGACCCTGGCGCCGCTGCACCCGCGGTACGTCTCGACCGTCGACAGCGGCAACCTCGCCGGCCACCTCATCGCCCTCGCCGGCGCCTGCCGCGAGTGGCTCGCCGAGACCGAGCACACCGTCGACGAGCGAGCCGGCACTCTCGACGCGCTCGCGATCCTCCGCCAGAACCTCGACGGCTCGGGCCTGCCCGGCGCCGGCCGCGACAAGGTGACGAGCGCCGTCGACGCCCTCGCCCAGGCGGTCCGCTCCCAGGAGCCGGGCCCGCTGCGCGACCTCGACGCCCTGACCGCCAAGGCCGAGCAGCTCGTCGCCGTCGTCGAGCGCGAGTCCGACGGGCCGGTCGCGCTCGCGGGTGGCGACCGGACCGGTGCGCACGCGGTCGGTTCGGGCTCCGGTTCGAGCTCCGGCTCCGGCTCGCTCGCGCCCGACCTGCTCGACTGGGCGCACGCGGTGCGCGACGGGCTCGCGAGCCTGGCCGCCGACCGCGACCTCGGGACGGTGGAGCGCGAGGACCTCGAGGAGCGGATCCGGCTCCTGGAGACCACCGCCAACAAGTTCGCGGCGCAGATGGACTTCGCGTTCCTGTACAACCGCACCCGCAGCCTGCTGTCGATCGGCTACCAGGTGGAGACCGACAGCCTCGACGACAACTGCTACGACCTGCTCGCCTCCGAGGCCCGGCTCGCCAGCTTCGTCGCGATCGCCAAGGGCGACCTGAAGACCCGGCACTGGTTCCTGCTCGGGCGCACCGTCACCGCCGTCGCGGGCGGCGCGGCGCTGCTGTCGTGGTCGGGCTCGATGTTCGAGTACCTCATGCCGCCGCTGGTCATGCGCTCCCCCGCCTCCGGGCTGCTCGACCGCACGTGCAAGCTCGCCGTGCGCCGCCAGATCGCCTACGGCGGAGAGAACGGCGTGCCATGGGGCGTGTCGGAGTCCGCGTTCAACGCGCGCGACCTCAACCTCACCTACCAATACTCGCCGTTCGGGGTGCCCGGCCTGGGCATCGTGCGCGGGCTCGCCGACAACCTCGTCATCGCGCCTTACGCCACCGGCCTGGCGAGCATGGTCGAGCCCGGCGCGGCCGCGCGGAACTACGCCGAGCTGCGCAAGGTCGGGGCCCTGGGCCGGTACGGCTACTACGAGGCCCTCGACTACACCCCGCGGCGGCTGCCGCCGGACGAGAAGTGCGTCATCGTGCGCTGCTTCATGGCGCACCACCAGGGCATGACGATCGTCGCGATCCACAACGCGGTGCACGACGGCCTCATGCGCGAACGCTTCCACGCCGAGCCCCTCGTGCGCGCCAGCGAGCTACTCCTGCAAGAACGCTCGACGCGCGACGTGCCGATCACGTACGCGCGCCGCGAGGAGCTGGCCCGCGAGAGCATCCGCACCGTGGCTCCGCCCGCGGAGCGCACCTACGAGGGCTTCACGGCCCTGCAACCCGCCGTGCACCACATGTCGAACGGCACGCTGTCGGTCACCCTCACCCCGTGGGGCGGCGGCCAGGTGCGCTGGAAGGGCATGGCGATCACCCGCTGGCACCCCGACCCCACGAGCGAGGAGACCGGCGACTACGTCTACCTGCGCGACGAGAACTCCGGGGCGTTCTGGTCGGCCGGCGCGATGCCGGTGATGATCAAGACCGGCCGCTACAGCGCGCGCTTCGACGAGAACCGCGTCGAGTTCCGGCGCAAGCGCGGGTCGCTCGTCACCGAGCTCGAGTACCACCTGTCGCCCGAATCCGACGCGCTCGTGCGCAAGCTGACGATCCGCAACACCAAGAACCGCAACCGTCGCCTCACCGTCACCAGCTACGCCGAGCTCGTGCTCGCCAACATGCGCGACGACGACGCCCACCCCGTCTTCTCGCGGATGTTCGTGCACACCGAGTTCCTGCCCGACAAGGACGCGGTCATCGCCACCCGGCGCCGCCGCAACCCCACCGACCCCGAGGTCTGGGTCGGGCACATGGTGCGGCTCGGCGCCAACACCACCGGCGGCGGCTCCGTCAAGGCGGAGACCGACCGGTCAGCCTTCCTCGGCCGGGGCGGCACCGTGCGCAACCCCGCCGCGATGGCCGGCCCACCCGTCTCCGGTGAGACGGGGTACGTGCTTGACCCCGTGCTCTCGCTGAGCCGCCGGGTGCGGGTGCCGAGTTCCGGGCGCGCCGAGGTGCTGCTGTGGACGTTCCTCGCCGATTCGCGCGAGGAGCTGCTCAACCTCATCGACCGGCACCGCAGCGACACCGCCTACGACCGCATCGCGATGCTCGGCTGGACCCACTCCCAGGTGCAGCTGCGTCACCTGCGGATCAGCGCCGACGACGCGACCCGCTTCCAGACCCTCGCCGGGCACGTGCTGTTCGGCCACCACGCGCTGCAGTCGGCGCCGGAACGGGTCGCCGAGCTCGCGGGCTCGCAGTCGGCCCTGTGGCAGCTGAGCATCTCCGGCGACCTGCCGATCCTGCTCGTGCACATCGACGACATCAGCGACCTGCGGCTCGTGCGCGAGGCCGTGCGCGCGTTCGAGTTCTGGCGCACGAAGCGGTTCTCCGTCGACCTCGTCATCCTCAACGACCGTTCGACGAGCTACGTGCAAGACCTGCAGCAGGCGCTGGAGGCCCTCGCCGGGGCGATCGAGCCGCGCACCGGCGCGCCCGACTCCAGCGGCCGCATCTACGTGCTGCGGCGCGACCAGGTGCCCCCCGACGCGCTGGCTGTGCTCATCGCTTGCGCCCGCGTCACGCTGTATGCCGCGGCCGGTCAGCTCGCCGACCAGCTGCCCACCCTGGAGTCGGTCGCCCCGGCTCCTGTGCTGGCCGACGTGCCGGCGCAGCAGGAGGCGGCCCACCTGGAGACGCCGGTGGACACCGACGAGCTGCTCTACTTCAACGGTTACGGCGGGTTCAGCCCCGACGGGCGCGAGTACGTCACCGTGCTGCGGCCCGGGCGCTCGACCCCGGCGCCGTGGACGAACGTCGTCGCCAACGAGCAGTTCGGCTTCCACGCCACCGCCGAGGGCGCCGGCTACACGTGGTGGCGCAACTCGCGGGACAACCAGCTCACCCCGTGGCGCAACGACCCCGTCTCCACCCCGCAGACCGAGGTCTTCTACGTGCGTGACGAGGAGACCGGCGCGGTCTACTCCCCGACCGCCGCACCGCTGCACCACGGCACCCACGTGGCCCGCCACGGCTTCGGCTACACCCGCTACGAGCACACGGCCGGCACGGTCTCGATGGAGCTGCTGCAGCTCGTGCCGCTCGACGACGCGGTCAAGGTCTCCCGGCTGCGGCTGACCAACACCGGACCGACGCCGCGGCGGCTCGCCGTCACCTGGTACGCCGAGCCGGTGCTCGGCATGAACCGCCCGGAGACGGCCCGGCACCTGCTCACGTGGCTCGACGAGTCGACGTCGGCGCTGTTCGTACGCAACCCGTGGACGACACAGTTTGCCGATCAGGTGGTGTTCGCCGATCTCGCCGGGGCGCAGGAGTCGGTCAGCGGCAGCCGCCGGGAGTTCCTCGGTATGCACGGCAGCCTCGAGAGCCCGCAGGCGATCGTCACCGGGGCGCCGCTGTCGGGTTACGTCGGCGCCGGACTCGACCCGTGCGTCGCGCTGCAAGAGGTCGTCGACCTGGCTCCGGGAGAATCCCGCGACGTCGTCGCCCTGCTCGGCGCGGCCCCCGACACGGCGGCGGCCGTCGATCTGCTGCGGCGCTACCGGGAGGTCTCCCCGCAGGCGCTGTTCGACGAGATCGGCGCGCACTGGCAGGAGCGGCTGGGCACGATCCAGGTGCGCACCCCCGACCCGAGCTTCGACCTCATGCTCAACGGCTGGCTGCTCTACCAGACGCTGGCCTGCCGCATGCTGGCCCGCTCCGGCTACTACCAGGCCAGCGGCGCGTTCGGGTTCCGCGACCAGCTGCAGGACTCGATGGCGCTCGTGCTCATCGACCCGGCCACCGCGCGCGGGCACCTGTTGCGGGCCGCGGGTCGGCAGTTCCTGGAGGGTGACGTGCAGCACTGGTGGCTGCCCGCCGGCGGCACCGGCATCCGCACCCGCATGAGCGACGACGTGGTGTGGCTCGCGCACGCCACCGCCCGGTACGTCGAGGTGACCGGCGACTACGGGGTGCTCGACGAGCAGGTGCCCTACCTGGAGGGGCGGCTCCTCGAAGAGGGCGAGCACGAGGCGTTCTTCACCCCCGAGACCTCGCAGCGCACCGGCTCCCTCTACGAGCACTGCGTGCGGGCCCTCGAGGCATCGTTCACCAGCGGTCGCAACGGCCTGCCGCTCATGGGAACCGGCGACTGGAACGACGGCATGAACCGCGTCGGCGCCGGCGGCCAGGGCGAGAGCGTGTGGCTCGGCTGGTTCTTGCACACCACGTTGAGCCGGTTCCTGCCGCTCGTGCAGGCTCGTCGCGACCTCGACTTCGCGCAGCGATGCCACCTCCAGCAGGACCGGCTGCGGCGCAACCTCGAACGCAACGCGTGGGACGGCCGCTGGTATCGGCGGGCGTACTTCGACGACGGCACCCCGCTGGGGTCGGCCTCCAACACTGAATGCCGCATCGACGCGATCGCGCAGAGCTGGGCCGTGCTCTCCGGCGCCTGCGACCAGGGCCGCGCCGAGCAGGCGATGGACGCGGTGCACACCCACCTCGTCGGAGCCGACGGCGTCGTGCGGCTGTTCACGCCGCCGTTCGACGCCGGCGAGCACGACCCCGGGTACATCGCCGCATACCCGCCGGGCGTGCGCGAGAACGGCGGTCAGTACACCCACGGCGGCACCTGGTCGATCTTCGCCGACGCCGCCCTGGGCCGGGACGACCGCGCGGGCGCGCTGTTCGCGACGATCAACCCGATCAACCACGCCCTCAACCGGCGGCAGGCCGACACCTACCGGGTCGAGCCGTATGTCGTTGCGGCCGACGTCTATTCGGTCGCGCCGCACGTAGGGCGCGGCGGGTGGACCTGGTACACTGGCTCCAGCGCCTGGCTGTACCGGGCCGGGGTCGAGGCCGTGCTCGGCATGCAGCGGCAGGGGTCGGCGGTGCGGCTCACGCCGTGCTTGCCCCCCTCGTGGCAGCGGGCCACCGTCTCGTACACCGTCGGCGACAGCCGCTACGACATCGAGTTCGTCACCCGGGGTCGCTCGCCGCGCGCCGTCACCCACGTCGAGCTCGACGGGGCCCGGATCGTCGGCGACACGTTCATGCTGCAGGAGGACGGGCGCGTGCACACCGTGCGCGTGCTCATCACCGGCGTGGACGAGTCGGGCGCGCCGATCGCCTCGGCGCTCGAGGGAGCCTCCGACGCGTTCCCGGTGGGGGCGCAGGTCGTGGCCGGTCAGGTGGTCGATGGGGCCGTCGTCGACGGGGGCGTGGCCGACGGGGCGATGCGCGACTCCGCTGCGCTCGACTCCTCGGCACTCGACTCCGCGGCGCTCGGCACCGACCCGGAGCCGGTGGACTGACGCGGTCGGGGCCGTCCCGCAGCCGGACGGGCCGCGACCGCGAAACCGCTTCGCCGGAGCCGGAATACCGCGCCGTGCCAGTCCGGTTGGCACCCCCATGCGCGTCATCGGAGTGACAGAGTTCTCGGGCCCGGAGGCCCTGACCGTTCACGAGGTTCCCGAGCCGCACGCCGGCCCGGGCGAGGTGCGGATCGCGGTGAAGGCCGCGGCCGTCAGCCCCACCGACACCAACCTCGTGGCCGGCCTGTACGGCACCGGCGAGCTACCGCCTCCGCACGTGCCGGGCATGGACGCCGCCGGCGTGATCGACGAGGTCGGCGAACCGACTCCCGACCTCGACACCTCCCGCTGGCACGTCGGCGACGAGGTCATGGCGATCGCCCTGCCGCAGCGCGGCCACGGCGGCGCGTACGCGGAGTACCTCGTGGCCGACGCCGACTCCCTCGCCCGCATCCCCGCGGGCGCCTCGCTCGCGCAGGCCTCGACCCTGCCTATGAACGGTCTCACCGCCGTGCAGGCGCTCGACAAGCTCGGTCTGGAGCCGGGTCAGGTGCTGGCCGTCACCGGCGCCGCCGGCACCCTCGGCCGGTACGTCATCTCACTGGCCGAGCAGCGCGGCCTGACGGTCATCGCGGAGGCCGCCGACACGGACCGTGACCTCGTCGCGGCCGCCGGCGCGAACCACATCGTCGCCCGCGGCGACGACGTCGCCGACAAGATCCGCACGATCTACCCGGCCGGGGTCGACGGGCTCGTCGACGCCGCGGTGCAGAACGAGCTGGCGCTGCCGGCGGTGCGGCCCGGCGGACGCCTCGCGACCGTGCGCGGCTGGTCGGGCGTGCCGGGCAGCGACGTGACCGTCGAACGCATCATGGTCTTCGACGACTACCACCGCGGCGACACCCTCGACGCCCTGCGCCGCGCGGTCGAGGACGGTGTGCTCACCCTGCACGTCGCCGACACCCTGCCCGCCGAGCAGGCCGCCGACGCCCACCGTCGGCTGGCGCAGGGCGGCACCCACGGCCGACTTGTGCTGACCTTCTGAGACAAGCGGGGCTGTCGCTCGGTCGGCTCAGTCGATCACCGCCTGGGGCGGCAGCACCCCCGTGGCCAGCAGCACGACGAGCACGGCGCCGAGCGCGAGGCGGTAGTACACGAACGGCATGAAGTTGTGCGTCGAGATGTACCGCAGCAGCCACGCGATGATCGCGTAACCGATGGTGAAGCTCACGGCGGTCGCGGCGGCGATCGGCCCCCAGCTCGGGGAGACCGGGTCGGAGGAGATCTCGAACAGCTGGTGGAAGCCCGATGCGAGCACCGCGGGGATCGCCAGCAGGAACGAGTAGCGCGCCGCCGCCTCCCGCTTGTAGCCCATGAACAGGCCGCCGGCGATCGTGCCCCCGGAGCGCGACACCCCGGGGACCAGCGCGAGCGACTGCCACAGACCGAACTTCAGGCCGTCCTTGACGGTGAGCTCACGCAGCTCCTTGGTCTGGGAGGCCGTGCGGTCGCTGTAGCCGATGACGAGCGCGAACCCGATGAGCATCGCCGCCGTCACCCACAGGTTGCGGAACGGCCCGGCGATGAGGTCCTGCAGCGCGAGCCCGAGCACCCCGATGGGGATCGACCCGAGGATGACGAGCCACCCCATCCGCGCGTCCGGGTCGCTGTGCGGCACCTTGCCCGCCACCGCCCGGCACCAGCGGTCGATGATGCGCGCGATGTCCTTGCGGAAGTAGACGAGCACCGCCGCCTCCGTGCCGAGCTGCGTGATCGCCGTGAACGCCGCGCCCGGGTCGTCGCCGAAGAACCGGCCCGCCAGCGACACGTGCGCGCTGGAGGAGATCGGCAGGAACTCGGTGAGCCCCTGCACGACGCCGAGGGTGATTGCCTGTGTCCAGTCCATCCGTCTCTATCTGTGCCTGTGGGTGCTGCTGTGGGCTTCGCGCTGTGGGTCCTGTGCTCCGGGCACACGGACGGCCTCGGCTGTGCGCCGAGGCCTGGCCGGGACCAGCGTAATTGGTCGCGTCGGCGGGTCGGCCCGAAGACACCCGGGCACCCTTCACCCGCCATGACACCCGTCCGGCCGGGCGCTCGCCAACCCGTGATGCGTGCAAGCCGACGCGTCGTGCCGCGCCCGGCCGCCCGAGCGCACGTACCGTCTCTGCCATGCCGCCGCGCCACCGCCCCAGTCGCCTGCTGACCGCCGTGGCCGTGGCCACGACGCTGCCTCTGACCGCCTGGTTGATGCCCGCGGCGCAGGCGGCCCCGGCGGTGGGTGCCTCCGAGTCGGCCGCAGCGGTCTCCGGGTCGGTCTCCGGGTCGGTCTCCGGGTCGGCCGCGTCCGCCGGGCCCGCCGCCGCGGCTCCGTTTCGGGTGACACCGCTGGCCAGGTACCGCAACCCGTGGGCCGCATCGTTCCTCGGCCGCAGCGGCTATCTGGCGATCACCGAGCGCACCGGCCGGCTCGTCCTGCGCTCCGCGAGCGGGCGCCAGCTGCCGGTCTCGGGGCTGCCGCGCGTCGCGACCGCCGGCCAGGGCGGGCTCGGCGACGTGCTCGCCCACCCCGGCTACAACGGCACGACCAACCGCACCGTGTACCTGAGTTGGGCGGAGCCGGGAACGGGCGGCCGCAGCGGCGCCGCGGTGGGCCGCGCGACACTCGTCATCGCGCCGAAGGCGGCGTCCGCACGGCTCTCCGGGCTGCAGGTCATCTGGCGGCAATACCCGAAGACGACCGGCAGCGGCCACTTCTCGCACCGGCTGGCGATCGACCCGTCGCGGCGATACCTGTTCGTCAGCTCCGGGGAGCGGCAGAAGATGACGCCCGCGCAGGACCTGCGCGTCACCCTCGGCAAGATCGTGCGCCTCAGCCTCAGCGGGCGCGCCGCCCCCGGCAACCCGTTCGCCTCCCGGGGCGGGGTGAGCGCGCAGATCTGGTCGTACGGTCACCGCAACCCGCTCGGACTCGCCTTCGACGGGCAGGGCCGGCTGTGGAGTTCTGAGATGGGCCCCAAGGGCGGCGACGAGCTCAACCTCATCGCGCGAGGCGGCAACTACGGCTGGCCCAAGGCCTCGAACGGCAGTCACTACGACGGCCGGCCGATCCCCGACCACCGCGCCGGAGACGGTTTCGTCGCCCCCAAGGCGTGGTGGAACCCGAGCATCTCCCCCGGCGGGCTCATGATCTACTCCGGGACGCGCTTCCCCGCGTGGCGCGGCGACGCCTTCCTGCCCGCGCTCTCCGGCCAGGGCCTGGCGCGCGTCGACCTGCAGGGCACCACCGCCCGCAAGGCGAACTTCTGGGCCATGGGCACGCGGATCCGCGAGGTGGAACAGGGCCCGGACGGGTACATCTACCTGTTGGAGGACGGCCCGACCGGTCGGCTGCTGCGACTCACCCCGCGCTGACGGGTCAGGGCAGTTCGCCGGTGAAGAGCAGGTCGTCGGCGATGTCGCGCAGCTTCCGGTTGCTGCGCTGGCTGGAGCGCACGAGCAGCGTGAACGCCGGGTCAGGGGTGATCTTGTGCCGTTCGACCAGTACACCGATCGCGGTGCCGATCGTGCGCGAACTGCGCAGCGCGCGTTCCAGGCTCTCGACCTGACGTTGCGCCTCGGTCAGTTCGTGGACCAACTGATCCGGATTCGGCGAGCCGATCCACAGCGGAGGGTTGGCGGGAACTTCGGTGCTCATCGGGAATCCGTTCCTCGACGTGTGCCGGCGCGGCGGGATCCAGGCCGTGCGGGGCCCTTTCATTGAAAGCGCAGATGTCCCCCCGCGGCAATCCCAAGAAGCGAAGCGGCGATATACGCAAAACGAACGCCGGGCGGCGCGCGACGCCCGCCCGGGGTTTACCGTCGGAGGATGCCGCGGGTAGTGCAGACCTCCGGGCTCGACCGCATCGCCGAGATGCTGCGGGTCGAGTACGGCTCGGTCATGCGCGTGACGTCCGCCGCGCGGATCCCCAGCGTGCGCATGGAGCAGGATCAGCTCCCCGGGGTGCGGCTCGACCACCTGATCTACGACATCGGCATGCGCCTCGACAGCGAGCCGCTGGACCGCCTCTACGTGGGGTGCCTGCGCACCGGCCACCTGCGCTACGACTATCGCGGCCAGCAGCACCGGCACGAACCGGGCGACGTATTCATCGGCGGCGGTTACCGGCAGCCCTTCACCGTCGACTTCGACGGGCCGCACGTCATCGACTGGGTCGCCATCGACCCGCGGCTCCTGGCGCAGCTCGTCGACGCCGCGCCGGGCGCGCCGGCCGACCCGGG
>NZ_BCNQ01000086.1 GCF_001515525.1 Piscicoccus intestinalis NBRC 104926 | reverse complement strand
CGGTGCGCCCGGCAGTGCGGTCGGCGGCCCCGGCGGCGGGAGCGTCCGCGGAGTGACCCCATCCGCATGCGTCCACCCTCGCCCGATCGGACATTCGACCCTCCGCCGCGAGTCTGAAATATCCGTTATGGACGGTCGTGCAATACTGTCCCGTCGGGTCGATGTCAACCCCGCGCAAGTCCACAGTTTTCCTCGGGATGTGGGCCTTGACCAGCGCAAATGATCCGGGGTCGAGTTCCCCGGGCGCCTGGTACGTGGTAGTCTGGAGGTCGCGAAAGGGGAAAACAAGCATATGAGCTTCCAGGTCGGCGAAACCGTTGTGTACCCGCACCATGGTGCGGCCCTCATCGAGGAGATCAAGACCCGCACCATCCGTGGAGAGGAGAAGCTCTATCTGGTCCTCAAGGTCGCCCAGGGCGACTTGACGATCGAGGTCCCCGCCGAGAACTGCGATCTGGTCGGCGTGCGCGACGTCGTCGGCCAGGACGGTCTCGACCGGGTGTTCCAGGTGCTGCGGGCCGAGCACACCGAGGAGCCGACCAACTGGTCGCGCCGCT
Source organism: Piscicoccus intestinalis NBRC 104926 (assembly GCF_001515525.1). Taxonomy (GTDB): domain Bacteria; phylum Actinomycetota; class Actinomycetes; order Actinomycetales; family Dermatophilaceae; genus Kineosphaera; species Kineosphaera intestinalis. Next base: position 19,059 of record NZ_BCNQ01000086.1, on the reverse strand, counting down.
ACAAGGCCAACCTCGAGAAGCTCGCCTCCGGCGACGTCATCAAGGTCGCGGAGGTCGTGCGCGACCTGTGGCGCCGCGACAAGGACCGCGGCCTGTCCGCCGGCGAGAAGCGCATGCTGGCCAAGGCCCGTCAGATCCTCGTCTCCGAGCTGGCGCTCGCCGAGAAGACCGACGAGGTCAAGGCCGAGTCGATCCTCGATGAGGTGCTCGCCTCCTGAGCGTTGCGGTCATCCTCGTCGCGGCCGGTTCCGGCACGCGCCTCGGGGCCGATCGCCCCAAAGCCTTCGTTCGCCTGGCCGGACGCCCGCTGTTGCGGTGGGCGCTCGACCAGGCGTTCGCCGTCTCCGGCGGTCATGACCTGCTGCGGGTCGTCGTCGTCGCGCCGCCCGATCGGCTCGACGAGACCCTCGCGCTGCTCGCGCCCCACGAGACCGAACTGGTGCGGGTCGTCGCCGGTGGCGCCGAGCGCTCCGACTCCGTCAACGCCGGGCTCGGGCAGCTGGGCGACATCGCCCCAGATCACGTGCTCATCCACGACACCGCGCGCTGCCTGACCCCGCCCGCCGTCTTCGAGCGGGTCGTCGCCGCGCTGGAGGCCGGAGACGGTGCGGTCGTGCCCGGTCTCGCGGTCGCCGACACGATCAAACAGGTCGGCCCCGACGGCCTCGTCACGCACACCCCGGACCGTTCCGGCCTGCGCGCGGTACAGACTCCGCAGGGCTTCCGCCTCGACGTCATCACCGCCGCCCACCGGCACGGGCGCCAGGCCACCGACGACGCCGCGCTCGTCGAGGCCCTCGGTCTGCCGGTGCGGGTCGTCGACGGCGATCCGCTCGCCTTCAAGATCACCGATGCCGGCGACCTCGAGCGCGCCGAACGCCTGTGCGCCGGCGCGGGAGTGCCGCGATGACCGACGAGACGACCGACGACAAGCGACGATCGCCCGCCGCCGGGCTGCGGGTCGGCATCGGCACCGACGTGCACGCGTTCGCGCCGCCCGAGCGCGGCCGCGACCTGTGGATCGCCGGCCTGCTGTGGCCGGGGGAGCCCGGCCTGGAAGGGCATTCGGACGCCGACGTGGCGGCCCACGCGGCCTGCGACGCGCTCTTCGGGGCGGCCGGGATCGGCGACCTCGGCGCCCACTTCGGCACCGGGCGCCCGCAGTGGGCCGGCGCCTCGGGCGTGGCCCTGCTCGCGGAGGCGGCGCGGCTCGTGCGCGCGGAGGGCTTCGAGATCGTCAACATCGCCGTTCAGGTCATCGGCAACCGGCCGAAGATCGGCACCCGCCGGGCGCAGGCCCAGGCCGCGCTGTCCGGCGCGTGCGGCGCGCCCGTCTCCGTCAGCGGCACAACCACCGACGGCCTCGGGCTGACCGGCCGCGGGGAGGGCGTGGCGGCCATCGCGACCGCGCTTGTCGCAGCGGGGATTCCCCCGGCGGCACCCGAAGCTGGTCGGGCGCCGAATCGGCCGGAAGGCCAGTCTGCGTGAGGTCGCCCGCTGCCGTTAGCCTGGCCGCAACGACGTCATGAAACCGTCATGAAACTACGAGACGACGCGTCGGGCCCGGCCTCGACGCGCGGAGGCATCCAGGAGGTAGCGTGCCCAGCACCGTCAAGGCAGTGATAGCCCGTTCCAAGAAGGCGCCCGTCGAACTGGTCGACATCATCGTGCCCGACCCCGGGCCCGGCGAGGCGGTCGTGCAGATCCAGGCGTGCGGGGTGTGCCACACCGACCTGCACTACCGCGAGGGCGGCATCAACGACGACTTCCCGTTCCTGCTCGGCCACGAGGCCGCCGGCGTCGTCGAGGCCGTCGGCGAGGGCGTCACCGAGGTCGAGCCCGGCGACTTCGTCATCCTCAACTGGCGGGCCGTGTGCGGCGAGTGCCGCGCGTGCAAGAAGGGCGAGCCGCAGTACTGCTTCGCCACCCACAACGCCACCCAGAAGATGACCCTCACCGACGGCACCGAGCTCACCCCCGCCCTCGGCATCGGCGCCTTCTGCGAGAAGACCCTCGTCGCCGCCGGCCAGTGCACCAAGGTGCCGGAGGCCGACGCGGCCGCGGTCGGTCTCCTCGGCTGCGGGGTCATGGCCGGGTTCGGCGCCGCCGTCAACACCGGCGGCGTGCGCCGCGGCGAGTCGATCGCCGTCTTCGGCTGCGGCGGCGTCGGTGACGCCGCGATCGCCGGGGCCCAGGTGGCCGGCGCGACGACGATCATCGCCGTCGACGTCGACGACCAGAAGCTGGAGTGGGCCAAGCAGTTCGGCGCCACCCACACGGTCAACGCCAAGACCGACGACCCGGTCGAGAAGATCCGGGAGCTGACCGGCGGCTTCGGCGCCGACGTCGTCGTCGAGGCGATCGGCCGCCCCGAGACCTACGAGCAGGCGTTCTACGCCCGCGACCTCGCCGGCCGCGTCGTGCTCGTCGGCGTCCCCACCCCCGACCTGCAGCTGACGCTGCCGATGATCGAGGTCTTCGGCCGCGGCGGCGCGCTGAAGAGCAGCTGGTACGGCGACTGCCTGCCGAGTCGCGACTTCCCGATGCTCGTCGAGCTGTACCGACAGGGCCGGTTCGACCTCGACGCGTTCGTCACCGAACGCATCGGCATCGGCGACGTCGAGGCCGCGTTCGACAAGATGCACGGCGGCCAGGTGCTGCGTTCGGTGGTGGTCCTGTGAGCGCCGACCTGATCCAGACCCCCGCCTCCGTCGACGGCGTGCGCGTCGAGCGCGTCGTCACCTCCGGCACATTCAGCCTCGACGGCGGCACGTGGGACGTGGACAACAACGTCTACCTCATCGGCGACGACCGCGAGTGCATCGTCATCGACGCCGCGCACGACGCCGCCCCCATCCTGGAGGCGGTGGCCGGCCGCACGGTGACGGCGATCCTGCTCACGCACGGCCACGACGACCACATCAAGGTCTCCGACGCGCTGCGCGAGGCCACCGGCGCCGACCGCTACCTGCACGGCGACGACTGGTTCCTGTTCCGTGACGTCTTCGACGCCGACCCCGAGCAGGAGCTGACCGAGGGGCAGACGTTCGAGGTCGCCGGCCTCGAGCTGCGGGTGCTGCCCACGCCCGGGCACGCGCCCGGCGCCTGCTGCTTCCACGTGCCCGAGTTGGCCACGGTCTTCACCGGTGACACGCTGTTCAGCGGTGGCCCGGGCGCCACCGGCCGCTCGTTCAGCGACTTCGGCACGATCATCGACTCGATCAGCAACCGCCTCCTGACGCTGCCCAGCGAGACCCTCGTGCTCACCGGACACGGCGACGCCACGACCATCGGCGAGGAGGCCCCCTCCCGCCAGGCGTGGATCGACCGCGGCCACTGACCCACCCCGCCCCTCCCGGCCCGTCCCGTCCCCGCCTCCCACTCGACCGAAGGCTGCCCTTTCGGTCGGGGGCTCCGGCTACAGCCCTAGCCCTCGACCGAAAGGCAGCCTTCGGCCATGGGGGGCGCACGAGGGTGAATGTGGTTCTGGCGCAGACGGACTCGGTGATCGACAGGGCGCTTCCGCAGGCTCGGGAAGCACCTGACGCGTGACTGTGACTTATCCCATATAAATACATGCGGAGCATGTCGTAACAACGCCAATTCGGCTGGTCCGTGCGCGATTTCCGGCGGTTCGGCGTCGAGCGCGCGCGTCGATGGATCGGTAGACGGTCGAACGACCGAGACATGTGTTCAGAACCGCTGGACTCCGTCCGCAGGCTGTTGCAGTCTTAACAGCGCTATCACAAGCGTCGCCCGACGGGCCGGCGCGGCGAGGCTCCACCCGGAGCCGAGCACGGTCGAGACTGAGATCGTGCGCCGCGACCACCGCGCGGGAGGCGGGCGGCCGGGGCCATGAGCGCCTCGTCCGCCACGAACGAGGCTACGGGTCCGGCGGGACCCACTCGATCGCGCCACCTGGGGGGGTGGGCGAGCGGGATGCCTCCTTCGTCTGCTGACTAGGGGGAGGGACACGCATGATGCAGGTAGTGACACGTCGCGCTTCGATCGAACTGGCCGGGACCACTCCGGCCGGCTGGTCCCGGCGCGAGCAGCCGGGAACCGACCTCGCGTTCGAGGGCCCGATCAGCATCGACGGCACCGACACGACCGTTCGCGTCGTCGTCGAGCCCGGCGGCGAGAGCATCGAGACCGCCTCGCTGCGGCTCATGAAGGAGCTGCAGCTGGCGCATCCGGACGCGCTGCTCGTCAACTGCGAACTCTGGCCGCACCCGCAGTGGGGCGACGGCCGCTACATCCAGAGCGCCCACCTCGACGGGATGCTCACCCTCGCGCACGACGTCTATCTCTTCGTCGATCGCGGTCGCACGATCCGCATCGAGGTCGACTGCGCGCTGTCGCAACTGCTGCTCATCGAGGAGACGGTGGCCACGATCGTCGCGCGTCTGCGCCGCACGAGCGGGGCGCGACGGTGAACGACGCGGCGGTGAACGACGCGACGGTGAACGATGTCGCGCTCGGCGGCCTGGAGGATCTCAGTCCGTTGCACGCCGCGCCGCGCCGCCGGCTGAGCAGCCCGGTCGTCTCGGATCGGCTGCTCGGCCTGCTGTGCGGGCAGCTCGACGACGACGGCGTCTGGGCCGCGGAGCCGGCCCGCGCCGAGCTGGTCGCCGACGGCTGGTTCACCGAATCGGGCGACGCGACCGAGCGCACGCGGCGGATCCGCGCCGACCTCGGGCAGGAGCGCACCGCGCTGACGATGCGCGCGACCGACGCCCGCGGCGTGCGCCGCGCGTGGATCTGCGCGGGCTACGAGGTGGCCGTCGTCGGTGTCGAGGAGGGCGAGCTGCCGCTGGACGTCGACCCCGACCGCACGCCGCGCGGGTCGCTGACCTTCGAGGTCGTGCCGGTCAGCTCGCTGCCGCTGGTCTTCGCCCGCTGGGGCGGGCTGGCTCCGACGTGGAACTACGACGCCCCGCACGAGGTGCCCGACACCGCGGTGCGGGCGCGCATCGCCGACGAGACCGCGGCCCTGCCGGTGGGCGCCGACGACGGCCTGGTCTGGCTGTGGTCGCGGCCGTGGACCCGGTGGTCGATCAGCCGCCCGGAGGGCCCCGACGACGCCAACCCGTCGCTGGGGGTGCCGACGCGCACGCACCTGGAGTACGTCGGCGTCGAGGGGGCCGGCCAGTACGTCGTCCGGCGCCGCCCCGACGGCGCGACGGTCTTCGCGCCGCGCCCCGGCAGCCTCGTCTGGGGGGACCTGCAGCAGCTGCTCGCGGGCCTGCCCGGTCAGGCTCCGGTCGACGAGGACGACGCGCCGCAATGGTGACGTGTCGGGCCGCGCGGTCTTTGGTGCGCCGGTGCCACGCGCCGTCGCCGCGATTCCGGCGCTGCTCGGTGCGGCGCGCCCGCCTTGTAGGCTGCGGGGCGTGAGTCTACGTCTGTTCGATACCGCCGCCGGAGAGCTCCGAGAGTTCGAGCCCCTGACACCGGGGCGGGTGGGCATGTACGTCTGTGGGCTCACCACTCAGGGTACGCCGCACATCGGGCACATGCGCTTCGCGGTGGCCTTCGACGTGCTGCGCCGCTGGCTGGAACTGGGGCACGGCTACGAGGTGACGTTCGTGCGCAATGTCACCGACATCGACGACAAGATCCTGCGCAAGGCCGCGGAGAACGACGAGCCGTGGTGGGCGCTGAGCTACCGCTTCGAGCGGGAGACGACCAAGGCGCTGGAGACCCTCGGCGTGCGCGCCCCGACCTACGAGCCCCGCGCCACCGGACACGTGCCAGAGATGGTCGAGCTCATGGACCGGCTCGTCGAGCGCGGGCACGCCTATGCCGCCGACCCCGACGGCCCCGACTCCGGTGACGTGTACTTCGACGTGCGCTCCTACCCGCAGTACGGCAGCCTCACCCGGCAGGCGATCGACGACATGGAGGCCGCCTCCGACGCCGACCCGCGCGGCAAGCGCGACCCCCGCGACTTCGCGCTGTGGAAGGGCGCCAAGCCCGGCGACCCGCAGTCGGCGACGTGGCCGACGCCGTACGGCCGCGGCCGACCCGGCTGGCACCTGGAGTGCTCGGCGATGGCGCGCAAGTACCTCGGTGACACCTTCGACATCCACGGCGGCGCCGTCGACCTGCGGTTTCCGCACCACGAGAACGAGCAGGCCCAGTCGCGAGCCGCCGGTTACGGGTTCGCCCGGTACTGGCTGCACAACGCGTGGCTGACCGCCTCCGGCGAGAAGATGAGCAAGTCGCTGGGTAACGGCATGAGCGTGCCGGAGATCACCCGCACCGCACGGCCGCTCGCGGTGCGCTACTACATCGGCGGCTCGCACTACCGCTCCACGCTGGAGTTTCACCCCGGCGCGCTGACGGAGGCGGAAGCCGCGGTCGAGCGCATCGAGGGCTTTCTGCAGCGCGCCCTGCGCGACGAGCCGGGCGAGATCGACGCCGCCGCGATCCCGGAAGAGTTCCGTGACGCGATGGACGACGATCTCAACACCGCCGGCGCGCTCGCCGTGGTGCACGCCCGGGTGCGGGCCGGCAACACCGCCCTCGACGAGGGCGACACCGACTCCGCGCGGCAGGCCGCCCGCGAGGTGCGGGCGATGACCGCGGTGCTCGGCGTCGATCCGATGGACGCCCAGTGGACGTCCGGTGGCGGCGCTTCCGACGCGGCCGACGCGCTGGGTAACCTGGTCGAGGAACAGCTGGCGGAGCGGGCCGCGGCCCGTCGGGCCCGCGACTTCGCGACCGCCGATCGAATTCGCGACCGGCTCAAGGCGGCCGGGATCGCCGTGGAGGACACCGCGGGTGGGGCGCGCTGGTCGCTGGCCCGGGAGTCCGAATGACAGGCGCGATGGCAGGCATGCGAGTCAGGCGAGGAGCAACGAGCTGATGGCCGGTAACTCCCAGCGCCGCGGGGCGACCCGCCGGAAGTCGAAGAAGGGCGCGACCGTCGGCAGCGGCGGCAAGCGCCGTAAGGGCCTGGAGGGCCGCGGGCCCACGCCGAAGGCGGAGGACCGCGTCGCGCACAAGGCGCACAAGGCCGCGGCCGCGGCCCGGGTGCGTCGCGACGCCGCCCGCAGCGCGCGCTCGCCGGGGCCGCGCGGTCGCTCGCAGCACGAGATCATCTCCGGACGCAACGCGGTCGTCGAGGCGCTGCGCGCGCAGGTGCCGGTCGCCACCCTCTACGTGGCGGGCCGGATCGAGGTCGACGACCGGGTGCGCGAGGTGCTCAAGATCGCCTCGGAGCGCTCGATCCCCACCCTGGAGACCCCCCGCGGGGAGCTGGACCGGCTCACCGACGGGTCCGTGCACCAGGGGCTCGCGGCGCAGGTGCCGCCCTACCGATATCGCGAGCCGGCCGATCTGCACGACCCCGAGGGGCCCGGCACCCCGCTCGTCGTGGCGCTCGACGGCATCACCGACCCGCGCAACCTCGGCGCGATCGTGCGCTCGGTCGCGGCCTTCGGCGGGCACGGCGTCGTGCTGCCCGAGCGGCGGTCGGTGGGCATGACCGCGGCGGCGTGGAAGACGTCCGCCGGCGCCGCCGCCCGGGTGCCGGTGGCCCAGGCGACCAACCTCGTGCGCACGCTGGAGGACTTCCGGCGGGCGGGGTACTTCGTCGTCGGCCTCGACATGGACGCCGACGTCGACCTGCCGGACCTCGAGCTCGCCACCGAGCCGCTCGTCGTCGTCGTCGGCTCGGAGGGCAAGGGCCTGTCCCGCCTCGTGCGGGAGACCTGCGATCAGATCGTCTCGATCCCGATGTCGGCCGGCATGGAGTCGCTCAACGCCGGCGTCGCCGCGGGGGTCGCGCTGTACGAGATCGCCCGCCGCCGTCGCTGATTCGCGGGCCTGACCTCACGCTGTTGTGTGCGGTCCGCTCCGGCGGGCGACCACCGGCAGCGCCATCGTGTCGATGCCGACGACCGACTCCTCGTCGGGCTTGGTCGGCAGCACGTGCGCGAGGTAGTCGGCGAACGCCCATTCGGTCGTCACGTCGCCGCCGACCTTCTCCGAGAGGTACCAGCGGTGCTCGAGCACCTCGTGGAACACCTGGGCCGGCTCGAGCTTGTGGGTCAGGTCGCGCGGGATGTTGCGGGCGATCGGCTCGTAGACCCGAGTCATCCAATCGTGCGCGACGATCTCCTCGCTCTCGTTCTGGCGGTTCTCGCCGGCCCGGAACGAATCGAGGTCGTTGAGCAGCCGGCGGGCCTGGCCCTCCTGCACGTCGAGCCCGGTCAGCCGCATGAGCCGGCGGCTGTGGTGCCCGGCGTCGACGACCTTGGGCTGGATCTGGATCGACGTGCCGTCGACGTCGGTGGTCATCGCCAGCTCGTCGACGTCGAAGCCGAGCTGGTTGAGCCGGCGGATCCGCTCGTCGACGCGCCATCGGTCTCCGGTCTCGAAGCGCTCGACGCCGGTCAGCTCCTCCCAGAGCTGCTCGTAGCGCAGCACGATGTTCTCGGAGATCTCGATGGGGTCGGCCTCGTCCTCGAGCACGCCGCCCGCGGCGAGGTCCATCAGCTCACCGGCGATGTTGACGCGGGCGATGTCGAGGTCGTGGGTGCGCTGGCCGTTGCTCAGCGCGGGCAGCAGCTGACCCGTCTCCGCGTCGACGAGGTAGGCGGTGAAGGAGCCGGCGTCGCGCCGGAACAGCGTGTTCGACAGCGACACGTCACCCCACCAGAAGCCCGCCAGGTGGAGCCGCACGAGCAGCACGGCGAGGGCGTCGAGCAGCCGCTTGGCGGTGTCGGGGCGCAGCCGCTGGCTGAACAGCGCGCGGTAGGGCAGGGAGAACTCCAGGTGCCGGGTCAGGAGGCAGGCGTCCAGCGGCGTGCCGTCGGCGGCCTTGCGCCCGCTGATGATGCCGTACGGCACGACCGAGGGCATGTCGAGGCGGCGCAGCGAGCGCAGCAACTCGTACTCGCCGCGCGCGATCTCCTCCTTGATCTCCTTGACCGCGATGACGAGGTCGCCGACGCGCACGAAGCGCACGACGTGCCGGGAGATGCCGCGAGGCAGCGCGGCGAGATAGCGGGCGTCCCACTCCTCCAACGGAGTCGACCAGGGCAGATCGAACAGCGCGGGGTCCGGGCGGTTGGCGGTGATCTGAAGCGGCACCCATCCATGCTGACACGGCGAGGGGGCCGCGCCCGGATCGCGGGTGCGGCCCCCTCGTTCAGTCAGGGCTCGATCGGCTCAGTCAGGGTGTCAGCCGGCTCGATCGGCTCGATCGGCTCAGAGGCGCACGCCGCTCTGCGCGTCGAACAGGTGCACATGGTCTTCCTTCGGAGCGAACCGCAGGGTCTCGCCCTTCATCGGGGGCCGGCGGCCGTCGACGCGGGCGATGATCGGCTTGTCGACCGGGCCCTCCTCGAGGTTGCCATAGATGTAGGCGTCGGCGCCGAGCTCCTCGACGACGTCGATGACGATCGGCAGGCCGTCGCCGGTGGTCGGGTCGAGGTCCTCGGGCCGCACGCCGAGCGTCACGTGGTCGCCCTGCGCCTTGGCGAGAATGTCGCGCTCCACCGGGTGGGTCAGGCTCCCGAACTTCACGCCGCCGTCGACGATCTGCACGTCGAACAGGTTCATCGCCGGGGAGCCGATGAAGCCGGCGACGAAGACGTTGTTCGGGTGGTCGTACATGCGCCGCGGGCTGTCGCACTGTTGGAGCAGGCCGTCCTTGAGCACGGCGACCCGGTCTCCCATCGTCATGGCCTCGACCTGGTCGTGGGTGACGTAGACGGTGGTGATGCCCAGGCGCCGCTGCAGTGAGGCGATCTGGGTGCGGGTCTGCACGCGCAGCTTGGCGTCGAGGTTGCTCAGCGGCTCGTCCATGAGGAAGACCTTGGGCTCGCGCACGATCGCGCGGCCCATCGCGACGCGCTGGCGCTGGCCGCCGGAGAGGGCCTTCGGCTTGCGCTCGAGGTACTGGGTGAGGTCGAGGATCTTGGCGGCCTCCTCGACGCGGCGGCGGATCTCGCCCTTGTCGACGCCGGCGATCTTCAGGGCGAAGCCCATGTTGTCGGCGACGCTCATGTGCGGGTAGAGCGCGTAGTTCTGGAAGACCATGGCCACGTCGCGGTCCTTGGGAGACAGATCGGTGACGTCCCGATCGTCGATCCAGATCTTGCCGCCGTTGACCTCTTCGAGGCCGGCCAGCATCCGCAGGCTGGTGGACTTGCCGCACCCGGAGGGGCCGACGAGGACGAGGAACTCACCATCGGAGATGTCGATGTTGAGGTTGTCCACGGAGGGCTTGTCGTTACCCGGGTAGATGCGGGTGGCGTTGTCGAACTTGACCGTAGCCATGACGTCGTTGTCCTTTCCTTCACCGGCAGGAACGTGCCGGACGATCCGTTGTAAAGGCGGCGTTCGCCGCGTCGCGACGAACGAAGAGCCCCGTCGTCGGGGCGTAAGGGCTACTTTCGCCGCTGCCAGGTGTGTCGTGCAAGCTGCTCGTTGCGCGACACACCGATCAGCGCCACATCTCAGCCCTTGGTCGATCCGGCGGTGAGCCCGGCGACGAGGTGGCGCTGGGCGAAGAAGAACACGATGCCCGCCGGGATCGTGATGAGCACGGCCGCCGCGGTGAGCAGATCCCAGTGCGGCAGCGCCGGTGGCCGGGGCACGAAGATCTGCATGCCGTAGGCGAGCGTGTAGCGGTTGTCGGTGTTGATGAAGGCGCTGGCGTACGCGACCTCGCCCCACGCGGTGAGGAAGGTGTAGAACGCGGTGACCGCCAGGCCCGGGCGGGCCAGCGGCAGGATGACCCGCCAGAACGTGGCCCACGGGCCGAGCCCGTCGACCGCGGCGGCCTCGTCGAGCTCACGGGGGATCGAGTCGACGTAGCCCTTGAGCATCCACGTGCAGAACGGCACCGCGATCGTGCAGTAGGCGATGACGAGCGAGACGTGGGTGTTGATGAGGCCGAGCCGGCTCATGATCGTGTAGATCGGCACGATGAGGATCGACACCGGGAACATCTGCGTGATGAGGAAGGTCCACATCAGCGAGCGCTTGCCCGGAAAGTTGAACCGCGAGATCGCATACCCGGCCGTGGCCGACATGGTGATCCCGATGATCATCGTGAACGCCGCCACGACAACGGAATTGCGGAACCAGGTGACGAAGTCGGTGGAGGTCAGCAGCCGCTGGTAGTTCTCCAGCGTGATGCTCGAGGGCACCCCGAGGGAGGCGATCTCGCCGGCGGGCTTGACCGAGGCGAGCGCGATCCACGCGATCGGGAAGACCGCGATGACGCTGGCGACGATGAGCACCGCGTGCAACCCGATCGAGGCGGCGGGGGAGCGGTGCCCGCGGCGGTGCCGGGTCAGCCTCCCGAACGAGGAGCCGGGCCGGCCGGGTGCGCCCTGCGCCGCCGGTGCGGCGGCGACGTCGTGTGGCGCCGGAGCCGGTCCGGCTCCGCCGAGCGCGGCCGGTTGCGTGATGCCGGGCTGGGTCATCTCACCACACCTCTCCCTGACGGGACAGCACCCGCTTGTAGACCATGGAGTAGAGCACGAGGATCGACAGGATGACGACGCCGTAGGCGGCGGCGAACCCGTAGTTGCGGATGCCCTCGAACGCGGCGCGGTAGGCGCCGGTCACGAGGATCTCGGTGCCGCCGGCGGGGCCGCCGCGGCTGACGAGGAAGATGATCGGGAACATGTTGAAGGTCCAGATCGTGCCGAGCAGGATCACCGAGTTCGACACCGGCCGCAGCCCGGGCAGCGTGACGTTGACGAACCGCTGCCACGGGGAGGCGCCGTCCATCTCGGCGGCCTCGTAGAGCTCGCCGGGGATCGACTGCAGCCCGCCGAGCAGGGCGACCATCATGAACGGCACGCCGAGCCAGACGTTGACGGCGATGACCGCGGCCAGCGCCTTGGGCACGCTGTCGAAGAAGTCGATGCTCTGCCCGCCGAACGCGCGGATCACCGCGTTGATGACGCCGGCGTCGCGGTCGTAGATGAACTTCCACGCGAACGCCGAGACGAACGCCGGCACGGCCCACGGCAGGATGAGCAGCACGCGGTAGATGCTGCGAAAGCGCATCTCGCGGTGCAGCAGCACGGCCAGGCCGAGCCCGAGCGTGTAGTGCAGGAACACGCAGCTGGCGGTCCAGATGAGGGTGATCGTCAGCTGGTGCCAGAACTCCCCGACGCGCCCGGTGAGCAGGTCGACGTAGTTCTGCAGGCCGACGAAGCGGGCCTGGTCGGGGTTCGGTACGCAGGTCTGCCCGCCGCCGAGCGTGCGCTCGCAGATCTGGGCGGCCTGGTTGGCCTCGGTGAGGTTGGTGAACGACTGCCAGATGCCCTGGACCAGGGGGTAGAAGACCAGCACCGCGAGCACGATGACGACCGGTGCGACGAACGCCCAGGCGTACCAGTGCTTGCTCCACAGCGCACGGACCCGATTCATGAGTGCCCTCCGGGGCGGACGGGGCCCCGGTCCGACGCCAGGGGGATCGCGTCGGGCCGGGACGGTTGATCAGTCGAGGGTGTAGTCGGTGACGACCTCGGACTTGTACTTCTGGGCGACCTCGTCGAGCGTGGCCTGCGGGTTGGCGCGGTTGACCATGAGCTTGGTCGCGGCCTGGTCGAGCGGGCCGAACAGCTGACCGCCCTGCGGGATCCACGCGCGCTCGACGGCGACGTCCGTCGCCGGCTGGAACTCCTTGATGATCGGGTTGGTCACCTTGTCGTAGGCCGAGGTGCGGGCGGGCAGCAGGCCGAGCTGGTCGGCGATCTTCGCCTGGGTGTCGGCGCTGGACATGAACGAGATGAACGCCATCGCGGCGTCGGCCTTCGACTCGTCCATGCCGGAGTACACGACGTAGTCGTGACCGCCGACGGGGCCACCGGCGCGCTGCGACCCGCCGGGCACCGGGGCGACGCCGAGGTTCTCCGCGCCCCCGAAGCCCTTGGCCTTGGTGATGCCGGCGACCTCCCACGGACCCTGGAGGATCATGCCGACGTTGCCGGCGTTGAACGCGTCGGTCATCGCCGTGTACGCCTCGGTCGCCGGCGGCTTGACGAAGCCGGAGGCGGCGAGCAGCTCCTGGGCCTTCGTGACGCCCGCGACCGCCGGGGCCGCGTTGACGGTGATCTTCTTGTTCGCGACGTCGAGCAGGTCACCGCCCTCGCCGTAGATGAACGGCAGCAGGTAGTAGCCGGCCGGGTTGAGGTACGCGCCCTCCTTGCCGGTCTTGGACTTGATCGTCGCCGCGGCGGTCTTCATCTCGTCCCACGTCTTCGGCGGCTGCACGCCCGCGTCGTTGAGCAGCTTCTTGTTGTAGAGCAGGGCGAGGGTGTCGGTGACCTGCGGCACGCCGTAGGTGCCTCCGTTGAACTGGGTGGAGCCCTTGGGGGCCGTCATCCAGTCGTCCATGTCCTGCGTCAGGCTCGTGCCGTCGAGCTTGTAGAGGTAGCCGAGGGAGGCGAACTCCGGCACCCAGGCGACCTCGGCGCGCAGGATGTCGGGTGCGCCGGACTTGGCGGCGGCGGCCGTCTTGAACTTGTTCTGCGCCTCGGCGAACGGCACCGACTGGTAGTTGATCTTGACGTTCGGGTACGTCTTGTTGAACTCGGCGATCATCTGCTTGAACACCGGCGCCTCGTTGGCGGCGTCGGAGGTGTCCCACCACGTCAGTTCGCCGGAGACCGAGGACGGGTCGGCGGTCGTGGCCGACGCGGTCTGCTGCTCCTGGGGTTGGGACGCGCCCGATCCACCGCCGCTGCCGCAGGCGGTGAGGGCGAGTAGGGCGGTGGTCATCAGGGCGGTGGCCTGCATGCTTCGTCGCATGGCGATGAGCTCCTCGTGTGTCGCGTCGGGACGTGGGCGCACGGCACCCAGGTGACCGGCGAGTAACCTCGTCTGTGGGAGACGACAGTAGCATTCCTGCAAGATCTTGCACGCCCACTTGCGCCACTTCTTGCAGCAAGAAATGTGCAAGCCGGTTGCGCCTCCGGCCCTCGTGCGGGATGCTGCGCCTAGCCCGCCGACCAGCGACGGACGGCCCACCAGCAGGAGAAACCCATGCGCGCACCACGACTCGCCGACGTTGCGGCCCGCGCCGGGGTCTCCGAGGCCACCGTGAGCCGGGTGCTCAACGCCAAACCCGGTGTGTCGGAAAGCACACGGACGGCGGTGCTGGCGGCGGTCGATCTGCTCGGCTACGACCGGCCCCCCAAGCTGCGGCGCGCGAGCGTCGGACTCGTCGGCCTCGTCGTGCCGGAACTGACCAACCCGGTGTTCCCCGCCTACGTCCAGGCCATGGAGGACGAGCTGACCCGGCGCGACTACACGCCGATCCTGTGCACCCAGACGCCCGGCGGCGTCGAGGAGGACGACTACGTGCAGATGCTCGGGGAGCGCGGCGTCTCCGGAATGATCTTCGTCTCCGGCCTGCACGCCGACTCCACGACCGGAACCGAACGGTACGAGCGGCTGCGCGAGCGCTCGCTGCCGATCGTGTGCGTCAACGGGTACCGCGAGGGCATCGACGCGCCGTTCGTCAGCGACGACGACATCGGGGCGATGACCCAGTCCATCGAGCACCTCGTCGGGCTCGGGCACCGGCGCATCGGCCTGGCCACCGGGCCGCTGCGGTTCGTGCCGGCGTGGCGCAAGCTCACCGGGTTCCGCCAGGCCATGGCGCAGCGCGCGGGGGAGGGGGATGTCGACGAACTCGTCGCCGAGACCCTGTTCACCGTCGAGGGCGGTGCGGAGGCGGCCGACGTGCTGCTTCAGCGCGGCTGCACGGCGGTCGTGTGCGCCAGCGACCTCATGGCGCTCGGTGCCGTCGCCGCCTCCCGGGCACGCGGTCTGCGGGTGCCCGACGACGTCTCGGTCGTCGGCTACGACGACTCGCTGCTCATGGGTTTCACCGACCCGCCGCTGACGACCGTGCGCCAGGACGTGCCGGGCATCGCCCACGCGGCCGTGGCGGCCCTGCTCGACGAGATCCACGGGCACCCCGCGGCGCGCGCCGAACTCGTCTTCCGCAGCGAGTTCGTCGTGCGCGGCTCGACCGCCCCGCCCGGCTCGACGGCTCGCCGCGGTTAGCCGCGGCTCGTTGCGGCTCGTTGCGGCTGCTCGCGGCTCGTTGCGGTCAGCCGCGGCTGGTGCGCTCGCGGGCGAACAGCTGCAGCGCCTCGACGACGTCGGGGATGCCGTCGACGCGGTAGGCGGCGACCGTCTCACCGGCTCCGACCTTGACGGAGACGTCGCCACGCTCGGGCGCCATCATCGCGAACGCCATCTCGTCGGTGACGTCGTCGCCGAAGTAGATCGTCGCGTCGGCGCCGAGGGAGCCGGCCAGCTGCGTGATCGCCACGCCCTTGCTCATCTCGACGACGCCCAGCTCGAGCACGTCCTTGCCGGCCATGGCGTGCGTTCCGGTGAGGCCGTCCGCGAGGGCCTGTCCGGCGCGGTGGGCGTCGGCGGCGATGGCCGGGTCGATGCCGCGGGTGTGCAGCACGACCGAGGTCGGCTTGACCTCGACGCGGGCGCCCGGGTGGTCGGCGGCCACCTCGTCGAGGCCGTCACGCAGCCGCGCCAACAGCGCCTGGCGGGTCTCGTCGAGGTCGGCGGGCACGACGAGGTCGGGCCGCGAGCTCTCGCCGCCGTGGCTGGCGATGAGGATGATCGGGTCGTCGGCGAGCTCACCGACTCCGGAGATCGCCGACAGGGTCTGGCGGTCGCGGCCGGAGACGAGCGCGGCGGTCGTGCCCGGCTCCTCGGCGACGGCCCGCAGCGCCTCGACCGAACCGGCCACCGGCCGGCACGCGAGCGGGTCGTCCTGCAGCGGCGAGAGCACGCCGTCGAAGTCGCTGGCCAGCAGCACGATGTCGCGCCGGGCCGCGCTGGTCAGGGCAGCGGTCAGCTCGCGGGGCAGCATGTCGGTCTCCTGTCGATGCGGGTGGACGAACCGATCGGGCGGCCCGGGTTACGAGGAGCCCGAGGGGTGTTCGGGCGCGGACTCCAGGGCCTGCAGAAAGCGCTCGGCCCAGTGCTGCACGTCGTTCTCGCGCACCCGGCGCCGCAGCGAACGCATGCGCCGCCGCTTCTCGCCGGTCGGGGCCTCGACGGCCCGCCGGATCGTGTCTTTCAACCCCTGGATGTCGTGCGGGTTGTGCAGGAAGGAGGCGGTGAGTTCGTGGGCGGCGCCGGTGAACTCGGACAGCACGAGGGCTCCGCCGAGGTCGTGGCGGCAGGTGACGTATTCCTTGGCGACGAGGTTCATGCCGTCGCGCAGGGGCGTGACGAGCATGATGTCGGCCGCCGAGAACATCGCCGCCATCTCGGCCCGGTCGAACGACTGGTGCAGGTAGTGCACCGCCGAGGCGCCGACGGTGGAGTACTCGCCGTTGATGCTGCCGACCGTGCCCTCGATCTGGTCTTTGAGGTGGCGGTAGGCGGCGACGCGCTCGCGGCTGGGCACGGCCACCTGCACGAGGGCGACGTCGGGTGGGGAGTAGTGCCCGTCGTCGAGCAGTTCCTGGTAGGCCTTGAGCCGGTGCCGGATGCCCTTGGTGTAGTCGAGCCGGTCGACGCCGAGCATGAGCACCTTCGGGTCGCCGAGCTGGGCGCGGATCTCGTGGGAGCGCTCGATGACCTCTGGTTGGCGGGCGAGGCCGTCGAGGTCGGCGAAGTCGATGGAGATCGGCAGGGCGCTGGCGCGCACCCACCGCCCGTCGTCGGGGCTCTTGACGATGTCGCGGCGCGTCGACAGCCCGCGCAGCTGGCGGGTGGCCCGCAAGAAGTTGCCGGCGTCGGCGGCGCGCTGGAAACCGAGGTAGTCGGCGCCGAGGAGGCCCTCGATGATCTGACCGCGCCAGGGGAGCTGGGCGAACAGTTCGACCGGCGGGAACGGGATGTGGTTGAACCAGCCGATGCGCAGGTCGGGGCGCAGCTTGCGCAGGAACTTCGGCACGAGCTGCAGCTGGTAGTCGTGCACCCAGACGGTGGCGCCCTCGTCGCTGACCTGCGCGACGGCCTGGGCGAACCGCTCGTTGACCTTGCGGTAGGCGTCCCACCAGCGGCGGTGGAAGGTGGCCGGCACGATGACGTCGTGGTAGATCGGCCACAGGGTGTCGTTGGAGAAGCCCTCGTAGTAGTCGGCGACCTCCTGCTCCGACAGGGCGACCGGGTGCAGATGCATCCCGGAGTCCTCGAACGGCTCGGGGGCCTCGCCGGCCTCACCGGCCCAGCCGACCCACGCGGCGCCTTCGCGTCCCCGCATGACCGAGTCCATGGCGGTGACCAGACCGCCTGGACTGCGACGCCACTCGTCCTGTCCGTCGTCTCCTGTGACCCGGTCGACGGGCAGTCGGTTGGCGGCGATGACGAACGAGTACGTCTCTTCGCTCATGACAAGAGCTCAACTCCTCGGAGGGGCGAAAGATGACGTTGTCATCCTAGGTGCGGGTGTCCCGCAGCGCCCGGGAACCGGGGGCAGAGCCCGTCGACCTGCGCCGACGCCCGCGGGTATCGGCGTGCCCCGCTCGTTTTCAGGTAGGGCTCGGGCGCGCGGTCTACCCTGGCGCGGCCCGGTCCGTGCCGGAACCGTGGACGGGATGTGGATCGTCCTGTTCGTGGACGGTCCTGTGGGATCGGCGCTCCGCCGCGACCGCGGCGGGGCCAGCAAGCCGGCGAGGGGTGGATGTGAGCAGCGTGCCGCAGGAACAGCGCGGGCGGGGCACGCACGCGCCGTTCCGACATGATCCGACGGAGGTGCTCGGCGCGGTGCCGCGGGAGTCGGGTGACGAGCAGCCCGCGCAATGGCTGGGGCCGTACCGGCTCGTGCAGCGCCTCGGCGAGGGCGGCATGGGGGTCGTGCACCTGGCCCTCGACGAGCGCGGCCGCGCGGTGGCGATCAAGGTGCTGCGCGATCACGTCGCGCACGACGCGGTGGCCCGGGCCCGGCTCGCGCGGGAGGTCTCGACGCTGCGCCGCGTGCAGCACCCGCGGGTGGCGCCCGTGCTCGACGCCGACCCCGAGGGCCCGCGCCCGTACGTCGTCACCCGCTATGTGCCGGGTGACCCGCTGGACTCCTGGGTCGCGACCAACGGGCCGATGGGCGCCGACGGGCTCGCCCGGCTCGGGCGGGGACTCGCGGAGGCGCTCGGCGCGATCCACGCCGCGGGCGTCGTGCACCGCGACCTCAAACCCGGCAACGTGCTCATGCCCCACGGCGAGCCGGTCGTCATCGACTTCGGCATCGCCCACGTCGCCGACGAGGCGCGGCTGACGAGCACCGGGCTCGTCATGGGCACGCCGGGGTATCTGTCTCCGGAGCTGCTCGACGGGCATCCCGTCGACGCCTCCACCGACTGGTTCGCGTGGGCGGCCACGCTGCTCTTCGCCGCCACCGGGCGGCCGCCGTTCGGCAAGGGCCCGCTGGAGACGGTGCTGCACCGCGTGCGGCGCGGGGAGCCCGATCTCACGGGCGTCGACGAGCGGCTGCGGCCGGTGCTGTTGGCGGGCCTGCGGCCGGTGGCCGCGGATCGGCCTCGGCAGGAGCACATCCTCGCCGCCCTCGACGTCTACGCCGCCGGCGGCGACACCGGCAGCATCGTCGGGCTGACCCGGAGCCCCTCCGCTGGGTCGGGCGCGCGCACCGAGGCCTTCGGGGGTGAGCGCGGGTCGCGTGCCGGTGCCGCGCGAGGCGGTTCGGGGGCTGCGGGGGCTCAGTCCTCCGGCGGGTCGTCCGCCGGGCTTGGTGGTTCGTCGTCGGGGGGTTCGTCGTCGTCGGGGGGACCGTCCTCGGCGGGCTCGTCCTCGCGCGGCTCTGATCGGGGTGGCTGGGTGGCGCGGGCCTCCGCCGCGACGCGCGGGTGGTTCGCTGGAGGCGCCGGAGCCGGGTCGGCCGCCGGCGCGTCGGGTGCTGCCGGCGCTTCCGGTGCTGCCGGTGCCTCTGGTGGTTCTTCGGGTGCGTCCGGGGCTCCCAGTGCGGCTGGCGCGACTCGGGCCGGCTCGGGTGCTTCGGCTCGCGGCGCGTCCTCGCCGTCGGGCGTCGCGTCCCGTTCCCCGGCGCCGGCGCCTCGGGCCTCGGAGCCGGCAGCTCGGGCG
>NZ_BCNQ01000085.1 GCF_001515525.1 Piscicoccus intestinalis NBRC 104926 | reverse complement strand
GCGCGCCGGAGACCGCGGGCCGCGAGGGCGTCCGCCTGGCGCGCCGCCTCGTCGTCAAGGTCGGGTCGAGTTCGCTGACCGACGCCCACGGGCTCCTCGACCGCGACCGCCTCCGGCGGATCAGCGACGCCCTGGCGCAACGCCGCCGCGGGGGCACCGACGTCGTGCTCGTCTCCTCGGGTGCCATCGCGGCGGGCCTGGGACCACTCGGCCTCCCCGGACGCCCGCGCGACCTCGCCGCGCAACAGGCGGCCGCGAGCGTCGGCCAGGGCGCGCTCGTCGCCGCGTACACCGACGCGTTCGGGCGGCACGGCCTGCACGTCGGCCAGGTGCTGCTGACCGTCGACGACCTCATCCGCCAGCAGGGCTACGTCAACGCGCGGCGCGCGGTGACGCGGCTGTTGCGCCAGGGCGTCGTGCCGGTCATCAACGAGAACGACGCGGTGGCCACCGACGAGATCCGGTTCGGTGACAACGACCGGCTCGCCGCGCTCGTCGCGCACCTCGTGCGCGCCGACGCGCTCGTGCTGTTCACCGACGTCGACGCCCTCTACGACGGACCTCCGTCGGAGCCCGGCTCCCGCCCCATCGACACCGTGCGCTCGCGGCGCGACCTCGACTCCGTGCGCCTCGGCGGCGTCGGCTCGCGCATCGGCACCGGCGGCATGGTCACCAAGGTGGAGGCGGCCCGGATCGCCACGGGTGCCGGCATCACCACCCTGCTCGCCTCGAGCAACGCCATCGAGTCGGCCCTGGCCGGGGCCCCCGGCGGCACCGCCTTCCTGCCGACGTCGCCGCGACCCGCCTCCCGGATGCTGTGGCTCGCGCACGCCAGCGACCCGGTCGGCGGACTCGTCATCGACGACGGCGCGGTGCGGGCGCTCGTCGAGAAGGGCGCCTCGCTGCTGCCCGCGGGCGTGGTCGAGGTGACCGGCAGTTTCGAGCAGGGCGCGCCGGTCGAGATCACCGACCGCCGCGGCCGGCCCGTCGCCCGCGGACTCGTCACGTACGGCAGCGACGAGCTGCCGCGGTTGCTCGGGCGCAGCACCCGCTGGCTCGGCGACGTCTTCGGCAGCTACTACGCCCGGGAGGTCGTGCACCGCGACCGCATGGCGCTGCTGTGAGCGGCTCGCCGACCGGCTCCGCCCGTTCGTCCTCGACTGTGCCGGTGGTTCGCCCGCGCGCGGCCCGGCCCGCTACCGTCGAGTCATGACTTTCCGCATCGAGCGGGCGCATGCGCGCGATCTCACCAAGGTCAAGCACCTGTGGAAGGTGATGATCGCCGACTACGAGCGGCTTTCGGACGGGGTCTGGGAGGTCCGCGAGCCGGGTGAGGCCTGGGCCCGGCGTCACCAGCAGTACCTGGAGTGGATCAACGACGCCGGCGGCATCGTCTTCCTCGCCTTCGACCCGGACACCGACGAGGTCGTCGGCTACGCCGCGCTGCACCTGGTGACCTCCGGCGCGGCGTTCGACCTGGGCGAGAGCTACGGCGACGTCGAGACGCTCGCGGTGCTGCCCGAGCGGCGCGGCCAGGGCATCGGCCTCGCCCTGCTCAACGCCTGCCAGAAGGAACTGGACCGGCGTGAGATCGAGTACCTCTCGCTGGAGACCCTCGCCTCGAACACCGGGGCCCTACGGCTGTACGAGCGCGCCGGCTTCCAGCCGTTCATGGTGCGGATGGTGCGCCGCGTCGACTTCGACGAGTAGACCCGCGTTTCGCGAACCGGACCGGCCGTGGAATCGCGCGCCGCTGGCCGTACCCTTCGGTCATGTCCACGCTCATCGATGACGCCGTGACCACTCACGTGGAGGAGCTGGCCCGTTGCGCGCGGGAGGCCTCCCGCGCGTTGGCGCTGCTGTCTCGGGCCGACAAGGACGCCGCGTTGCTCGCGATGGCCGACGCCGTGGAGGCGGGCGCGCAGCGGGTCGTCGAGGCCAACGAGCGCGACCTGGCCCGCGTCCGCGAGCGGGGGTTGCCGGCCGGGCTCATCGACCGGCTCCGGCTCGACGAGGCTCGGCTGGCCGGGATCGCCGACGCGCTGCGGCAGGTCGCCACGCTGCCCGACCCGGTGGGGGAGGTCGTGCGCGGCTCGACGCTGCCGAACGGACTGCAGATCCGGCAGGTGGGGGTGCCGCTCGGCGTCGTCGGCATCATCTACGAGGCGCGCCCGAACGTCACCGTCGATGCGGCCGGGCTCGCGCTCAAGAGCGGCAATGCCGTGATCCTGCGCGGAGGTTCGGCGGCCGAGCACGGCAACGAGGCGCTCGTGGAGTTGCTGCGCGAGTGCCTGGAGGCGCGCGGCCTGCCCGCCGACGCCGTCTGCCTGCTCACCGGAGACCGTGATGCCGCGCGCGCCCTCATGCGCGCCCACGGTCTCGTCGACGTCATCATTCCCCGCGGCGGCGCCGACCTTATCGCCACCGTCGTGCGCGAGTCGATCGTGCCCGTCATCGAGACCGGCTCCGGCAACGTGCACGTGTACGTGCACTCCGCGGCCGACCTCGACAAGGCGCGCGCGATCGTCATGAACTCCAAGACCCAGCGGCCCAGCGTGTGCAACGCGGCCGAGACGCTGCTCGTCGACGCCGCGGTCGCCGACCTCTTCCTGCCCGGCATGCTCGCCGACCTCGCCGGAGCCGGTGTCGTGCTGCACGGCGACGCGGCCACGCGCGCCGCGGCGCCCGAGGGGGTGGCCGTCGACGAGGCGACCGAGGAGCACTTCGACACCGAATTCCACGCGCTGGAGATGTCGGTGGCGGTCGTCGGCGACATCGACGCGGCGCTCGCGCATGTGCGCCGGTACTCGACCGGCCACACCGAGGCGATCGTCACCGAGAGCCGCGGCGCCGCCCGGCGCTGGACCGCCGAGATCGACGCCGCCGCCGTCATGGTCAACGCCTCGACGCGGTTCACCGACGGCGGCGAGTTCGGTTTCGGCGCGGAGATCGGCATCTCCACCCAGAAGCTGCACGCCCGCGGCCCGATGGCCCTGCCGGAGCTGACCACGACCAAGTGGATCGTCGAGGGAGACGGTCAGACTCGCTGAGCGACGGCGGTCTTCACGTGGCGACCCGTGGCGTGCGTTCTCGAGTGGGGGACACCGCGCGTTCTCGGCGGAGGCGTGACAGGGTCGCGGCATGGACAGCACAGATGTGATCTTCGAGTGCTCTGTCGACGAGTTGCTCGCCCGCACCGCGGCGCACACCGCCGAGTTCGGAGCCGGGCCGCACGCCGCGTTGGCGGCCGCCTCCGCGGCGGCGCTCCTGGCGATGGCCGCGCGCTTCGCCGACTGGGACGATGTTCGCGTCGGTGAGGTGACGGCGGCGGGCCGGCGCCTGCGCGAGTTGGCCGACGCGGACGGGCCGGCGTTCGAGCCGTTGCTCGAGGCGTGGCAACTGCCGGCGGACGCCCCGGATCGCGAGGAGCGGATCGTGCGGGCCGCGCGCAGCGCGTGCGCGGTGCCCGTCGAGGTGTGCCGCATCGGCAGCCGCCTGGCGCAGGTCGCCCAGGAGCTGTTCGAGGGCGGCAAACCGGATCTCGCCGGTGATGCGGCGACCGCGCTCTACCTCGCCGACGCCGCCGTGGCGTCGGGGGCGCACACCGTGCGGCTCAACGCGGGCCGGCCGACGACCCGAAGGCCCCTGAGTTGATCGAGGAGACAAGGGAACTCGCCGCGCGGACCGGTGCCTTGGCGGCGGCCGTCCGCGCCGCGGACTGACGCCCCTCGTCGGCTCGGTCGCCACGTCTGGCCGGGGTGTCGGGTGGGTGTCGGGTGGGGCTCCGGCTGACGTATCGCCATATCGACGATCCCGATGCGATGGGTCGGGGCGTCGGTGCTGGTCAGGGGCTCGGCGATGGTCAGGGAGCTGATCGGGATCGTCGATATGGCGATTTCCGCGCTGAGCCCGGGGCTGCCGGTCGCCGTTAAACCGTGAAACCCGTCAGTCGTCGGGGTCGCGGCGGCCGCGTCCCCGCTTGAGCTGCGCGCGGTGCCGCTTGCCGGCGAGCCGTCGTTCGACCGATCCGCGGGTGGGCTTCGTGGGCCGCCGGGCGCGGGCCGGTGGGGCGGCCGCCTCGCGCAGCAGCTGCGCCAGTCGCTGCCGGGCCAGCCGGCGGTTCGCCAGCTGCCGCCGCTCGTCGCTGACGGCGACGGTGAGTCGCCCGTCGACCAGGCGACCCGCCAGCCGGGACAGCAGCCGATCGCGCAAATCCTCGGGTACGCACGGTGATCCGGCGACGTCGAAGGTCAACTCCACCCGCGAGTCGGCCGTGTTGACGCCCTGACCGCCCGGGCCGGACGAGCGCGAGAACCGCTCGGCCAGCTCCGCCTCCGGGATCGCGAAGCGCCGCGTGACGATCAGCGGTTCGGACATGAGGCCATCGTCTCAGCCCCGCCACCCCTCGCGGACGCCCGAGCCCGCGGCTCGGCCCTGCCGGCGCCTGACTGGTCTCGGCCGGCCCGTCCCGCTCACGCTCGGCTCGCCCCTGCCCGTCCCAGACCCGACCGACCCCGTCCGTCAAGACTGCGTGTCGTGGTGAGGACTGCGGCACGGACCGCAGTTCCGAGCACGACACGCAGTTCTCAGCGAAGTGGGGGCCGGGCCTCGGGGAAGTGGGGTGAGGGCGGTCGGAAAGTCGGCCGGGGGGTCGGGAAGCGGGCGCGGGGCGGTCGGAGAAGTCGGGCAGGCGGAAGCGTGGGGCGGGCGGTCGGGCACTCGGGCGCGGGCTCGCGGGGTGCGGGAAGTAGGCCCGGCGTGCTCGAATGGGCGGGTGACGTCTCGGCCGGTGTTCGTGGTGCACGACCACCGCGTGCCGCGGCCGCACGTCGATCTGCGGCTTGAGGAGGGCGGGGTACTGCGGTCGTGGGCGGTGCCCAAGGGCCTGCCGACGAGCCCGCGGCGCGACCGGCTGGCGGTGCCGGTGCCCGATCACGATCTCGACCACGCGACGTACACCGACTCCGAGAAGTCCATCGCCGACACCGGCTGGTGGGAGCTGGAGGACCGCGACGAGCGCCGGTTCGTCTTCGTGCTGCACGGCCGCGACGGCGCGCGGCGCTACGCCCTCATCGACACCGGCGACAACGCGCTGCTGCACCTGACCAAGGATCAGCGGACGCCCTGAGGCTCAGGGCACGTTGACCGGCGGCACCATCGGCTCCGGCCGCGGCAGCAGCGACGCGACGTCGATCTCGATGATCGTCGGGGAGCGCCGCTGCACCGCCGCCGCGAGGGCGCGGTCGAAACCGCCTGTCTCGGTGACGAGTTCGTGGTCGAGCCCCAGCGAGCGCGCGAGCAGCGCGTGGTCGGGGGTGGCCAGGTCGACGGCGCGGCGCGGGGAGTCCTTGGCGTCCTGCAGGTTGCGCAGCACGCCGTAGCCGCCGTCGTTGAACAACGCGACGATGACGTGCGGCCGCTCGTCCGCGAGCGTGCACAACTCGCCGAGGTGCACCTGCAGGCCGCCGTCTCCGATGATGGCCAGCGTCGGGGTGTCGGGTTTGGCGATGCCGGTGCCGATCGCCATGCCCAGCCCCTGGCCGATGCCACCACCGGCGGCGAACACGTTGGTCGTCGGGTCGTACACCTGCAGGAGACGGTTGCCCCACGAGCTGCCGGGGATCGTCACGTCGCGCACGATCGGCGCGTCGCGCGGGAGCGCATCGAGTCGCAGATCTGCGCGTACGCCCCGATCTCCTCGCGGTGCCCGGCCCGGGCGGCGTCGGCGGCCGAGCGAATCCGGCCGGCCCAGTCGTCCTCGGTCTCGACCTCACCCAACTCCGAGAGCAGCGCGGGCACGACCGCGGTGGCGTCGGCGTGCAGGCCCACGGTCACCTCGTAGTTGCGGCCGAGGGCGTCGGCGTCGACGTCGATCTGCACGTGCGTCGTCGGCAGCGGCAGCTCGAAGTTGTCGGTCTCGTGGCCGCGCAGGTGGCTGCCGACGGTCAGGAGGCAGTCCGCGTCGGTGACGAGCTGCGCGAGCGCCTCGTCGGCGGCGAAGTTGCCGAGGTACAGCGGGTGGTCCTCGGCGACGGCGCCGCGGCCGTTCGCGCCGCACAGCACCCCGGCTCCCCATGCCTGCGCGAGTTCGGCCAGGGCCGGGCCGACCCGCCGGGAGCCGCCGCCGGCCCAGATCAGCGGCCGGCGGGCCTGCCGCAGCACCCGGGCGGCCCGCTCGATGTCGCGCTTCACCCCGGTGCGCACGGCCGGGTCGGTGCCGCCGACCTTGTTCTGCGCGGTCGGGTCGGCGGTGTATTGGAGGTCGATGGGCCAGTCCACGCTGACCGGCCCGTACGGGGGCGCGGCGAGCAGCCGGACGGCCCGCGTCAGGGCGTCGCGCGAGCCCCGGGCGGTCTCGATGCGGATCGCGTGCGCCGAGACCGCCTCGAGCATGTCGAGCTGGCGCGGGACCTCGTGATACACGCCGCGCTCCTCGCCGAGCACCGACGACTCGACGTTGCCGGTGACGTGCAGCACCCGGCTCTGCGCGGTGAGCGCCTCGAGCATGGCCCCGGCGGCGTTGCCGGCTCCGGTGCCGGTGGAGGTGATCGCGACCCCGATGCGGCCCGTCGCCCGCGCGTAGCCGTCGGCGGCGTTGATCGCCGACGCCTCGTGCCGCACCGGCACGAACCGCAGGTCGCGGTCGACCGCCTCCACGAGCGGCAGGTTGTGGATGCTGATGACCCCGAAGGCGACGTCGACGCCCTGCTCGCGCATGAGCTCGACGAGGATGTCGCCGCCGGTGCCGGCGTCGGTGGCCAGGTCGGCGTAGGGGATCGGCGTGCTCTCCGTCGAGGTGTGCGTCGAACTCTGCTCGGTCATCGGACCCTCCTGCGAACGGTCGGGCGCGTGGGTCGCGGCATGGGCCCGACCGTACTGCGCGGCGGCTCGAACGGCGCGTCGGAACCGCCCGGAGCCCGCGTCCGCGCGGCGGCGGCGACGCGCGGGGGAGGAATCCTCGTGCACACGTGTGACGTGGCAGGATCGGACCTCATGGAAGGAACCGAAGTCCGTAAGCTCGCCGCCCTGGAAGACAAGCACTGGTGGTACGCCGAGCGTCGTCATCTGCTGCGTCAGATGCTCAAGGGACGTACTCCGGGGAAGGCGCTGGACATCGGAGCCGCCGGCGGCGGCAACACCCGCGTGCTGCGCGATCTGGGCTGGCAGGCCAGCCCCCTCGAATACGGTCCCGAGGGCGCCGAGGTGTGCCGCGACCGTGGCCTGCCGGTGATGCGCGCCGACGCCACGCTGCTGCCGCTGGCCGACGCCAGCCTCGACCTCGTCTCCGCCTTCGACGTGCTCGAGCACCTCGAGGACGACGACGCCTGCGTGCGCGAGGTGCGCCGCGTGCTCAAGCCCGGTGGCACGTTTCTCGTCGCGGTGCCGGCCGACCCGAAGCTGTGGTCGGCCCACGACGACGCCGTCGACCACGTGCGCCGCTACACCCGCCGCACGCTGACCGACGTGCTCGAGCGCGAGGGCATGCACCTGGTGTCGATGACGAGCTGGAACGTGCTGCTGCGCCCCGTCGTCATGGTGCGCCGCAAGAAGAGCACCGGCTCCGACCTCGAAGACATGCACCCGGTCGTCAACGCCGGCCTCAAGGCCATCGTCACCGCCGAGCGCTTCCTGCCGGTCAAGAAGCTGCCCGGCGTCAGCCTGTTCGCCGAGGTCCGCCGCACGGTCTGACCCCCCCCGCACGCCCGCGAAACCAACGGCGCCCCACCCGGTCTCGGGTGGGGCGCCGACTGTCGTCCGATCGGGCGGGCTCAGCGGTGCTGGCTCCAGCCGGAGCCGTTCGCACCTGCCCCGGAGACCGAGGTGTCGAGGCCGTCGGCGGCGTGCGAGCCGTTGGGCCCGGCTCCGTTGGCGCCGTTGCTCGACCCGGGCTCGCGCTGCGGCTCGGCCAGCTCGGCGGAGTCCGAGACCACCTCCGCGGCGCCGGTCGACACGCTCGCGGCGGTCACGACGGGCTGCGGTCCGGAGGCGACTGGCTGGGCGCCCGAGGCGACCGGCTGGCCGCCCGAGACGACGGGCTGGGCGCCGGAGACGACCGGCTGCGAACCGGAGGCGGTGTGCTCCTCGTCGTAGTGCTCGGACCCGAGCCCGGGGAGCTCCTCGCCCGCCTCCGTGGCGTATTCGTGCTCGCGGGGGTCGTCGCTGTCGTGGGCGACGAAGTACGTGGGCCGGCCCTGCATCATCGTGTACATCCGGCCGACGTACTCGCCGAGCAACCCCAGACAGATGAGCTGCACGGCGCCGACCGAGGAGACGGCGGCCACCGTCGAGGTCCAGCCGGCGACCGCGCGGCCGGAGAACGAGGAGAACAGCGCGTACACGAAGATGAGGATCGCGAACAGCCCGCCGATGAGCCCGAACCACGTGGCGAGCCGCAAGGGCGCCATCGTGTGCGAGGTCAGCGAGTCGAGCGAGAGCTTGATCATCTTCGACAACGGGTACTTGCTGTTGCCGGCGGCGCGCTCCTCGCGGCGGTAGGTGACCTGCGCGGAGGGGAATCCGAGCGCCGGCACGACGAGCCGCAGCACGCGGTGGTGCTCGGGCAGGGCGTTGACGGCGTCGACGGTGGCGCGCGACATGAGCCGGAAGTCGCCCGCGTCCATGGGCGCCTCGGTCTTGGCGATGCGGCGCATCGTCGCGTAGAAGGCGCGGGCGGTGCCGCGCTTGAACGCGGTGTCGGTGCTGCGGTCGCTGCGCACGCCGTAGACGACGTCGACGCGCTCGCTGCGGGCCAGGTGCAGCATCTGCTCGATGACCTCGGGCGGGTCCTGCAGGTCGGCGTCGATCGTCACCATGTAGTCGCCGCGCGCGCGGGCCAGGCCGGCGGAGATCGCCGCCTGGTGACCGGCGTTGGCGCGCAGGCGGATCACGCGGAACTGCGGCCAGTCGTGGCGGATGCGCTGCATCATGACCGCGGAGGCGTCGGTGCTGCCGTCGTCGACGGCGACGACCTCGTACGTGGCGTTCACCCCGTCGAGCACCGGTCGCAGCCTCTCCACGAGGAGCGGTAGCACGTCCTCCTCGTTGTAGACGGGCACGACGACGGAAAGCTCCACAGGCATAGGTACCAGCGTAGGTGGCATAGGTGTGTGATCGCTCCACGCCCCCTGGACGTCGCGGGCGTGTCCGGCCCGCCGGTGCCCTACGCTGACCCCATGGCCACGCTCTCCCAGTTCGCCCTCTTGGTCACCGAGGACGCCGGTGGACACGGATTCACCCGTCCGCTGCCGATGCCGCCCGAGGCGTTCGGCCTCATCGCGCTCGCGCTCGGTCTGCTGCTGCTGCTGTTCCTGTGGTTCTTCCGGCGCACGGTGCCGCTGGAGCCCGAAAGCCACCCGCACACCGAGCACGACGTGGTCGATGGCGCGCAGCGTCGTGAGGTCACCTCCGACCAGGGCTGCGGGGGCCACCACTGACCCACCGACTGGGGGTCATGGGCGGAACCTTCGACCCCATCCATCACGGGCACCTCGTCGCGGCCAGCGAGGTCGGCGCGATGTTGGGACTCGACGAGGTCGTCTTCGTCCCCACCGGCCAGCCCTGGCAGAAGAGCGCGGAGGCGGTCTCCCCGGCGGAGCACCGCTACCTCATGACGGTCATCGCGACCGCTTCCAACCCCTCGTTCACCGTGAGCCGGGTCGACATCGACCGCGGCGGCGCGACGTATACGATCGACACGCTGCGGGACCTCAAGGAGCAGTGGCCCGCCTCCGAGTTGTACTTCATCACCGGCGCCGACGCGCTCGCGCACATCCTGTCGTGGAAGGACGTCGACGAGTTGTGGGATCTGGCCCACTTCGTCGGGGTCACCCGCCCCGGGCACACCCTCACCGACGCCGGGCTGCCGGCGGGGGAGGTGACGCTCGCGGAGGTGCCCGCGATGGCGATCAGCTCCACCGACTGCCGCGCCCGCGTCGCCCGCGGCGAGCCCGTCTGGTACCTGGTGCCCGACGGGGTCGTGCAGTACATCGGCAAGTACCGTCTCTACCGCCACGAAGACACCCCGCCCGCGTTGCACCCCGCGCTGCGCATGCCTCTCGTCTGAGGGCGCGGCCGAAGGAGGAGATCGTCGTTACCGCAAGCCAGACCGCCAAGGACCTCGCCCAGATCGCCGCGTCGGCCGCCGAGGACAAACTCGCGACCGACATCGTCGCCCTCGACGTCTCCGGGCAGTTTCCGCTTTCGGACGTCTTCGTCATCGCCTCCGTCGCCAACGAACGCCAGGTGCCTTCGGTCGTCGACAGCGTCGAGGAGAAGCTGCGGGAGGCGGGCGTCAAGCCGCTGCGCCGCGAGGGCGAGCGCGAAGGCCGCTGGGTGCTGCTCGATTTCGGCGACATCATCGTGCACCTGCAGCACGAGGAGGAGCGCGGCTTCTACCAGCTGGAGCGGCTGTGGAAGGACTGCCCCGTGATCCCGCTGCGACTGGGGCCGCCCGACGACGCCGGTGATTCGGCCGGGGATTCGGCCGGCGATGCTGCTGGAGCCGGCGAAGCGGTCGCGCGGACCGCATCCCGCGACCGGCCGTGAGCCTGTCGAGCCGCACGACGGTCGACGACGGGGCGGTGCCCGAGCCCCCGCGGCGGCTGGCGATCGTGCGCCACGGCGTCACCGACCACAACCAGAGCGCGATCTGGCAGGGCCAGCTCGACATCGACCTCAACGCGACGGGCCTGGCGCAGGCGCACGCGGCGGCCGCGACGCTGGCGGGTCTTGCGCCGCAGCTCGTCGTCGCCAGCGACCTGAGCCGGGCCCGACACACCGCGGTGACGATCGCCGACGCCTGCGGCCTGCCCCTGGAGACCGATGCGCGGCTGCGCGAGATCGACGTCGGCGCCTGGCAGGGGCTCAGCCACGCGCAGGTCGTCGAGGGCTACCCGCAGCTGTGGCGCGCGATCGCGACCGGGGAGGACCTGGCGCGCGGGGAGAGCGGCGAGACCGTCTCCGATGTCGTGGCGCGGGCGCGGCCGGCGATCGACGACATCGTGGCGCGCCTGGCGCCGGGGGGCCTGGGGCTCGTCGTCACCCACGGCGTCACCGCCCGCTCGCTGACCGCCGACCTCGCCGGCATCGACCAGCGCACCGCGTGGACGTCGTTCCAGGGCCTGCGCAACTGCCACTGGGCCCTGCTGGAACAAAAGCCCGCCGGCGCCGGAACCGTCGACACCGGCTCCGCCTGGCGCCTGGCCGCCTGGAACGTCGGCCCCTGAGCCCCCACCCCCCGAGCCCCCCACTTCGCTGAGAACTGCGTGTCACGGTCGGGACTGCAGTCCGTGCCGCAGTCTTCACCACGACACGCAGTTTTCGTGGTCGTCGGCCGGGCTGCGCGGTCGCCGGCGAGATCGGGCGAGGGTGATTTGGTCTCGGGGAGGCGGGGTGGCTAAACTCGGGCGAGTGCTCACGCGGGAACGCGTGACCACGGGGCTGTAGCGCAGCTGGTAGCGCACCTCCATGGCATGGAGGGGGTCAGGGGTTCGAGTCCCCTCAGCTCCACTTAGCGTGAGAATCCGAAACCTGCCCCGCCTGATGGCGGGGCAGGTTCGTTTCCGCGCCACGCGGGCCGCGCAGGCCAGAACTGACTTGCACGAGGACGCTGGTGGCGAGTCGAGTGGAACCAGCCGCGCCGTGCTGAACGGGACGTTTCGATAGCTCGCTCGGTCAATCCTCGGGCATGGAATCGAAGATCGGGTCGTAAAGGCGGCAATCAGGTCATGAAAGCGTCTCCAAGGCTCGCATGATCGGGGTCTTGACTTCCAGTGCGACCCGGCAAAACTCGGCCACCTGGAGCGACGAGGCGATCTGGCAGGTCTTCCGCGAGCGCCTCAACGACGATCACTTCACCGTCAACGAGGGGCCGATCACCGAGAAGGTCGTGTTGCCGTTTCGCAGCTTCATCTCCGAGCCGATGCGGTGGGGGAGCCTGTTCCTCGCCGGCGACGCCGCCCACACCGTGCCGCCGACGGGCGCGAAGGGCCTCAACCTCGCGCTCCAAGACGTCCGCATCTCGCCGAGGTGCTCGCGGACTGGAACTCCAGCGGCGACGACGCCGTGCTCGACACCTACAGCGACCGCTGCCTCGACCGCGTCTGGAAGGCCCAGCACTTCTCCTACTGGATGACGTCGATGCTGCACACCAACCCCGAGGCGTCCGACTTCGACCGCCGGCGCACCCTCGGCGAGCTGCGCATGCTCGTCGAGTCCGACCACGGCCGCTCGTGGCTCGCCGAGGCGTACACGGCTGGCCGCACGGGCGGCAGAACCGGTGACGGAGTCCAGATCTGGCACGCCAACGCCTCGGGCCGCGGCGATCGAGCGCCGGTTACGTCGTCCCAGCCGGGGAGCGCCCGGTCCGGGAACGGCGGCGATGCCGAGGTAGTGCGCCAGGGCGAGTTCAACCTGGGCCAGCTGATCACGGGAGAGGAAGTCCACCGGGTCGCCGACCAGGTAGTCGGTGTCGATCGAGCGGATCTGGTCGATGAGCATCCGCGTCGGCCGCCCGGCGATCTCCAGCTCGGGCCGGTGGATCGCCGGCTGGGCCGACGTCGAGGTGGGGATCACGGTGACGACGGACAGCGGCGACTGCGACGGTGAGACCACCAGGCCGAGGCGGCGGCCCCGCTGCTCGTGGCCGCGCGCGCCGCCCAGGTCGATGCGGTAGACCGCGCCGCGGATCACCAGGCTTCCGGTTCGGCGTTGACGTCCTCGTCGTGCAGCCGCTCGGCGTCGGCGTGGAACTGCTCGAGCCAGCGTTCGTGATCCAGCAGGCGCAGCGCCCGGCGCAGCGTGTCGGACGTGCTCTCTCCCGGGCGGGCGGCCTCCCGCAAAATGCGCGCGTCTTCGGCCGTGGGGCGAAAACCGATCGACGACATGGCATCCAGCGTAGCGGCTGTTCGACAACTGTTGAACACATGGGCTTCCCGGCGGCTGCGGAGCGCCAGTGGAACAAGCGCTGGAGTGCGAAGCCGCCGTCGCGGGGCGGGCCGATAGGGTGAGGCGCGTCGAAAGGTGACTCGATCATGACGCTCTTCAGCGATGTCCAGCAGGCCCCGCCGGACGCCATCCTCGGCCTGACCGAGCAGTTCAAGGCCGACGCCAACCCCAAGAAGGTCAACCTCGGCGTCGGCGTGTACCAGAACGAGCACGGCGTGCTGCCGCTGCTGCGCTGCGTCGAGGAGGCCGAACGCCGCCTCGCGGCGAACCCCAAGGCCAAGGGGTACCTGTCGATCGACGGACTGCCCACCTACGACACCGACGTGCGCGAGCTCGTCTTCGGCGCCGGCTCCCCGCTGCTGGAGGAGGGCCGGGTCGTCACCGTGCAGGCCCTCGGCGGCACCGGCGCGCTGAAGCTCGGCGCCGACTTTCTGCGCCAGGTCAGCCCGGACGCAAAGGTGCTCATCTCCACCCCGAGCTGGGAGAACCACCAGGCGCTGTTCACCCGCGCCGGGTTCACCGTCGAGAAGTACCGCTACTACGACGCGGCCGCCAAGGGCGTCGACGTCGAGGGCATGCTCGCCGACCTGCGCGCCGCGGAGCCGGGCACGATCGTCGTGCTGCACGCGTGCTGCCACAACCCGACCGGCTACGACCTGAGCGCCGACCAGTGGCAGCAGGTCATCGACACCGTGCTCGAGGCCCGGCTCACCCCGTTCCTCGACATGGCCTACCAGGGCTTCAGTGAGGGCATCGACGAAGACGGCGCCGTCGTGCGGGCGTTCGCGCAGCGGGTGCCGAACTTCTTCGTCTCCACCTCGTTCTCCAAGAGCTTCTCGCTCTACGGCGAGCGGGTCGGCGGCCTGTCGATCGTGTGCTCCGACTCCGACGAGGCCGCCCGGGTGCTCTCGCAGGTCAAGATCGTCATCCGCACCAACTACTCCAACCCGCCCACCCACGGCGCGGCCCTCGTGGAGACGGTGCTCGCCGACCCGCAGCTGCGCGAGCAGTGGGTCGAGGAGCTGGGTCAGATGCGTGATCGCATCAAGTCGATGCGCTCGGCGCTCGTCGAGGGCCTGCAGCGCGCCGGCGTCGAGGCCGACATGAGCTACATCACCGACCAGGTCGGCATGTTCAGCTTCTCCGGCCTCAACCGCGACCAGATGGTGCGCCTG
Organism: Piscicoccus intestinalis NBRC 104926; assembly: GCF_001515525.1. GTDB lineage: Bacteria > Actinomycetota > Actinomycetes > Actinomycetales > Dermatophilaceae > Kineosphaera > Kineosphaera intestinalis. The sequence continues at coordinate 5,593 of NZ_BCNQ01000085.1, read as the reverse complement.
CGCAACGAGTTCGGCGTCTACGGCACCGACACCGGGCGCATCTGCGTCGCCGCGCTCAACCCCGACAACGTCGACTACGTCAGCGAGTCGATCGCCGCGGTGCTCAAGGGCTGAGCGGGCTTCCGCGGGGGTTTCGGCGCTCTGCCGAACGGGCGCTATATCGCCCGATCGGCAGAGCGAACCCTCGGCGACCGTCTGTGAACGTCGACCCGTTGGGCATTCTCGACGAGGCCGAGAAGGAGCACCCATGAAAGACAGCCTGCGACCGGGGATCACCCACACGCTCGAGTACGTCGTGCCGGTCGAACGCACGGTGCCGTACCTGCTGCCGGAGTCGCCCGGATTCACCGTGATGCCGCAGGTGCTCGCGACCGGGTACATGGTCGGGCTCATCGAGTGGGCGTGCATCGAGGCGCTCGCCGGGCACCTCGACGAGGGTGAGATGACGCTCGGCACCCACGTCGACCTCTCTCACGACGCCCCGACCGTGCCCGGCTCGACGGTGCGCATCGAGGCCACCCTCGTCGCCGTCGACGGGCGCGCGCTGGAGTTCGACGTCGTCGCCGCCGACGAGCACGCGACGATCAGCACCGGGCGCCACCGGCGTGGGGTCGTGCGCACCGAGCGGTTCGTCGCCCGCCTGCCGCGGCCCGGCTCCTGAGCCGGGAGCCCGAGGCTGGGGCTCGAGGCGAGGGCCGGAGGCGCCCGGGCTACCGGCTGGGCTCGGGCACGCGCGCGGAGCCGGGCGAGGCCGGTGCCGGCAGCGGCGACCGGCGGGCGCGGGCGGCGCGCAGGCCGTTGAGGATGATGACCACCTCGGCGGCCTCGTGGACGAACACGACGGCCGCCAGCCCGAGCACGCCCGCGATCGCCAGCGGCGGCAGGATCGCGATGAGCAGGATCGACAGCGCCACGTTCTGGTCGATGATCCGCCGGCCGCGGCGGGCGTGGTCGAGGGCCTGCGGGATGAGCCGCAGGTCGTGGCCGGTGAACGCGATGTCGGCCGACTCGATCGCGGCGTCCGAGCCGGTCGCGCCCATCGCGATGCCGACGTCGGCGGCCCCCAGCGCCGGGGCGTCGTTGATGCCGTCGCCGATCATCGCCGTGGGGCGCTCGCGGCCCAGGAGGGTGACCGCCTCCGCCTTGTCCTGCGGGCGCAGCTGCGCGCGCACGTCGTCGATGCCCGCCGCGGCCGCCAGGGCCCGCGCGGTGCGGGTGTTGTCGCCGGTCAGCATCGTCACGCCGAGGCCGCGCTCGGTCAGCGCGGCGACCGCCTCCGCGGCCTCGGGGCGCAGCTCGTCGCGCACCCCGATCGCCCCGACCGGCGCGCCGTCGCGGTGCACGACGACCACCGTCATGCCCTCGGCCTCCAGCTCGTCGACCTGCGGCGACAACTCCCCGGGGGCGAGGCGGCGCGGGCTGCCGACGGCGATCGCCGCGCCGTCGAGCTCGCCGGTGATGCCCTCGCCCGCGGTCTCGCAGACCGAGTGCGCCGCGGGTCCCTGCGGCGCCGCGGCCGTGATGGCCGCGGCCAGCGGGTGGGTGCTGTGCCGCTCCAGGCTCGCCGCCCACGAGATCACCGAGTGCGGGGAGGCCGAGGGGCCGCTGACGACCCGGGCCACCGTCGGTTCGTTGCGGGTCAGCGTGCCGGTCTTGTCGAGCGCGACGTGCCGGATGCCGCCGAACCGCTCGAACGCCGCCCCCGAGGTGATGACCACCCCGAACCGGCTCGCCGCGCCGACCGCGGAGACGACCGTCACCGGCACCGCGATCGCCAGTGCGCACGGCGAGGCCGCGACGAGCACGACGAGCGCCCGGGTGATCCACAGCTGCGGGTCGCCGAACAGCGAGCCGATGATCGCGACGGCCAGCGCGAGCACGAGCACGCCCGGCACCAGCGGGCGGGCGATCCGGTCCGCCAGCCGAGCCCGCGCGCCCTTGCGGGCCTGCGCCTGCTGCACGAGCTGCACGATCGTCGTCAGCGAGTTGTCGGTGCCCGCGGCGGTGGCCTCGACGCGCAGGGAGCCCGAGCCGTTGATCGCGCCCGCCGGCACAGGCTCGCCGGCGGCGACCTCGACGGGGATCGACTCGCCGGTGATCGCCGAGGCGTCCAGGGCGCTGCGGCCCTCCCGCACGACGCCGTCCGTGGCGACGCGCTCGCCGGGGCGCACGAGGAGCAGGTCGCCGACGCGCAGGTCGGCCGCCGGGATCTGCGCGGTCGCGCCATCGCGGACGACCGTCGCCGTCTCCGGCACGAGGTCGAGCAGCGCCCGCAGCCCGGCGCGGGCGCGGTCCATCGCCTTCTCCTCGAGGGCCTCGGCGATCGAGTAGAGGAAGGCCAGCGCCGCCGCCTCCCCGACGTGGCCGAGGAGCACCGCGCCGGTCGCGCTGATCGTCATGAGCAGGCCGATGCCCAGGCGGCGCTCGCGCATGAGCCGGCGCAGCGCCCCGGGCACGAACGTCGACCCGCCGAGCAGGAGGCCGACCCAGAAGAACCCGAGCGCCACGAGGCCCGCGCCGGTCCACTCGGCGAGCAGACCGGCTCCGAGGGCGATGCCGGAGGCGGCCGGCACCAGCACCTCCCGGTCCCGCCACCAGGGCAGGTCCTCCGGCTCGTCGATGTCCGGGCGCTCGCCGGCGCAGCAGCCGCAGGCGTCGCTCATGCCCGAACCACCTGGGCCACCTGGGCCACCTGGGCCGCCGGGGCCGCCGGGGCCGGCGCGCCCGGCGGGGCCTCGCAGCCGGCGAGGTCGCAGCGCGGGTCGAGGCAGGGGGCGCTCTCGTCGACCGTGAGCGTCACCTCCAGGAGCGCGTTCAGCGCCCGGGTCAGGTGCGGGTCGGCGATCTCGTAACGGGTCTGGCGGCCCTGCGGGTGGCCGCGCACGATCCCGCAGTCCCGTAGGCACGCCAAGTGATTCGACACGTTCGAGCGGGTCAGGCCCAGGTCGCGGGCCAGGTCGGCCGGGTAGGCCGGGGTGTCGAGCAGGGTGAGCAGGATCCGTGACCGGGTGTGGTCGGCCATCGCTCGACCGAGCCGGTTCATCACGTCGAGCCGCGAGGTCATGGTCAGCACAGGCTGAACTGTACAGCCTGCGCTGACCATTGGTGGAGTCAGGGGCGGGGCGCCATCGCCCGCACGCTCGCGTCCGGGCTAAGGTCGAGGCGGCGCAGCAGCTGGGCGTTGAGGGCGACGACGACCGTGGAGGCCGACATGAGGATCGCGCCCACACTCATCGGCAGCACGAACCCGATCGGCGCGAGCACGCCCGCGGCCAACGGCACCGCGGCGAGGTTGTAGCCCGCGGCCCACCACAGGTTCTCGCGCATCTTGCGGTAGGTGGCCCGCGACAGCTCGATGACCGAGAGCACCGATTGGGGGTCGGAGGAGGCGAGGATCACCCCGGCCGAGCCGATCGCCACGTCGGTGCCGGCGCCGATCGCGATGCCGACGTCGGCCTGGGCCAGCGCCGGGGCGTCGTTGACACCGTCTCCGACCATGGCGACCTGGTGGCCTTCGGCCTGCAGTCGCTGCACCGTGGCGGCCTTGTCGGCCGGGCGCACGCCCGCGAAGACGCGATCGATGCCGAGCTGCCCGGCCACGGTGTCGGCGACGGCCTGCGCGTCTCCGGTGATCATGACGACCTGCACCCCGTTGGCGTGCAGCGCGTCGACGGTCTCGCGCGACTCCGGGCGGATCTCGTCGGCCAGCCGCAGCGCACCGGCCGGCTCGCCGTCGACGAGCACGTGCAGGATGATGGCGCCCTCGTCGCGCCACCGCGCCGCGACCGGCAGCTCCGCGCGCTCGTGCTGTGCGAGCAGATTCGGTCCGCCGACCTCGACGACGCGGCCCTCGACGCGCGCGCGGACCCCGACGGCGGGCGAGGAGGTGAAGTCGACCGCCTCCGGCACGTCGAGCCCGCGGTCACCGGCCGCGGCCACGATCGCGCGGGCCAGCGGGTGCTCGCTGCCGGACTCGGCGGCCGCCGCCAGCGCGAGCACCTGGTCGGCGTCGCGACCCTGAGCCGGTTCGACGCCGGTGACCGTGGGCTCGCCCTTGGTCAGGGTGCCGGTCTTGTCGAAGAGCACCGCGTCGACGGTGCGCATCGACTCCAGCGCGAGCCGGTCTTTGACGAGCACCCCGCCGCGGGCCGCCCGCTCGGTCGCGATCGAGACGACGAGCGGGATCGCCAGTCCGAGGGCGTGCGGGCAGGCGATGACGAGCACGGTGATCGTGCGTACCACCGCGGAGTCGGGCAGGCCCAGCGCGCTCCAGACCACCGCCGTGACGATCGCGGCGCCGAGCGCGAACCAGAACAGCCAGGCCGCGGCGGTGTCGGCGATGCGCTGGGCTCGCGAGGAGGAGGCCTGCGCGTCGGCGACGAGCGCGCGGATTCCGGCGAGCGCGGTGTCGTCGCCGGTCGCGGTGACCCGCACCCGTAGTCCGGAGTCGGTGGCGATCGTGCCGGCCACGACCTGCTCCCCGACGCCGCGGCGCACGGTGCGCGACTCGCCGGTGATCATCGACTCGTCCAGGCTCGCCGAGCCGTCGACGATCTCGCCGTCGGCCGGCACCGACGCACCCGGTCGCACGACGACGACATCCCCGACCGCCAGGTCGGCGGGGGAGACCGTGACGATGTCGTCGCCGTCGACCCTCTCGGCCTCGTCGGGCAGCAGGGCGGCGAGGGAGTCGAGCGCCGACGTCGTCTGCGCCAGCGAGCGCATCTCGATCCAGTGGCCGAGCAGCATGATGACGACGAGCAGCGCCAGCTCCCACCAGAAGTCGAGGCCGCCGTCGAGCAGGCCCAGGCTCGCGCCCCACGAGGCGACGAACGCGACGGTGAGCGCCAGCGCGATGAGCAGCATCATTCCCGGGCGGCGGGCGCGGATCTCGTCGGCGGCGCCGGTGAGGAACGGGCGGCCGCCCCAGGCGTACATGACCGTGCCGAGCACGGGGGAGACCCAGGGGATCCACCCGGTGTCCGGCAGGTGGTAGCCGACGAGGTGGGCGAACATCGTGCTCAGCCCCACCACCGGCACGGCCAGCGCCAGCATGATCCAGAACAGCCGGCGGAATTGGGCGACATGGTCTCCGTGCCCGGCGTGGCCGGGTTGGTCGGCGCGCCCGGCGTGGCCGGCGTGGTCGCCGTGATTCTCGTGGGCCCGGTGGCTGGTGTGGTGGTCGTGAGCCTCGGGGTCGACGTGCGTGTCTCCGTGGTGCGGGTGCCTGTCGAACGTCATCGTGGTCCCTTCGATATACCCTGGGGGGGTATATCAGCTATACCCAGCGACGGTGTCCGAATGCAAGTCGAGCCCACTCGGCGGTCGGTGCGGTCGGTGCGGTCGGTGCGGCCGGTGCGGCCGGTGCGGCCGACGGTGCGGCTGTGGGTTCGGCGCCGAGCGCGACGCTGGGCTGCGAGCGCAACGGTGAGGCGACCGGAGGCGGTCCGTCACCTGCCGGGGTCGTCTCCGTCGGAGCGATCCGGGCCGGGGCGCCGCCGAGGCCGGGCCGACCGGGCCGACTGGTCCGACTGGTCCGAGCGGGCCGAACGGGCCGAGCGGGCCGACCGGCCGGAGCGGGGAGCCCGGCTCG
>NZ_BCNQ01000084.1 GCF_001515525.1 Piscicoccus intestinalis NBRC 104926 | reverse complement strand
AACCGGGTCAGAATCCAAAGGAACGACATCAACCAAACAAACAATCGGCATCAATCGTCATGGCACGCTGTTGAGTTCTCAAGAATCGGATGCGCACGCTGTCTGCGAAGTTTTTTTCGCTTCCCTCGTGGCGTCTTCGACTTTAGGTCTTCGCCTTTGTCGGAGTCAAATCCGGGCCGTTCGCGCCTTGCTCGCCACAGATCTGTGCGGGCAATGCCTGCGATCGATCTCGAATCCAGGCTCCAAGGCCCGACTTCAGGTCGATTGCTCCAATCCCAACACACCGACGAATCGACACCTGACGACATACACGCGCACACGACTGACCGACCACGTTGTGTGGCCTGCTCGTCTCGTACGGGTCTGTCGCTCCCAGGTCGCCTACTCGCCTGATCGGCGGGGCTCGGGGCAACTCGAAATAAGTTACGCGCCTGCGCAGGGCATGTCAACTCCGGGGGCGAGGGGCGCGTCGCCCGGCGGGGCGGCGTCTGCCGGGCAGCCCGAAGCCGGCGGCGGATGCGACCCTCAGCGTACGGCCTCGCACGCCTCGAAGGGCGTTGCCGCTCTTCGGTGTTAGCTTCTGCGGCAAGGCGATTGGCGACCTTCAGGGATGGCCGACGCCGCTGTCGACGGCGGGAGGTGCGAGTGCTCGGGTATCTGCTGCGCCGCACCGGCGGATACGCGGTGATGACGGCCGTCGCGACGTCCATCGCCTACCTCGCGGCGGTGACGTTCCTGCGTCCGGAGTCCCGGTTGCTGCAGGCATCCCCGCGCCCCACCGAGGAGGACGTGCGGATCCGGCTCGCCGGCTACGGACTCGATCCCGCTGCCTCCGCGCTCGAGCGGTACCGGCAGTGGCTCGAGGGCGTGCTGTTGCGCTGGGACTGGGGACGGAGCCCGAACGGGAGCCCGATCGCCGCGGAGTTCCTCGATCGCGCCGCCGTCTCCGGGCGGCTGCTGCTGCTCGCCACCGTGCTGCAGATCGCCCTCGGCGTGGCCCTGGGCGTCTACACCGCGGCGCGCCAACACCGCCTGCCGGACCGGACCGTGACGTGGCTGAGCTACCTGCTCGCGTGCGTGCCCGCCCCCGTCGTCTACCTCTGGGTGCAGATGGCGGGCATCTTCGGCAACGCCGGCGCGGGACGGCGCATCGTGTACGTCAGCGGCATGTCCTCGCCCGTGCCGCCGGAGGGCGTCTGGGCCCGGCTCGCCGACGACGCCGCCCATCTGCTGCTGCCGACCCTCGCCTTGACGCTCGTCGGGTACGGCGGCTACCAGCTGCTGCAACGCGCGGTGCTCCTCGACGAGGTCGACAGCGACTACGTGCGGACCGCCCGGGCCAAGGGGTTGACCCGCGGGCAGGCGATCCGACGGCACGCTCTGCGCACGTCGTTCGTGCCGGTCGCGCAGAACGTGGCCTTCGCGCTGCCGGCGGTGTTCGCCGGTTCGTTCGTCGTCGAGCAGGTCTTCGCGTGGGAGGGCTTGGGCACGTACACGCTGGAGGCCGTCACCCGCACCCAGGACGTCAACGCCACCGTCGCCGCGATCGCGTTCGGGTGCGCGCTGTTCGCGCTCGGCGCGCTGCTCGCCGACGCGTCGGTGGGCCTGCTCGATCCCCGTGTGCGTGGGCGGGCGTGATGGCGCACCCCCCGCCCGGCCGGATCCGCCGACGGGCCGGCACCCGCGGGCCTCGTGACCGGTGGCGCGGCGGGAACACGCTAGGCCATAGCCCCGAGAACCCCGAGACGACCGAGCAGACCGAGCAGACCGAGCAGACCGAGACGCGCGCAGCCCGGGCCGCGCGCGCGACGCCGATGGTGCCGACCGACGCCGCGGGAGGCGCGCATCCACCGCCCGCGCCGGACGGTGTCGCGACCGGGCTGCCCGGCGGCCCCGGGGTCGTGCTGCGCCGGGTGGCGCGCCGACCCGGGGGGCTGCTCGGCGCGGCGCTGCTGCTCGGGGTCGTGGGCTTCGCCGTGCTCGGCCCGCTGCTCAGCCCCTGGGGCGTCGGGCAGCAGGACGTCGCGAACCTCGGCGTCGCCCCCGGCGTCGGCGGCCACCTGCTCGGCACCGACCCGGGCGGCTTCGATCTGCTGGCGATGCTCGCCGAGGGGACCGGGCGTTCGCTGCTCGTCGCCGGTGTCGTCGGGGTGTGCACCCCGGCTCTCGGCGCCGCGTACGGCGCGACGATCGCGCTGTGGGGCGGCCGTCGCGAACGGGTGGGAATGTGGCTGCTCGACATGGCGATTCTGCTGCCGGCGTTCCTGCTCGTCGCGGTCGCGATGAGCGCCGCCGACCAGGCCGCCCGCGACGGGCACTGGGCCGGAGCCGGTTCGGCCTGGACCCTGGCCGTCCTCCTGACGCTCTTCGGCTGGATGCCGCTGGCCCGCGTCGTGCGCGCCCTCACCCGGTCCCTGCGTGAACGCGAATTCGTGCGGGCCGCGAGGTATCTCGGGCTGAGCACGGCGCAGATCGCCCGCCGGCATGTGCTGCCGCATCTCGCGTCGTATCTCGTGCTCGCCGTCGTGCTCGGCACCTCGGCGGCCATCGTCACGGAGACCCTGCTGTCCTACCTCGGCATCGGGGTGCGGCCGCCGGAGGTCTCGCTCGGGCAACTCGTCGGCCGGTCGGCGAGCCAGCTGTACGCCTATCCGTGGCTGTTCTGGGCACCGACCATCGTGCTCGTGTGGATCACGCTGGGCCTGGCCCTGCTCGGCGACGCCCTGCGCGACGCCCTCGACCCGCGCTCGAGCACCGGGCGGCGGGCATGAGCTGCGACGCGCTGGACGTGCGTGACCTGCACGTGTCGTTCCCCGGCGACGACGCCCCGGTGCCGGCCGTGCGCGGCGTCGACCTGCGGATCGCGCCCGGGCGCACGCTCGGCCTCGTCGGCCCCTCCGGCTCCGGCAAGTCGGCGCTCGGCCTGGCCGTCATCGGGCTGCTGTCCGCGCGGGCCCGCGTGACCGGCTCCGTCGTCGTCGGCGGCACCGAGCTGCTCGGTCTCGACGACCTCGCGATGAGCCGGCACCGCGGGCGGGACGTCGCGATGGTCTTCCAGGATCCGCACGGCTCGCTGACTCCCGTGCTGCGCATCGGCGCCCAGGTCGACGAGGCGGTCCGCGCGCACGACGGCGCCCCCGGTGCCGAGCGGCGCGGCGGCCGACGCGCGGTCCGGGCGCGCAGCCTCGACCTGCTGCGCGTGGTCGGCATGGCCGATCCGCGCCGCGTGGCCGACGCCTACCCGCACGAGCTCTCCGGCGGGCAGCGGCAGCGCGTGGCGATCGCGATGGCGATCGCCAACGAACCCGCCCTCGTCATCGCCGACGAACCCACGACCGCCCTCGACGTCACCGTGCAGGCCCACGTGCTGCAGGTGCTCGCGCGCGCGACCCAGGAGGCCGGCTCCGCGCTCCTGCTCATCACCCACGACCTCGGCATCGTCGCGGGGCTCGCCGACGACGTCGCTGTGCTCGACTCCGGGCGGCTCGTCGAGCACGAGACCGTCGACCGGCTCTACCGCAGTCCCGCCCACCCCACGACCGTGCGCCTGCTCGCGGCCGCCGGCGGCACCACGACAGCCGACGCTGATGTCGACCCCGCAGCCGAGAGAGCCGACCCCGTAGCCGACCCTGCAGCCGACCCCGGCGCCACGACCGCGGAGCCCGTTCTCGATGTGCGCGGTCTGCGGGTCGAGTACGAGGAGCGGCGCACCCTGGCCATCCCGGGCCGTCCGAGCCGCTCGGCCACCCGGCTCGGCCGCCGCGCGAGCGCGACCCGGGTCGTCGAGGGGGTCGACCTGCGCGTCGATGCCGGTGAATGCCTCGCGCTCGTCGGCGAATCGGGCAGCGGCAAGACGTCGACACTGCTGCGGATCATGGACGAGCTCACGGGGGTGCGAACGCCCGGGGTGACGATCGAGGGCACCGTCACGATTCGCCCGGGCGGCGCGGGTGGCCCGGACGGCACCAGAAACCGGTCCGCACCCGCCGGGCCCCCGCACCGCCGGAGCCCACACCTGAGCCCACACCGCAGCACGCCCGCGCAGCTGGTCTTTCAGGACGCCTCCGCCGCCCTCGACCCGCGGATGACCGTCGCCCAGCTGATCGCGGAGGCGGTGCGCGCACCCGCCCACACCGCCTCCAGCACCGTCTCCCGAACCAACTCCCGCGCCCCCTCCCGAACCGACGTCGCGGCCCGGGTGCGGACGGCGCTGACGCTGGTCGACCTGCCCGAGTCGCTGCTCGCGCGGTTTCCCTGGCAGCTCTCGGGGGGCCAGCGGCAGCGGGTCGCGATCGCCCGCGCGCTGGCGGCCGACCCCGCGGTGCTGCTGCTCGACGAGCCGGTGTCGGCGCTCGACGTGCTCGTGCAGCGCGAGATCGTGCACCTGCTCGCCGAGCTGCGCACGCGCCTCGGGCTCAGTTACCTCGTCGTCGCCCACGACCTGCAGGTCGTGCGGGACCTGGCCGACCGGGTCGCGGTGATGTACGCCGGCCGGATCGTGGAGACGGGGTCGGTCCGATCGGTGTTCGCGAGCCCGCAGCACCCCTACACGCGGGCGCTGCTCTCCGCGGCCCCGGTGCCGGACCCGGTCGCCGCCCGCGCCCACCGCCCGATCCCGCTCCCGGAGCCGGAGCCGGAACACCAACCGCACCGCCGCCGCGACCGTCAGACGCACCCTGAGCGACACCCTGAGCGCACGGCGGCCGGGTGCCCGGTCGCCGACCGCTGCCCGCTGATCGGTGCTCTCGACCCGGCCGCGGCCGCGCGCTGCCGCTCCACCCGCCCGGAGTTGGTCGGCCACGACCTGGCTCCGCCCGACACCGCGGCGGCCTGTCACCACCTCGAGGCGGCGCGCGACCGTTTCGAGCCCGCCTGACGATGGGCCGGCCAGCCGCTCAACCCGTGGGACGGACCGTTCATCGAAGGACCAAAGGCACTGTGTAAGAAGGTTTCTCGCCACTGTCGGAAACCGCTACCCTCAGTGCGGAGACGGGTCGGGGCAGTCCGGCGACGGACACACGCAGGGGGAGCCGTGAGAGGGACGGGGCACGTGAGCGCGCGGTCGCGCGCGCTGATATTGCTGGTTGTCGCGCTGTTGCTCGTCCTCAGCTCGTGCACCCTGACCTCGCCCGGCCCGGCGTTCGACACCGGCGCCCCGGACGCGGTCGGCTCGACCGGCGCCGCGACCGGGGGCACGGCGAACGCGCGGGAGGTCTCGTCGCTGGACGGACGGCGGCTGACACCCCGTGAAGAACTGGCGGACGGTGGGTCCTTGACACTGCCGCTCGACAACTTTCCCGCGCGCTGGAACCTCCTGCACGACGACGGGGCGACCACCGACGCGGGCCTCATCCTCAGCGCCACCGACCCCGTGCTGTACGACTACGACCCGCAGGGCACGATCACCCCGCGACCCGAGTTTCTCACCGCGATGCCCGCGCTGACCCGGCGCGTCGGGCGCGACGTGGTCACCTACGACCTCAACCCGCGGGCCGCCTGGAACGACGGCACCCCGATCGACTACCGGGCGTTCCGCGCCGTCTGGCAGGTCAGCCGCGAGGGCGTCCGCCGCGGCGGCTACCGGCCCGTCTCCTCCGCCGGCTACGAGGACATCGAGTCGATCGAGGCCGGCGCGAACCCCCACCAGGTGGTGGTCACCTTTCGCGCCGGCCGCAGCTTCCACCCCGTGACGGACCTCTTCGTCACCCTCCTTCACCCCGCCGCCGCCTCGGTCGCGACGTTCAACGACGGCTTCAGCGGCGACGCCTTCCACCCCGAATGGCGCGCCGGCCCGTTCACGCTGAAGTCGCTGGACACGACGGCGAAGACGATCACCCTCGAGCGAAACCCGCATTGGTGGGGCCGCACACCGCGGCTGTCCCAGATCAGCTTCCGGCACATGACCGACTCGGCCTCCCTGCCCGCGTTCACCAACGGCGAGATCGACGCCACCCGAATCGACACCCGCGCCCGGTACGCGCAGGTGCAGCAGGCGCCCGACCTCGACGTCCGCGCGAGCCGGCGGCTGCAGACGACCGTGCTGGGGTTCAACACCGATGATCCGACGCTCTCCGACACCGCGGTGCGCAAGGCCCTGTGGCAGGCCATCGACCGCGAGCAGTGGAACCGGGTGCGCTACGAGGGGATGAACTGGACCGAGGGCGCGGTCAACTCGCTGGTGTACTTCCCGTTCCAACCGCAGTCGCGCGACAACATGCCGGTGACGCACGATCCCGCCGCGGCCCGCGCCACCCTCGAGGCCGCCGGGTACACCCGCGGCTCGGACGGCGTCTTCGCGCGGGACGGACGCCGGGTCAGCGTGCGGTACACCGGGTTCGGCGACGACCCGATGGGCAACGCCCTCGCGGAGACGCTGCGCACCCAGGCCGCCGCCGCCGGGATCGAAGTGCAAGTCACGATCCTGCCGGCGACCGAGGTCGAACAGGTCACCCGCAGCCGCGGCTTCGGGATCCTCATCATGAGCCTGGCCGCGAACAGCCCGTCGCCGGTGAGCGCCGTGTGCCAGGCCATGTGCTCGACCCACCCGTTCAACATCACCGGAGCCGGGTCGGCCGCCCTCGACGCCCGCATCCGCGGCCTCGGCTCGATCGCCGACCCGGACGCCCAGGCCGAGCAGATCAACGCCGTGGAGAAGGACTGGCTGACGTTGTACGGGCTCATGCCGCTGGCCAACGGCCCCGACATCTGGGCCTACCACCGCGGGCTGGCCAACCTCGGCCCCGCCGCGTTCGCCTCGATCCACCCGCACTGGGAGGACGTGGGCTGGACGATCGAGAGCGGTCGCGGCTGAGTCGTCCCGCGCTCCGGTGGCGCTCCCGTGAGGCTCTGGTCGCGCTCGGGTCGCGCTCCGGTGGCGCTCCGGAGTGCCGAAAAGCCCGCGACACGCCCACCACACGCTTGCACCCGACTGAGTTCTGCCCTAGACACGAGGCTGATCCCCGTGTGCCCGTGAGCAGTTCGGCGGACCGTTCGACACGGGCTCAGCACTGGAGGCGAGGATGAAGACGAGTTGGCGGCCCCTGGGCATCCTGCTGCTCGTCGTCGCCCTGCTGTGGTTCATCAGCGGGCCCCTGCGCACCACCGGCTCGGCCGACACCGGCACACCCCGCTGGGGTGGCGCGAGCCCGCCGCCGACCCTCTCCCCCGGCACCTCGCCCACCCGCACTCCGGCTCCCACCGCCACTCGCGACGCGACCTCCGACACCGGGTCGCAGGCCCGCGGCGCGACCGACTCCGACGGTGGGTTGTTCGACGTGGTCGACCGCGCCCGCCAGCGCTTGGAGGACGCCCGCGGTGACGCCCCCCGGGAGTCCGCCGTGGGCGCGGCCGCGGCCGGTTCGCGCGAGCGCGCCTCGACCCCACCGGCCACCCGATCGTCGCCGGCTCCGACGCAGAACCGGGAACGCACCCCGGCGGCCGGCGCCGACGCGCCCGCCGACAAGCTCATGCGCGTCCTCGACGCGAGCGGGTCGATGGCCCGCCGCGACGATGCGGGGCGCACCTCGATGCAGAACGCCCAGAAGGCGATGTCGTCGGCGCTGGAGTCGGTGGCGTCGGGCACGCCGGTCGGGCTGCGGGTGTTCGGCTCTCGGGTCGACGGCCACGGCAAGCCGACGCCGCAGGCGTGCCGCGACACCCGGCTCGTGCGGCCGCTGGAGCCGCTGGACCACCAGCAGATGTCGAGCGCCATCCACTCCTTCGCACCGCTCGGCGAAACCCCCATCGCGCGCTCGCTCGACGCGGCCGTCGACGACCTCGGAACCGGGGGGAAACGGGCGATCCTGCTGGTCACCGACGGGGAGGAGTCGTGCGACCCCGACCCCTGCCGAGCGGTCGCCGACGCCCGTGCCGCGGGCGTCGACGTGCGGGTCGGGATCGTCGGGTTGCGCGTCGACGACCGCGCCCGCAACCAGTTGCGCTGCATCGCCGACACCAGCAACGGCTTCTACACCGAGGCGGGCAGCGACCGCGACCTCGGCTCCGCCCTGCAGACCGCCCTCGACCGGCTGCGCGATGAGACCGAACCGCGCCGCGACGCGGGCGCGAATTCGTCGGCTGTGCGCGCGAACACCCAGACGGCGTCGGCGAACTCCTCAGGCTTCAGCCTCGGCACCGAATCGGCCGCGGCGGCGATCCTGTTCCTGCTGTTGCTGGCGTTCGTCACCCGCAAACGCTGAGACGACCGGCACGATCCCGTCGCCGCCCTGGCCACGAGGCCTCATCACGACCTCGAAGCTCGACGCTGGGACGGGAGGGCTCAGCCCATCGTCTCCGGGTCCGGGCCGGTGCGCTCGTCGCGGTTGAGGGCGTCGATGGCCGCCATCTGCTCCGGCTCCAGCTCGATGTCGAAGACGTCGAAGTTCTCGGCGATGCGGGCGGGGGTGGCCGACTTGGGGATGACGACGTTGCCGTGCTGCAGGTGCCAGGCGATGACGACCTGAGCCGGGGTGCGGCCCACGTCGGCGGCGATGCCCGCGACGACCGGGTCGGCCAGCAACTCGCCCCCGCGAGCCAGTGGGCCCCACGCCTCCGTGGCGATGCCGTGCTGGGCGTGGAAGGCCCGCAGCGGCTCCTGCGTGAGGTAGGGGTGCAGCTCGACCTGGTTGATGGCGGGCGCCTCGCCCGTCTCGTCGATGAGCCGTTGCAGGTGCGCGACGGTGAAGTTGCTGACGCCGGCCACCCGGATCCGCCCCACTTCCCGGAGCCGGAGCAGCGCGCGCCACCGGTCGACGTAGGTGTCGGCCGCCGGGCAGGGCCAGTGGATGAGGAACAGGTCGACGACCTGCTGGCCCAGCCGCTGCGCCGACTCCTCGAACGACGCCAGGGTCTGCTCGTACCCCTGGCGGTCGTTCCACGCCTTGGTGGTCAGGAAGATCTGCTCCCGCGGGATCTCCGACTCGCTCAGGGCCCGCCCGACCGCCTCCTCGTTGCCGTAGAAGCTCGCGGTGTCGATGGCCCGGTAGCCGGTGCGCAGGGCGGTCGCCACAGCCGCGCGGCACGCCTCGTCGTCCATCTTGAACACACCGAACCCCAGTTGCGGCATCGGCACGCAGCGCGTGCCCGCGGGGAGCAGCGCCACCGGCTGATCGGTGTTGCCGGTGTTGGCTGGGCTGCCAGGGATCGTCTCGATCGGGTTCGGGGGTGCTCCCGGGGCGCTCTGGGGCGCTCGGCTCGGACCGTTCGCAGGAAGGGCTGCCATGCGCACGACCCTAGCCGAGCAGTAACGAAAAGGTAACGACGCATCCCTGATCGAACCGGTTCGCGGCGATGCGGCACACACCACTCGGCGGTGTTTCCGGGTCGCCTCTCATGGGCTGATACCGCGCGCTAGAGTCCGCAACATGGCGACCATTTCCTCTGTCCTCATCGCGAATCGCGGCGAGATCGCCGTTCGCGTGGCCCGTGCGTGCGCCGACGAGGGGGTACGGTCCATCGCTGTCTACGCCGAGCCCGATCGGGATGCCCTGCACGTCAAGGTCGCTGACGAGGCGCACTTCCTCGGCGGGTCCACCCCCGCCGACAGCTACCTCGATCAGGAGAAGTTGCTCAAGGTTGCCAAGGAGGCGGGCGCAGACGCCGTGCACCCCGGCTACGGCTTCCTCTCCGAGAACGCGAGCTTCGCCCAGGCCGTCATCGACGCCGGGCTCATCTGGGTCGGTCCCCCGCCGGAGGCCATCGACGGCCTCGGCGACAAGGTCAAGGCCCGGCACATCGCCACCCGCGCCGACGCTCCGCTCGTGCCCGGCACCAAGGACCCGGTGGCCGACTCCGACGAGGTCGTCGCGTTCGCGGAGGAACACGGCCTGCCGGTGGCCATCAAGGCCGCCTACGGCGGTGGCGGACGCGGACTGAAGGTGGCCCGCACCAAGGAGGAGATCCCCGAGCTGTACGACTCGGCCGTGCGCGAGGCCGTCGGCGCCTTCGGTCGCGGCGAGTGCTTCGTCGAGCGCTACCTCGACAGGCCGCGCCACGTCGAGACCCAGTGCCTGGCCGACTCCCACGGCAACGTCGTCGTCGTGTCCACCCGCGACTGCTCGCTCCAGCGTCGCCACCAGAAGCTCGTCGAGGAGGCGCCCGCGCCGTTCCTGTCCGACGAGCAGAACGCCGAATTGGTGCGCGCCAGCAAGGCGATCATGAAGGAGGCCGGCTACGTCGGAGCCGGCACGTGCGAATTCCTCGTCGCCGACGACGGCACGATCAGCTTCCTCGAGGTGAACACCCGGCTGCAGGTCGAGCACCCCGTCACCGAAGAGGTCACCGGCATCGACCTCGTGCGCGAGCAGCTGCGCATCGCCGCCGGCGAAGAGCTCGGCTACGACGACCCGGTCGTGCGCGGGCACAGCATCGAGTTCCGCATCAACGGTGAAGACCCGGGCCGCGGCTTCCTGCCCGCCCCGGGCAGCGTGCTGCGCTACGACACCCCCTCCGGCCCCGGCGTGCGGCTGGACTCCGGCGTCGTCGCCGGCGACGTGATCTCCGGCGCGTTCGACTCCATGCTCGCCAAGCTCATCGTCACCGGGGCGTCGCGGCAACAGGCCCTGGAGCGGTCCCGGCGGGCGCTGGCCGAGTTCGTCGTCGAGGGCATGCCGACGGCGCTGAGCTTCCACCGCGTGGTCGTGCAGGACCCGGCGTTCGCTCCGGCGGACCCGAACGAGCCGTTCACCGTGCACACCCGCTGGATCGAGACCGACTTCGACGCCGACAT
Organism: Piscicoccus intestinalis NBRC 104926; assembly: GCF_001515525.1. Classification (GTDB taxonomy): domain Bacteria; phylum Actinomycetota; class Actinomycetes; order Actinomycetales; family Dermatophilaceae; genus Kineosphaera; species Kineosphaera intestinalis. The sequence continues at coordinate 9,342 of NZ_BCNQ01000084.1, read as the reverse complement.
CGAGCCGTACTCGGGCCCGACCGCCGACACCCCGGAGGCCGAGGAACGCCGCAGCGTGGTCGTCGAGGTGGGCGGTAAGCGCCTGGAGGTCTCCCTGCCGGCGGAGATGGCCTTCGCCGGTGGCGGAGGCGGGGCCAAGCGCAAGAAGAGCAAGCGCGCGGCCGCCGCCGGTGGCCACGGCGGCGCCACGACCGACTCCCTCACCGCCCCGATGCAGGGCACGATCGTCAAGGTGGCGGTCGAGGAGGGCTCCACGGTCTCCGAGGGCGACCTCATCGTCGTGCTCGAGGCCATGAAGATGGAGCAGCCGATCACGGCCCACCGCAGCGGCGTCATCGCCGACCTCAAGGCCGCCGTCGGTGAGACCGTCACCAGCGGCACCGTGCTGGCCACGATCAAGGACCCGGAGGGCGGCAGCCTCGACGAGCCCAGCGAGTACGGCGCCGACGACTTCGAGAGCAGCTTCGTCTCCGGCGGCGACGTGTTCTGAGCACCGCCACACCCGGCCACACCCGACGAACGGCCCGCCCACCCTCGCGGTGGACGGGCCGTTCGGCGCGCCATGACCAGTCGTGACCGGGCCAGTCGTGACCGGGCCAGTCGTGACCGGGCCAGTCGTACCCGGCTCGGTCAGACGCCGGTGCCGGTGCCGCCGGTGCCGCCCGGGGAGCCGGTGGAGCCGGAACCTGGCTGTCGGGGGACGGTCCCGGTGTCGCCGGGGCGGGTCCCGCGGGTGAGGTCGTCGATCGGGGCCGGGGTGTCGATCGGCTCCGGGGCGTCGACGGGCTGCGTCGAGACGGGGTCGGTGCGCTCCTGGCGGCCGGCCTCCTCGCGGTAGGCGTCCCGGGTCTCCCCGGGCACCCCGAGCGCCTTGTCGATGCCGTCCCGGCCCTTGGTGAGCTTGTCGGCGTACTTGCCCTTGGTCTTGGAGTTGATGAGCCCCTCGACCTTGTCGAGGCCGCCGCGCACCGCGTCGGGGTTGTCCCGCACCGCGCGCTTGGCCTTGTTGAACATTCCGGACAGGTTGACCATGCGGTCTCTCCTCGAATCGTCGGGTTCGCGGGGTGTTCGCGGATCGTCGTCGGGGCGCCTCAGACCTGAGCGTCGTGCAGGCGGCGGGCAGCCTCGGCGATCGATCCCGACAACGACGGATAGACGGTGATCGTGCCGGCCACCTGGTCGACCGTGAGCCGCTGCTGCACGGCGAGCGCGATCGGGAAGATGAGTTCGCTGGCCCGGGGCGCCACGACCACGCCCCCGACGACGACGTTGCTGCCGTTGCGGGCGAACAGCTTGACGAAGCCTTCGCGAATGTTGTCCATCTTGGCGCGGGGGTTCGTGCCCAGTTGCATCGTCAGCGTCCGCACGTCCTCGGCGTCGGCCGTCGCCTGGCTGATGCCGACCGTGGCGATCTCGGGGTCGGTGAAGATGTTCGCGCTGATGCCCTGCGTCGACAGCGGGTGCACGGTGTCGCCGAGCGCGTGCGCGACCGCGATGCGGCCCTGGGAGGCGGCCACGGACGCCAGCGGGAGCACACCGGTGCAGTCGCCGGCCGCGTAGACGCCGCGCACGCTCGTGCGCGAGACCCGGTCGACGGTGATGTGCCCGTTCGGGCCGGTCTCGATCCCGGTCTCCTCCAGCCCCAGGTCGCGCGTCTGCGGCACCGAGCCGACCGCGAGCAGCGCGTGGCTCCCCTCGACCTCGCGGCCGTCCTCGAGGCGCACGACGACCCCGTCTCCGCGGCGCTCGACCCCGGCCGCCCGCGACCGGCTCAGCACCTCCATGCCGCGGTCGCGGAAGACGCCCTCGATCACCTCGGCGGCGTCCGGGTCCTCGCCCGGCAGCACGCGTTCGCGCGAGGACACGAGCACGACGTTGCTGCCCAGATGCAGGTACGCCTGGGCGAATTCGGCGCCGGTGACACCGGATCCGACGACGATGAGGCGCTTCGGCACCTCCCGCAGGGTCCACACCTGCTGCCAGGTGAGGATGCGTTCGCCATCGGGCCGGGCGCTGGGCAGCTCGCGCGGGGAGGCGCCGGTGGCGAGCAGGACCATGTCGGCCTCGAGGCGCTGCGTGCCGTCGGCGCCGGCGACCTCGACGGTCGACGCGTCGACCATGCGGCCGCGCCCCCGCAGCACCCGCACCCCGGCGCGCTCGAGCCCGCCCTGAATGTCGCGGCTCTGCGCCTTCGCCAGGTCCATGATGCGGTCGTTGACGCGCCCGAGGTCGACCACGGAGACGAGTTGGTCGACCGCCGCCTGCTCCGACGAGGGCTCCCGGCCCCGGCGGGAGTCGTGCACCCCGAGCCGCGCGGCCCCCGCCGCGAGCCGACCCAGGTAGTCGCCGGTGGCGACGAGGGCCTTGCTCGGCACGCAGTCGGTGAGCACCGCCGCGCCGCCCGTGCCCTCGTTCTCCACGAGGTTCACGGTGGCGCCTAACGACGCTGCCACCAAGGCCGCCTCGTATCCACCGGGGCCGCCGCCGACGATCACCACACTGTTCTGAGCGCTCACGGGGTCAGTCTCCCAGAGTGGCCGCACGCCAGGGGGGCTCCGGAATCCTCCGATGGGCAGGCGGGGGTTGAGTAGCCCTACTCACGACAGCTCGGGACGAACCGGGCAGGATCAAAACCGGAGGGGGAGCTCGTCGCACCCGAGCGTCGAGCAGACGGCGAGGCCGCCGCGTGGTCGGGGGAGGAGATCACGCGGCGGCCGAGCTGCCCGGCTGTGCGATCCGACGGGTCGTGGGGTCGCGCGTTTCGCAGGGGGCAACGCGCGATCGCGAACAGGAGGACCGGTGTCGTCGTCGCGGCACCGGTCCTTCGCGCGATCCTGCGCGGTGAGCCGGAGCGACCCTGCGTCGCGCGAAGCGGGCGCCGTGGTGCTGCGCATCCCGCTGCCAGGCTCCACCGAGCGATTGCGGCCCCGGGAGACGACCGTCGCGCCCCGCCCACGAACCCTGGGGGCCAGCCGAGGTGGCAAAATGAGTGTCCGCACGGGGCGTGTCTGCTCGTGCCTACTCGACCAGTCAGCAGACGGAGACGACGTGAGCACAGCCATCCACACCGTGGCCTCTGTGACCGACGGCCCCTTCGACACCGACTCCACCGCCAGCTGCGACTCCGACTCCCTGTCGGCTTCGATCGAGGAGGACTCGATCGAAGCCTCGGCCCAGGCGATGCTGCGCGAGGCGCTGCTCCTGCTGCCGCGATCGGCGCTGGAGCCGGTTCTGCTCGCCTCGTGTCCTTGGTACCGGCGGCTGCCCGCGGCCGCCGCGCGCGCGTGCCTGGCCGACGTCGACACCGCCCGCCGCGACGGTGATCTGACCGCGGCCCTGCGCGACTGGCGGGCCCGGGCCGAGCCGTTCCAGCGCTGAGACTGAGGGTCTGCCCGCGCACGACCGGACGCCGTTGGCGTAGCGCCCGTCTGCGCGACGGTCAGCGACCGACGGGCTCCAGCCCCGCGGCGCGGGCGCAGTCGAACGCGGCCCACGGGATCGCGGTGAACAGCCGAGCCGCGACCACGACGGCTCCCTCGTCGACGACGAGATCGCCGCGGTGCAGGTCGTAGGTGATGCCGCCCGGAGACCGTGTCCCGACCCGCACGAGGCCACCCTCGCGGCCCTGCAGGAGCCAGGCGAAGTCCTCACCGCCCATGGACTGCTCGGTGTCGTGCACGGCCTGCGGGCCGAGGGACGCGTGCGCCGCGGCCCGCAGCGTCTCGGCCCCCAGCGGGGTGTTGACGACCGGCGGCACCCCTCGGGTGTGCCTCAGCTCGGCCTGCACCCGGTATGGCAGCGCGATCGCGGCCACGAGCTCCTCGAGGAGGGGCGCGACACCCTCCCAGGCCGCGGCGTCCATCATGCGTAAGGTGCCGCGGGCCTCCCCGACGTCGGGGATGACATTCGGCACCGCGCCGGAGTGCACCGAGCCCCAGACGAGGGCGGCGACGCTGCGCGGGTCGAGCCGGCGGGTCAAGGCCGCCGGCAGGTCGGTGATGACCTTCGCCAGGGCGTAGGTGACGTCTTCCGTCAGGTGCGGGCGGGAGGTGTGCCCGCCGGAGCCGCGCACGATGACCCGCACCTCGTCGCTCGCCGCGGTGATCGGGCCCTGCCGCACCCCGACGCTGCCCAGGTCGCGGTGCGGGTCGCAGTGCACGGCGAAGACCGAGTCGACACCGTCCATGACGCCGAGGTCGAGCATCGCCCGCGCACCGCCGGGCATGGTCTCCTCGGCGGGCTGGAAGATGACGCGAACCGCCACCCCCGCCTCCGCGAGCGCCCGCCGGTGCCCGTGCAAGGCGAGGGCCGCGCCGAGCAGCGCGGTGGCGTGCACGTCGTGGCCGCACGCGTGACACACCCCGTCGACGCGCGAGGCGAAGGGCAGGCCGGTGCGCTCGGTGAGCGGCAGGGCGTCGATGTCGGCCCGCAGTCCGACCCGGTAGCGGGGCGCCTGCGCGCCGACCTCGGCGACGACACCGGTGGGTTCGAGCAGCTCCGCCGCCAGCCCCCCGGCCCGCAACCGGTCCGCGAGCAGCGCGCTCGTGCGGGTCTCCTGGAAGGCGAGTTCGGGGTTGGCGTGCAGGTCGCGACGGATCTGCAACAGGTCGGCAGCCATCCGCTCCACGGATGCCATGAGGGGGGCCTTGGCCGACTGGACTGTCACAACCACCTGAGTCTACGCGGGGCCCACGCCGCTGCAGACGTCACGTGCCGGACGTGACGCGAACGTCACGTCCGGCACGCGGTGCTGCCAGCGGCCCGTCGGGCCGGTGAGCCGGATCAGAAGGCGTCCGGCGGGGAGTACATGCCCCACACGTCGCGCAGGGCGTTGCTGACCTCGCCACCGGTGGCGTGGGCGGCCAGCGCCTCCTTCATCGGGTACAGGATGTTGTCGGACCCCTGGGCCGCAGCCCGGACGCCGTCGAGGGCCCGGTTCACCGCGTCGTTGTCGCGGTCGGCGCGCAGCCGCTCCAGACGCGCGTGCTGCTCGGCCTCGATCGCCGGGTCGACGCGCAGGGGCTCGTAGGGCTCCTCCTCATCGATCTGGAACTTGTTGAGGCCGACGACGATCCGCTCACCGGAGTCGGTCTTGAGCTGCTGCTCGTAGGCGGAGCGCTCGATTTCCTGCTTCTGGAAACCCTGCTCGATGGCCGAGACCGCGCCGCCCTTGTCCTCGACGGCCTGCATGAGCTCCTCGATCTGCTGCTCCAGATCATTGGTCAGCGACTCGACGACGTAGGAGCCGGCGAACGGGTCGACGGTCTTGCAGACGTCCGTCTCGTACGCGATGACCTGCTGGGTGCGCAGCGCGAGCCGGGCGGCCTTCTGCGTCGGCAGCGCGATCGCCTCGTCGAAGGAGTTCGTGTGCAGCGACTGCGTGCCGCCGAGCACGGCGCCCAGGCCCTGCAGGGAGACGCGGATGAGGTTGACCTCCGGCTGCTGGGCGGTCAGCTGCACGCCCGCGGTCTGCGTGTGGAACCGCAGCATCTGGCTCTTGGGGTTCTTCGCCCCGAACTCATCACGCATCATCTTCGCCCAGATGCGGCGGGCCGCCCGGAACTTGGCGACCTCCTCGAGCAGCGTCGTGCGGGCGACGAAGAAGAACGACAGGCGCGGCGCGAACGAGTCGACGTCGAGCCCGGCGGCGTGCGCGGCCCGCACGTACTCCTTGGCGTTCGCCAGCGTGAACGCGACCTCCTGCGCGGGCGTCGCGCCCGCCTCCGCCATGTGGTACCCGGAGATCGAGATCGTGTTCCAGCGCGGAATGTGCTGACTGCAGTAGGCGAAGATGTCGCTGATGAGGCGCAGCGACTCCTTCGGCGGGTAGATGTACGTGCCGCGGGCGATGTACTCCTTGAGCACGTCGTTCTGGATGGTGCCCGTCAGCTTGTCGGCCGTGGCGCCCTGCTCGGCAGCGACGAGTTCGTACATGAGCAGCAGCGTGGAGGCGGGGGCGTTGATCGTCATCGACGTGCTGACCTTGTCCAGCGGAAGCTGGTCGAAGAGCACCCGCATGTCGTCGATCGAGTCGATGGCGACGCCGACCTTGCCGACCTCACCGCTGGCGAGGGGGGCGTCGGAGTCGTACCCCATCTGCGTCGGCAGGTCGAAGGCCACCGACAGACCGCCGGTGCCGGCGGCAACCAGCTGGCGATAGCGCTCGTTGGACTCCTTGGCCGTGCCGAAGCCGGCGTACTGGCGCATCGTCCACGGGCGACCGGTGTACATCGTCGGGTACACGCCTCGGGTGAACGGGAATTTACCCGGCTCCCCGAGTTTCTGAGACGGGTCGAAGCCGTCGAGGGAGGCCGCCGTGTAGACCGGCTCCATGGGCAGGTTTGACTCAGTGCGAGCCGTCGTAGCAGGCATGAGGTCACCCTAACGAGTCAGGGGGTCGCGGCGGGGTGACATTGGTCCCCGGAAGCAGCGCAGACGCCCGCGGTGATCACCTGATGATCACGTGAGGTCGGTGCGCTCCTGCGCCTTGAGGGCGTCGACGATCCGCTTCACCTGCTGGGCCTTGTCGCGGGTCGTCACGAGCAGCGCGTCGGGGGTGTCGACGACGACGACATTGTCGATGCCGAGCACCGCGACGAGCCGGCCCGACTGCGCGGCGACGAGCCCGCCGGCGTCCACGCCGAGCACCTGCGCGGCGTCACCGAGCACCGCCAGGCTGCCGTCGCCCTGCCCGTCGATCTGCCCGTCGATCTGCCCGTGGATCTGCCCGTGACCCAGGTGCGCGTCGGGAGGCAGCAGGTCGGTCAGGGAGTCGAAGTCACCGACGTCGTCCCAGGGGAAGTCACCGCGGACGACGGCCACCCGTCCGTCGGCCGCCGCGGGTTCGGCGACCGCGTGGTCGATGGCGATCTTCGTCAACTCGCTCCACCGCGGGGCGAGGCTGTGCGGGTCGGCCGCGATCTCGCGCAGCGACTGCGCCAGCTGCGGGTGATAGTTGGCCAGCACGTCCAGCAGGACCTTCGCCTTGACGACGAACATGCCTGCATTCCAGCGGTATTCGCCGGTCTCCAGATAGCTTCGGGCGGTCCGCTCGTCGGGCTTCTCGACGAACGCCTGCACGCGGTAACCGTGCGGCGCCCCCGCCACGCCGAGCTGTTGGCCCTCATGGATGTAGCCGAAGCCGGTCGAGGGGTGGGTGGGCCGGATCCCGATCGTCACGACGTCGCCGGTGCGCGCGAGCGCCACCGCCTCGCGCACCGCGGCGCGGAAGTCGTCCTCGGCCCCGACGATGTGGTCGGCGGCGAACGAGCCGATGACCGCCTCCGGGTTCTCGCGCTCGACGACGGCTGCGGCCCAGCCGATGGCCGCCATCGAGTCACGCGGACTCGGTTCCGCGAGCAACTTGCAGTCGATGAGCTGCGGCAGCTGGGCGCTCACCGCCTCCTGATGCACGGCGCCGGTGACGACGACGAGCCGCGGCCCGCACAGCGGGGCGAGCCGGGCGGCCGTCGCCTGCAGCAGCGAGCGGCCGCGCCCGGTGAGGTCGTGCAGGAACTTCGGCGACGAGGCGCGCGACAGCGGCCACAACCGCGTCCCGGCTCCCCCGGCGGGGATCACGGCCCAGAAGTCGTCGACGGATTCATCTGCGGTAGTAGCGTTCTGCGCATCGATAGGGTCGGTGCTGGTCACCCGACCACGCTAACCGACGGCGCCCCGGCAGCCGCCCGGGTGATGTCGACAGCGGTCTTCACACATCCCGCGTCCGCCCGCCATCGTTGTTGCGGGGCAGGCCGGTTCGCCTCCCGGTCACCGAGTCGTCAGGAGCCGGTCACGGTGGCGTCGATGGGTGCTACCGCACGGACGCACGACGACTACCGGCTCGACATGCGACCCGCACCCCATCGTCGTCTCCTCGTCATTCGTGCAGGCCACGGTGATGGCGTGCGCGTCGCGATCGTCACCGAGTCGTTCCTGCCCTCCCTCAACGGCGTCACCACCAGCGTGTGCCGGGTGGTCGAGGAGTTGTCCGCGCGAGGCCACGAGGCCCTCGTCATCGCGCCCTCGCCCGCCCCGGCCAGCTACCGCGACATGCCCGTGCGCAGTGTGGCGAGCATCCCCGTCCGGCAGTTCCAGGTCGGCCTCCCGAGCGGTGAGATCGAAGCGCTCCTCGCGGAGTTCGGCGCCGACGTCGTGCATGCCGCATCACCGTTCGTGCTCGGCGCGCGGGGGTTGGTCGCCGGACGAGCACTCGGGATGCCGACGGTGGCGATCTACCAGACCGACATGGCCGGCTACGCCTATCAGCACTCCTGCGGGGCCGGTCGCGGCGCCGCCCGGGCGGCGGCGGCCGCGACCTGGCGCTACCTGCGCTGGGTGCACGCGCACGCCGACCTCACCCTGGCCCCCTCCCGCAGCGCCTGCGACGACCTGAGCGCCGCCGGGGTCGGCGCGGTCCAGCGCTGGGGCCGCGGCGTCGACACCCGGTTGCACCACCCGGGCTGGCGCGACGACGCCGGCACTCGCGCGCTGCGTCGCGGGCTGGCTCCGCGCGGCGAGACGATCATCGGGTACGTCGGCCGCATCGCCCCCGAGAAGGAGCTCGAGCGGCTCCGCGCGATCCAGGACCTTCCCGGCACCCGACTCGTCGTCGTCGGAGACGGCCCGGCCCGCGCCGACGCCGCTCGCGCCCTGCCCCGGGCCGTCTTCCTCGGGTCCCGCGAGGGCGACGATCTGGCCCGCGCGTACGCCTGCCTCGACGTGTTCGTGCACACCGGCACCCGCGAGACGTTCGGCCAGACCATCCAGGAGGCCGCCGCGACCGCGCTACCGGTCGTGGCCCCCGACCGCGGTGGCCCCCGAGACCTCGTCGAGCACGGTGTCACCGGCCTGCTCTTCGCTCCCGACGACCCGCGCGACCTGCGCCGACAGGTGGAGTCGCTGACGGTGCGGCCGGACTCCTGGCAGCGCCGCGCCCTGCTCGGCGAGACAGCCTTGGAGCGTGTCCAGGGCCGCTCGTGGGGCCGGCTCGTCGACACGCTCATCGGCCACTACGAGGCCGTGTGCTCCGGGAAACGCCTGGCCACGCGGTTATCCTGAGGCGACGTCGGCACCAGGCGAACCTGTCGACCCAGGCGACCGGCCCCTCCTCGGCGGTCGTTCGGCGGGCGCGGCGGGAACCCGTGCGGGCCATCCGCATCGAGGGGCACCCGGTGTGGAGTCGCTCGGGGCCGCCTGACCCACCCGAGGCCGATCAGGGAGAGGGATAGCGCGTGCGCGAGGCCGACCAGCACCGCCGCGACGCCGCGGCACTCCGCTCGGCCTGCTCGGCACGCGCGCTGCGTCGGCTCGGCGCGCTGGCGCTCGCCGCCGGGCTCACCGGCT
>NZ_BCNQ01000083.1 GCF_001515525.1 Piscicoccus intestinalis NBRC 104926 | reverse complement strand
GTGGCGCCGCCGCGTGCGCCGCGTCGACCATCGCCTCGGCCGCCCCGCCCCGCCCCGCCCCGCCCCGGCCGAGCGTCCCTGACCACGCCCCTGACCCACGCCCCTGACCCACGCCCCTGACCCACGCCCCTGACCCACGCCCCTGACCCACGCCCCGACACACGTCCCTGATCCACGTCCCTGATCCACGTCCCTGAGAACTGCGTATCACGCTCAGGACTGCGGCACGAACCGCAGTCCTCGTCACGACACGCAGTTCTCACGGTCGTTGGGCCGGGCGTTGAGGGGCGTTGGGCCGGGCGTTGAGGGGGCGTTGAGGCGGGCGTTCTAGCGGGCGTTGGCGCGGGCGGGGCGGGCGTCGGGGTGCCAGGAGGCGGACTGGCGGTCCTCCCAGCGGGCTACCGCCGACGCCTTGCCGAGGGCCAGCGACTCGAGCTGGAAGCGCCGCAGCTGCCGGCGGAACTCGGCGCCCTGTGAGCGGGGTTCCCGGCGCAGCAGGGCGCCCAGATATCCCGCGGCGATGTTGGCGGCGCCGAGCACGCGCGGCTCGTCGGCCGCGCGGGCCAGCACGCTCGCGGCGAAGAACACCGGGTGCGCGCCCATGAGGTACTGCCCGCGGCCGTGTCGGCGCTTGCCGCGCAGCAGCCCGCGGTCGCTGGAACCCATCGGGCGCAGGTGCTCGAAGCGCAGCGCCTCGTCGTCGAGCGCCCGTGCGCGCCAACCCTTGACGCGGGCGGCGTGGCAGTCGATGCCGTCCCACATGAGCACCGGCACGAAGCCGCCGATGTCGCGGAACGCCGCCACCCGGTAGAACTTGCTCATCCCGACCGTGATCTCACCCGAGCCCCGTTCGGGCACGAGCTCCCCGCCGGAGCGCACGCAGGGAGTGCCGCTGACGCTGGCCAGCCGCGGGTCGGCCTCCATGGCGTCCATGAGCCCCGCGAAGTAGCCGGACGGCAGGTCGAGATCCATGTCGAGCTTGACGACGTAGTCGAAGTCGTCGAGGTCGATCGTCGCGACCCCGGCGTCGAAGGCGTGCACGACCGCCGGCCCCAACACCCGTTCGCGCCGCGGGGGCAGCGTGAGCACCCGCGCGTACGAGTGCGTTTCGGCGAACTCCTCGATGATCTGGGGAGTGCGGTCGGTCGAGCCGTCGTCGACGATCACCCAGCACGCGGGCGGCTCGCTCTGGGCCGCCACCGACTCCAGTGTGCGGCGCAGGTAGTCCTCCTCGTCACGGCAGGGAGAGATGATCACGTAGCGGCGACTCATGCGCGTACCTCGTTTCGGTCGGATGTGTCAGTCGTGTGCGACAAGTCGTTCGCGTCGCGGGCGTGCCGACGCGCCGTCCAGTCGACGCGGCGGGCCGGCGGTGCGGAGTCGGGAGCCGGTCCCTCACCCGGAGGCGGGCCGCCACCCGGCGGGGGCGGGCCCGCCTCCACCCCGGGCAGGCGCTGCCAGCCGAGGCGGCGGTGGTCGGCGACGAGTCCGAGGCCGAGCCAGAGCATCGTCGTCGGGAAGGCGTACTTGATGGGCACGAGCATCGCCACCGTCCACCAGGCGACGGCGTAGGCGAGGGCGGCGACGCGCCAGTCCTGCAGCGGTCCGTCGCGCAGCCGTGGGCCGCGCCAGGCCGCGAGCCCGGCGTACGCGAGGGTGAGCAGCCACATCGTCACGCCGGGCAGCCCGAGTTCGGCGGCGTGCCCGAGCAGCACGTTGTGCACGTCGATCCCCATGTTCGTGATGGGGTATTCCGGGTTCTGCCAGACCCAGTCGCTCTCCACCTCGTGGAAGCGGTTGAGTCCGACACCCTGCATCGGCTCCGCGAGCACGACCCGCACGGCCGCGGCGTTGGCGTTGAGCCGGTCGTACACCGAGCGCGACGTCTGCGCCCGCTCGGTGACCGAACCCTGCAGTGCCGGAGCGACGCTGAGCACCCCGACGACCGTGACCGCCGCCAGCGCCCCGACGACCAGCAGCGGGCCGCGGGCGCGCCGCTCGGCGAGGAGCACGGCGCCGGCGCCGAGCACGAGGGCCAGCCAGATCGAGCGGGTCAGCGTGAAGAACGCGCCCGCGACGCACAGGGCGGCCGCGACCGCGCCGAACACCCTACGGAGCCCGCGGGATCGGGCGGCGTAGACGGCGCACGGGTAGGTGCACGCCAGCAGCGCCAGCCCGTTGCTGGCGACCTGCAGCGACGGGCCGAGCGCTCGCCCGAAGTGCGGATGCGACGGGTCGACGATGCCCGGAGGCAGCACGAGCGAGTACAGGTGCAGCCCCTGGGCCACCGAGACGTAACCGAGGTAGAAGCCGAGCGCGGTCAGCGCGCGCAGCAGCACGTGGCGGCGGGCGCGGGTGGCGTAGACCAGCGGCGCGAGCAGGAAGAGGGCGAACGGGATGACCCCGATCGCGTCGAGCAGCGCGAACATCGCGGCCGGGTCGTTCAGCGGACCGAACCAGATCATCGATCCGATGCACCACGCGACGACCGCGGCCATGAGCACGTGAATGCCCTGCAGCCGCAGCCCGCCCCGGCGCAGATCGGGGTGCATCAGCAGGAGCAGGAGGCCGAGCGCGAGAAGCACCCGGTCGGGCGGCAGCGGCATGCCGTAGCGGTCGCTGCTGCCGGAGACGAACTGCGCCGCGACCGCCAGGGTGAGCACGTGCACGTACAGGGGCACCCGCTCACCGGCGCGTCGGGTGGCACCGGGGAGCCGGTCGGTCTCGCTGCGGCTCACCGTCGCTCGCGGGCGATGACGACGCCGGCCGCGATGAGCAGCGCGACGCCCGCGCCGCCGGCGAACCCGCCGAGCAGCCCGGCCCGCGGCAGCGCGTCGGGAGTCGCCACGGCGCGCTGCACGACGCTGACGCCGGCGTTGTTGCTCAGCGAGGCCCGCACGTCCTCGCGCAGCGCCTCGGCCGCCGCGTCGACGCGCACCTGCGCGAGCTCGACCTGGTCGTCGGCCGCACCCGCCCGGGCTCGGGAGCCGTCGGCGGCGGCGGTCGCTCGGGTCTGCGCGGCCCGCAGCCGCTCCCGGGCGCGCAGGTACGCGGCCGAACTCGCCTGGTCCTCGGCGGCGCTGCGGGCCTGATTCGCGGTCTTGATGAGCCGGGCCGCGGCCTCGTCGGCCGCCGACACCGCGCTGGCCTCGTCGGGCCCCTGCGCCTGCACGCGGATGATCGCCGAGTCCGGGATCGGGGAGGCGGTCACGCCCTCGGCCTCGGTGGCGCCGAGCAGCCGCGCGTACGTGGCCGCCAGCTGCTGGGTCGCCAGCGCGTAGCCGGGCACGCTCTGGGCCCGCACGCTCTGGTCGCCGACGACGAGCCGCGACTCGGCGACGACCGTCGATCCCAGCACCGACAACCCGATCGCCGCGCCGGCCGCCGCGCCGAGGACGACCGCGACGATCGCCGCGAACGTCGCCGTCAGCCGCCGCCACAGCCCCCGTTGCCCGGTGGCCCGACGAGTGGACTGTTGCACACTCATAACCCGCCCCTTGCTACGTATTTTCCGCCCCGCATGCGAATGTAGTTGATGGGGAAGCGAATACAGAACAGGACGGGGCCGGGGTGACGAGAGTTCGTGGGTTTCTCAAGCGGGGCGCGGGTGTCGCGGCGGTGACCGCGCTCGGTCTGCTCGCCGCGTGCAGCGGCCCGCCGCCAGCACCGACGGCACCAACGACATCGACGCCGACCACCTCGCCGCAGCCCTCGGGCGCGAGTTCGAGCCCGGGCGCGCCCGGCGCCACGCCGGTGCAGCTGACGATGGGTACCCGCGAGGGCCAGAACGGCGCGCTGCAGCCGTGGTGGACGGGCTCGTCGGTGCACGCGGAGGTGCCGGCCGGTTTGCCCGTCGAACCGAAGTATCGCTCGGAGTTCTTCTGGAACTCGCCCAACGGCCCGCGTCTGCGTGTCGGCGAGGGCGACCGGCTCCGGTGTCGGCTGCAGATCGGCCCGCACCTGGGCGGCACGGGCGCCGACCGCGACATCTGGCAGGTGCTTTGGCAGTTGCACGGGCCGAACAAGGAGGGGTGGTGGCCCGCTCCCCCGCTCAACCTGCACGTGCGTGGCGGCAGTTGGCGCATCGGCGGCGGCGCGGGCCGCGAGGACGGCTACGCCGAGTACTACAAACCGTTCACCCCGTTCGTCGACGGCAAGACCGTGACCTGGGACTTCGACATCCTTGTGTCGCAACATCGCGACAAGGCGCGGGTCGACGCGTGGATGGATGGCGCGCACGTCGTCAAGGCGTGGCATCCAGCGTCGGGCACGATGTACCCCTCGCACGCCTGGCTGACGATGAAGTCGGGCCTGTACACGGGCAACGACGACAAGAGCCGCAACAGCGAGCGCCGGGTGGTCACGTTCTCCCCGATGAGCTGTGACATCACCCGTGCCACCCCGCCGGCGCAGCAGGCCGCCCGCACGGCCCCGAGTACCCCAAACACCCCCACCACTCCATGACCCCCCACCCCCGCCCCCGCCCCCGCACCCCGGCCGAAGGCTGCCCTTTCGGCCGAGGGCTAGGGCTACAGCACGAGCCCTCGACCGATAGGGCAGCCTTCGGCCAGATGGGAGGCGGAGTCGAAGGAGGAGGGTGGCGGCGGGGGTGGTCAGCGCAGGACGGCGGTGGTCGGGCCTTGGCGGCCTTCGAGGCGCACCGAGACGTTGCGCTGCTGCACCCAGCGGTCCCAGGTCGGGGAGGCGGTGCCGGTGTAGAGCCCGGTCTTCACCGTGATCATGCGGTGGGAGTAGGCGCCGGAGTCGGTGTACATCGTGCCGGCCCGCGGCTTCCAGCGCGTGAACGCGGCCCGGCCGTCGATCGACAGCGACACCCAGCCCCGGCCCGGACCTTCGAGGTACGTCGTCACGGTGATCGTGCGCCACTGGTCGTCGGGCGCGGGCCAGCTCCACGGAAACCAGCTGCCCTGATTCGTCGTCGAGCCGGAGGCGGTGGGCACGACCGCCCCGCCGCCGACCCGGTAGCCGCCGTCCTGCCAGGAGAGCGTCACCGGCGGCGAGGGCCAGGTCTCCGTCAGCGTCGGGCCGTGCAGTTGGAAGATCGTGTGCCAGGTCGAGGGGTCGGGCGCGCGCCCGGTCTGCGGGTCGGCGAAGTGGTGACGCACCTGGAACTGAGTGGTGACCGTGGTGCCGCGGGTCAGCTTGAAGCGCCCACCGGAGGCGGTGCCCCAGAACACCTCCGAGCGCGAGTCCCCCGCCCCGGCGCGGGCGGTCAGCACGCCGTCGCGCAGCGTGGGGGTCAGGCCGCCTCCGGAGACGTCGGGTTCGGTCGCCAGGGCCTGGACGGTCGGGCTCGTCGGTTGCCCGCCCTGCGGGTCGTCGGTCGCGGATCCGCCGGGCAGGCGGACGATCTCGATGGCGCTGACGAGCGGCTTGTCGGCCGTCGCGGTGAACGTCAGGTCGAGGGAGCCGTCGGCGACCGTGGTCGTGAACTCCCGGTCGTAGGCGGTGGCGCGCGCCCCGACGGCGGAGATGATGTCGACCCCCGCCAGCACCGTGCGCCCCTCGGCGGCCACGTCGAACACGCGCCGGCCCGGCTGGGAGTGGTAGTCCTCGGCCATGAGCAGCCGCACCCGGTAGTCGCCGTTGGCGACGACGTGCCCGAAGCTCGTCATGCCCCACAGGTTGGACCGGTAGAGCACGTCGTCGTCGGTGCCCGCGATGGGGCTGCCCGCCAGCCCGTCGGACCGGTTGACCGGGCCGGCGAAGCCGGTGCGCCCCGCCCACGTGCGACCGGCGCCGTCGACGACGCTCGTCCAGCGGGCGTTGATGCGCAGCTGGTCGGGCGCGGCCTGCGCCGACACTCCCGGCACGACGACCAGCGCGACGGCCAACGCCGCGACGATCGTCGACCACACGGCCGACCTCGCTGCGGGCCTCACTGCCAGCCTCGCTGCCGACCTCGCTGCCGGCCTCGCTGCCGGCCTCGCTGCCGGCCTCGCTGCCGGCCTCGCTGCCGACCTCGCTGCCGGCCTCGCTGCGGGCCTCATCGCGGGCCTCACAGCGGGCCGCAGTGCGGACCACCCGACGGATACGACGCGAGCGCGCGCGAGCATCGTCCCCCCATCCCTCCTCGTGCCTGCGCGTGCCGGGGCCGCGGGATCACCAGCAGGCGGGAGCCCGGGGGCGCAGGCGTGCCAGTCATGGAACGCGGCGCGCGCGGGGCTCGACGCGCCAGGGCGGCCGGGCCGCATTCCGCGCGGCGACCGGCCACCACGCATGCTGATCGTCCGCGGGCGCGCGCTCCTGAGCCCTTCAGCACCTCCGCCTACCCCGACCCGACCCTGTGACCAGGCATGACACCCACCGCCGCGAGGAGGCAGCGATGACCCGACCCGCCCCGGCCCGCGCGAACAGCCCCGCCGAAACCCGCGTCGGCACCCCCACCGCCGCGCAGGCCCACACCGGCACAACCGCCGACGCGCGGGCGCACGCTCAAGGCACCTTCGAGCCGCGCGCCGGCGAGGGTCGTGCCCCCGACGGCGTCGCCTACTTGGTGAGCCGCTACCCCGCGCTCTCGCACACGTTCATCGAGCGCGAGGTGGCCGGGTTGCGCGCGGCGGGCGTGCGGGTCGAGACGTTCACGGTGCGGCCCACCCCGAGCGAGCAGCTCATCACCGACGGCCTGCGCGCGGAGGCGGAGCACACGACGGCGCTCATCGGCGACCCCCGGCTGCGTCGCACCGTCTGGCGCGCCCACGTCCGGCTGCTGCGCGAGAACCCCGGTGCGTGGTTCGCCGGCCTGGCGCGGGCCCTGCGCACCGGCCCGCGCTCACCGAAGGCGCGCCTGTGGCAGGTGTTCTACTTCCTCGAGGCGGTCGTGCTGCTGCACCACCTGCGCGCGCGGGGGCTGCGGCACGTGCACGCCCACTTCGTCAACGTCGGTTCCGACGTCGCGCGCCACACCGCCGCGCTCGGCGCCGACGTCGAGGGTGAGCAGGCCGGCTGGCGCTGGTCGTTCACGATGCACGGACCGACCGGCTTCGACGCGGTGGAGGCGGTCGACCTGGCCGCGAAGACCCGTGACGCCGACGGCGTGTCGTGTATCACCGACTTCTGCCGCAGTCAGCTCATGACCCTCGTGGAGCCAGAGCACTGGCCCAAGCTGCAGGTCGTGCACATGAGCGTCGACGCCGACACCTACCATCCGCCGGCGGCCCCGCGCGGCCACGACGGACCGCTGCGGCTCCTCGACGTCGGGCGCCTGGTGCCGGCCAAGGGCCCATCGATCCTCCTCGACGCGATCGAGTCGCTGCGCGAGCGCGGGGTCGAGGTCGACGCCCGCATCGTCGGAGCCGGGCCGCTGCGCGACGATCTCGCCGCGGCGGTGCGCGACCGCGGCCTCACCGAGGTGACGCTCACCGGCCCGCTCGGCCAGGACTTCCTGCCCGAGTTGTACCGCTGGGCCGACGTGTTCGTGCTGCCGAGCTTCTCCGAGGGGCTGCCGGTCGTGCTCATGGAGGCGATGGCCACCGGGCTGCCGGTCGTCACGACGCAGATCGCGGGCGTCAACGAGCTGGTGACCGACGGGGTGCACGGCGCCGTCGTGCCCGCCGGCCGCGCCGACCGCCTCGCCGACGCCATCGCGACCCTCGCCGCCGACCCCGACCTGCGGGCCCGCCTGGGCGCGGCCGGGCGGGAGGCGGTGTTGGCCGGCTTCACCCCCGAGACCACCGCTCCCGCCGCCGCCCGCTTCCTCCAAGCGGCCCAAGGCGCCGCCCGGTAGCCGGCTCACACCGCTGATCACGGCGTTGGGGCGTGCCCCGACCGTCGCGACGGGCCACACCGCTGATCACGTCGTTCGGCCGGCCCAAGCCGTCGGGGTGGATGGGTCCACGCCGCTGATCACAGCGTCGTTCCGGCACCGATCGTCTAAACGGCTCCCCAGAGACCTCGCAGCGGCCACCCGGAACCGCCGGAGCACCGGCCGCCGCCGGGTCGAGACGAAGATGGCTTACATACTCGCCTCCACGGCCGCCGCCACCGGGCATCACCGCAGGTCACGAGCTCGTCACTGGCGCGCGGATACGAGTGTGTAAGCGATTCTCGTCTTCGGCCGCCGAGACGAGCGGCAAAGCGGTCGCAACAGCCGCCCGGACCGCGGCCGGCCAACCCCTGCCGGCCCGGCCGACCGGGTCGGCCACCCGGGACCGCCGGAGCACCGGCCGCCGCCGGGTCGAGACGAAGTTGGCTTACGTACTCGCCTCCGCGGCCGTCGGCGGCGGGCATCACGGCAGGTCACGAGGTCGTCGCGGGTCGGCGGATCCGAGTGTGTATGCCATTTTCGTCTCGGACCGTCCGGAAGGAGCGGCAAAGGGGTTGTAACTGCTCGCCCGACCGACGCCGGCCAACCCTAGCGGATCGGCAAACCGGTCAGAACGCTCACTCGACGCCGGCCAACCCCTAGTGGACCGGCAAAGCGGTCGCAACAGCCGCCCGACCGCGGCCGGCCAACCCCTGCCGGCCCGGCAACCGGGTCCCAACCGCTCACCCGACGCCGGGCAACCCCCAACGGACCGGCAACCGGGTCGCCAGCCGCTCACCCGACGCCGGCCAACCCAAACGGCGCGCCCGGCCTACAACTCCCTGGTACGGGCGATGCGCGTCAGCGCGGGCGGGCCCTCGACGAGGTAGCGCCGGGCGAGGCGCCGCGGCTCCTGCCGCAGCCGGTAGGCCCACTCGAGGCCGTTGTCCTGCATCCACCGCGGAGCCCGTTCCACCCGCCCGGCGAGAAAGTCCGCCGAGGCCCCGAACGCCAGCAGCACGCGGGAGCCGGTGAGCCGCCCGTAGCGCTGGATCCACAGCTCCTGGCGCGGCTTGCCGAGCGCCACCGTCAGCAGGTCGACGCCGCGCTCGCGGATCTCGTGGGCGATCCGCACCGAGCCGGTCGGCGAGTCGATCTCGAATCGCTCGGGCGACCAGAAGGCCGCGTCGACGCCCCCGAAGTCACGGGCGACGACCTCCCGCAACGCCTCGTGCACGGCCGGGGCGCCGCCGAGGAAGCCGACGCTGGCGCCCGCCTGCTGGGCGCATCGCAGCAGGTCGGGCAGCAGGTCGGCGCCGGTCAGGCGCGGCCATTCGCGGCCGGTGGCCAGCTTGGCCCGGTACGCGACCGGCGCGCCGTCGGCGAGCATGACCCAATCGACGCCGGTGCGCTCGGGCTCGTTGGCGAGGTCGAGGCGGCCACGGCCGAAGTGCGTGAAGTGGTCGAGGTTGACCGAACCGATGGCGACGGCCGGCGCCCGGTCGGGGCCGGGCGGGCCGGCGGGTCCGCGCAGGTGGGCCGCGACGCGCTCGAGGAGCGGCTCGCGCTCCCAGCGCTCGACGACGACGTCGTTGCTGGAGACCGAGCAGTCTCCGGCGTGGCGTCCGCGGCGCAGCCCCCGCGCCCTGGCGTGATCGGCCTGGTGAGGTGTGCTCATGTGAACGGCGCTCCCTATGACACGCGACGGCTCCGGCCGGGCACTCCGGCCCACCCCCCAGGGGTCGCAGCATCCCCCGCCCGACCCTCCGATTCACATGGTAGGCGCTGAATTTGCTTCTGTCACAAATGCTTTCGCATGACAGACGTCCAAGACGGGTGTGCAGACACAACGAAGGGGCGGCCCCACCCGAAGGTGGGGCCGCCCCTGTCAGCGCGCGTCGAGCGGTCGCAGTCGCGTCAGCGCTCCAGCTCCTTGGCCTGGCGGTCGACGTCGTCGAGGCCACCGCACATGAAGAAGGCCTGCTCGGGAACCTCGTCGTACTCGCCGTCGCAGATCTTGCCGAACGCCTCGACGGTCTCGGTCAGCGGCACGGTCGAGCCCTCGATGCCGGTGAACTGCTTGGCCACGTAGGTGTTCTGCGAGAGGAACCGCTGGATGCGGCGGGCCCGGTTGACGAGGATCTTGTCTTCCTCGGAGAGCTCGTCGATACCGAGGATCGCGATGATGTCCTGCAGTTCCTTGTTCTTCTGCAGGATCGACTTCACGCGCACCGCGGTGTTGTAGTGGTCCTGGCTGATGTAGCGCGGGTCGAGGATCCGGCTCGTCGAGGTCAGCGGGTCGACCGCCGGGTAGATACCCAGCGACGCGATCTCACGGGAGAGCTCGGTGGTCGCGTCGAGGTGCGCGAACGTCGTCGCCGGAGCCGGGTCGGTGTAGTCGTCGGCCGGCACGTAGATCGCCTGCATCGAGGTGATCGAGTGACCGCGGGTCGAGGTGATCCGCTCCTGCAGCACGCCCATCTCGTCGGCCAGCGTCGGCTGGTAGCCCACGGCCGAGGGCATGCGGCCCAGCAGCGTGGAGACCTCCGAGCCGGCCTGGGTGAACCGGAAGATGTTGTCGATGAACAGCAGCACGTCCTGGTTCTGCACGTCGCGGAAGTACTCCGCCATCGTCAGGCCCGACAGGGCGACGCGCAGGCGGGTGCCCGGCGGCTCGTCCATCTGGCCGAAGACCAGCGCGGTCTGCGGGAGGACGCCGGTCTCCTCCATCTCGACGATGAGGTCGTTGCCCTCGCGGGTGCGCTCACCGACTCCGGCGAACACCGACACACCACCGTGGTCGCGGGCGACTCGCGCGATCATCTCCTGGATGAGCACGGTCTTGCCCACGCCCGCGCCGCCGAACAGGCCGATCTTGCCGCCCTGCACGTACGGGGTGAGCAGGTCGATGACCTTGATGCCGGTCTCGAACATCTGGGTCTTGCTCTCGAGCTGGTCGAAGGCCGGCGCGGGGCGGTGGATGCCCCAGCGTTCGGAGACCTCGAGCTTCTCGTCACCCTCGAGGTTGAGGCACTCGCCGGTGGCGTTGAAGACGTGGCCGAGGGTGGCGTCACCGACGGGCACCGTGATGGGGCCGCCGGTGTCGACGACGACGGCGCCGCGCACGAGGCCGTCGGTGGGCTGCAGCGAGATGGCTCGCACGAGGTTGTCACCGATGTGCTGGGCGACCTCGAGGTTGATGCGCTTCTTGCCCTCGAACTCGCTGCCCTCCTCGGAGAGGTCGACCTCGGTGTAGAGGAGGTTGTACAGCTCCGGCATCGAGTCGACGGGGAACTCCACGTCGACGACCGGGCCGATGACGCGGGACAGGCGCCCGCGGCCACCGCCGGAGTGGGTCTCGGCCTGCGCCTCGTCGGCGAACTGGGTGCTCATGTCGGCGGTGCTCCTTACTTCTTCGCGTCTGCGAGGGCGTTGGCCCCGCCCACGATCTCGCTGATCTCTTGGGTGATCTCGGCCTGGCGCGCCTGGTTGGCCAGCCGGGTGTACGTCTTGATGAGTTCTTCGGCGTTGTCGGTCGCCGACTTCATCGCGCGCTGGCGCGCGGCGAGCTCGGAGGCGGCCGCCTGCAGCATGCAGTTGTAGATGCGGTGCCGCACGTACTGCGGGAGCACGACGTCGAGCACCTCTTCGGCGCTCGGCTCGAACTCGTACAGCGGCAGCAGCTCGTGGTGGCCGTCGGTCTCGTCCGCCTCGACGATCTCCAGCGGCAGCATCCGCAGGCTGCGCGGCTCCTGGGTGACCATCGTGCGGAACCGGGTGTACACGACGTGCACCTCGTCGAGGCCCGCGTCGCCCTCGGTGAGAAAGTCCTCGAGCAGCCGGTCGGCGATCTCGTGGGCCAGCTCCAGCTTCGGGGAGTCGGTGTTGCCCTCCCACGAGGCCGCGAACTCGCGCCGACGGAACTTGTAGAAGCTGATCGCCTTGCGCCCGTACAGGTACGGCACGACCTCCTTGCCCTGCCCGCGCAGGTACTCGGCGAGCTGCTCGGCCTCCTTGAGCACCGACGTGGCGTACGCGCCGGCGAGCCCGCGGTCGCTGACGAGGATGAGCACGCCTGCGCGGCGCGGGTTCTCGGCCTCGGTGGTCATCGGGTGCTCGACGTCGGAGTGCGACGCCGCCGCCGACAGCGCCCGGGTGATCGCCTGCGCGTACGGGGTGGTCTCCTCGACGCGCTGCCGCGCCTTGACGACCCGGGACGCCGCCATGAGCTCCATGGCGCGCGTGATCTTCTTGATCGACGTCACGGAGCGGATGCGCTGCCGGTACTCCCGGATCTGCGCTCCCATAGTTTTCGCCTCTCTGGCCGTGTCGGGTGGTTCTGCGGTGGCGGGGCGCCGGGGCGGTGGTGCGGTGGAGTGCCGAACCATCCGCCCCGGCGCGCCGGCGCGCTACTTGCGGCGGACGATCTTCTCCTGGTCGACGTCGTCGTCCTCGTGCGCCTCGACCGGGTCGTCGGTCGGGGTGCCCACGAGAGAGTCGTTCTGCCCGGCCTTGAACTGCTTCTTGAAGGCCGACACGGCCTCCTCGAGCGACTTCTCGGTGTCGTCCTCGAGCTTTCCGGTCTCGCGGATCGTCGAGAAGATGCCGTCGTGCTCGCGCCCGACGAAGTCGAGGAACTCGGCCTCGAAGCGGCGCACGTCGGCCACGTCCACGTCGTCGAGCTGACCGGTCGTGCCGGCCCACACCGCGACGACCTCCTTCTCGACCGGGTACGGCGAGGCCTGCGGCTGCTTGAGCACCTCCACGAGGCGGGCGCCGCGGGCGAGCTGCGCGCGCGACGCGGCGTCGAGGTCGGAGGCGAACATCGCGAACGCCTCCATCGCGCGGAACTGCGCGAGGTCGAGCTTGAGCCGGCCGGCGACGCTCTTCATCGCCTTGATCTGCGCGGCACCACCGACCCGGGAGACCGAGACACCCACGTCGATCGCGGGCCGCACGTTGGAGTTGAACAGGTCGGCCTGCAGGTAGATCTGGCCGTCGGTGATCGAGATGACGTTGGTCGGGATGTACGCCGAGACGTCACCGGCCTTGGTCTCGATGATCGGCAGCCCGGTCATCGACCCGGCTCCCATGTCGTCGGAGAGCTTGGCGCAGCGCTCGAGCAGCCGGGAGTGCAGGTAGAACACGTCGCCCGGGTAGGCCTCGCGGCCAGGCGGGCGGCGCAGCAGCAGCGACACCGCGCGGTACGCCTCGGCCTGCTTGGACAGGTCGTCGAACACGATGAGCACGTGCTTGCCGTCGTACATCCAGTGCTGCCCGATGGCGGAGCCGGTGTACGGCGCGAGGTACTTGAAGCCCGCCGCGTCGGAGGCGGGGGCGGCGACGATCGTCGTGTACTCCAGCGCACCGGCCTCCTCGAGGGTGCCGCGCACGCTGACGATCGTCGAGCCCTTCTGGCCGATCGCCACGTAGATGCAGCGCACCTGCTTGGTCGGGTCGCCGGAGTCCCAGTTCTGCTTCTGGTTGATGATCGTGTCGACCGCGACCGTCGTCTTGCCGGTCTGGCGGTCGCCGATGATGAGCTGCCGCTGGCCGCGGCCGATCGGGATCATCGAGTCGACGGCCTTGATGCCGGTCTGCAGGGGCTCGTGCACCGACTTACGCATCATGACGTTGGGCGCCTGCAGCTCCAGCTCGCGGCGGCCGACGGAGTCGATGTCGCCGAGGCCGTCGATCGGCTGGCCGAGGGGGTTGACGACGCGGCCGAGGTAGCCGTCGCCGACGGGCACCGAGAGCACCTCGCCGGTGCGCTTGACCCGCTGGCCCTCCTCGATGCGGCTGAAGTCGCCGAGGATGACGACACCGATGTCGTGCACGTCGAGGTTCAGCGCGATACCGAGCGTGCCGTCCTCGAACTCCAGCAGCTCGTTGGTCATGGCCGAGGGCAGGCCCTCGACGTGGGCGATGCCGTCGGATGCGTCGACGACCCGGCCCACCTCTTCGTGGGAGGCGGTCTGCGGGTCGTAGGAATTCACGTACGCGTCCAGCGCGTCCCGGATCTCCTCCGGACGGATCGTCAACTCCGTCATTTGTCGTCTCCTCGTCTACGTCTGCGGCCCGGCGGCCGCGTCGACACGTGATCGATCGGGGGTGTCGACGCGGGTGCGCCGGCCACACACAGTTGTGAAGTTAGGTTCAGGAGCCCATGAGGCGCCGCGCCTCGTCGAGGCGGCGCATGACGGTGCCGTCGATGACCTCGTCACCGACCTGGACTCGGATACCGCCCATGACGTGCTCGTCGACGAGCACCTTGAGCACGACCGGCCGGGAGTAGATGCGCCCCAGCGCGGCCGCGAGGCGTTCGTGCTGCTGCGCGGTGAGCGGCTCGGCGACGGTGACGACCGCGGACAGCTGCTGGCGGCGCCGCTCGGCGACCCCCAGGTAGCCCTCGATCGCCTCGGTGTAGCGCAGCCCGCGCGGGTGCGTCGCGGCCCGCACGGCCAGGCGCACCGTCTCCGGCTGGGCCTTGTCGGCGAGCAGCGATCGCACGAGGTCGGCCTTGCGCTCGCCCGGCAGCTGCCGGTCGTTGACCGCCTCGCGCAGCTCCGGCGTGGCGCTGACCAGGCGCTCGAACCGGAACAGCTGCTCCTCGACGTCGTCGGCCCGGCCGCTGGCCTCGGCGATCGCGACCTGCGTCTCGACCGCCGCCTGCTCCAGCGCCGCCGGCACGTCACGCTCCTGCGCCCAGCGCTGCGAGACCGCCTCGTCGACGACGCCCAGGGTGGCCGGCTGCACCTTGCCCTCGAGCAACCGCCTCGCGAGCGCCCGCTTGTCGGCGGGCCAACGCGAGGGGTCGCCGAGCGCGCGACGCAGCATGTGGCTGGAGTCGAGCGCGTCGACCACGCCGAAGAGCTCGTCGCTGAGCGCGGCCCAGTCGGCACCGGAGTCGAGCGCCCCCTGCAGGGCGGCGCGCACCTGCGCGTGGGCCGCTCGGGACACGCCCAACATCAGGAGGTCTCCTGCCCGTCGCCGAGCGCGGTGGCCCCGCTGCGCGCGGGCGCCGCCTCACCGACCGAGCCGCCCGAGTCGCCCGGGCCGCCCGAGCCGTGCAAGTCGCCCTGGCCGTGCGCGGTCGGGCGGATGGTGCCCGACTCCAGCTCGGCGAGGAAGCGGTCGACGATGCCCGTGCGACGGGTCTCTTCGTGCAGCGACTCGCCGACGATGCGGCTGGCCAGGTCGGTGGACAGCCGGCCGACCTCCGAGCGCAGCGAGACGAACGCCTGCGAGCGCTCGGCCTCGATCTGCTTGTGCGCGTTGGTCGTGATCCGGTCGGCCTCGGCCTGGGCCTGCTCGCGCATCTCGGCGATGATCGCCGCACCCTGCTCGCGGGCGTCCTCCCGGATGCGCGCCGACTCATCACGCGCGTCGGCGAGCTGCGCCTGGTACTCGCGCAGCACCTTCTCCGCCTCACGCTGGGTGTCTTCGGCCTTGCTCATGCCGCCCTCGATGGCCGCCTTGCGCTCGCTGTACATCTTCTCCACGGCGGGGAAGACGAACTTGCGAATGATCAGGTAGTAGAGGGCGAAGATGATCAGGCCGATGATCAGCTCGGGCAGGTAAGGAAGGATCGGAAGCGCGTTGGCCTCCGGATCCGCGGCCGCCGATGTGGCGACCGTCAATGCGGCGATGGGCTGCACTGTGTCTCCTCGTGCGTCGGCCTATCGGCCAGGTGTGGTCAGGAAAGTCGGATGAAGAAGAGCACCAGCGCGAAGATCGCGAGCGCCTCGGCGAGCGCGAAGCCCAGGATGGCGATCGGGCGCAGCAGGTTGCCGGCCTCGGGCTGGCGAGCGACGCCGTTGATGTAGGCCGCGAAGATCAGACCGACGGCGATGGCGGGGCCGATCGCAGCCAGACCGTAGCCGATGAGGGTGACGTCACCAGTCACGTTGTTGCCTCTTTCGTTTTTCGTTGTCCGAAACGGGGGGTCCGCCCGGCACGTGCAGATGGGCTATTCGGTTGTGAAGTCACCGCGCTCGAGGCGCGGAGGTCAGTGGTCGTCGGCGAGGGCACCGGCGATGTAGGAGGCGGCCAGCAGGGTGAACACGAAGGCCTGCAGGGCCTGGACGAGGATCTCGAAGGCGGTCATGACGAACGCCATGATCCAGGCGGGGAGGGCGACGATCGTGTAGCCGATGTTGCCGGAGGTGAACAGCTCCCAGCCGCCGACGATGAAGACGACGAGGAGCATGTGGCCGGCGAACATGTTGCCGAAGAGTCGCAGCGCGAGCGTGAGCGGCCGCGTGATGAAATACGTCATCAACTCCAGCGGAATGATGAGCGGGAGCAGCCAGCCGGGGATGCCCGGGGGGATCATCCACTTGATGTAGGAGCCGAAGCCGCCCTGCTTCTTGATGCCGACCCAGTGGTAGACGACGTACACGATGAGGGTCAGCGCGATCGGGAAGCCGACCCGCGCCATGACCGGCATCTGGATGCCGGGGATGATGCCCGCGAGGTTGCTCAGCAGGATGAAGCTGAACAGCGCGAACAGCAGCGGCACGAAGCGCAGGAAGTCATGGGTGCCGATCATGTCGCGCGCGATCGAGTTGCGCACGAAGTCGTAGAGCTGCTCGAAGACCCACTGGCCCTTGCTCGGCACGACGCTGGCGCGCTTGGCCACCGCGACGAACAGCAGCGAGAGCACCGCGAAGACGAGGAACGCGACGATCATCGGGCGCGTGATCGCGAACCCGTCGGTGATGTGCCAGAACGGCTGCCAGAAGTCGGAGACCTTCGGCGGAAAGTGACCCTCGCCGCCCTCGGCGGCCGCCAGTGCCCCCAGCATGATCGGGCTCACAGCTTCTCCTTGCAGCTCGTAACGTCAGCGTGTGTGTCCGCAGGGCCGTCGGCGCCCCCGCACGGGGCTCCGGGGCGCACCGTCGTCGGTCGGCCGGGGCCGGTCATGGCTTACCGTACCGGAGCCAGACGACATACAGGGACAAGGCCATCCCGGCCAACATGCCTACCGGCAGTAGGAAACCGGTGCCGAGCCAGCGGTCCGCCAGCCAGCCCAGCAGCGCGTACAGCACGGGGCCCGTGACCATGTAGGCAGTGATGGTGGCGCCCATGCGATCTCCCGAGGGCGCGGTCTCCTGGGGCGACTGCGGCTGCGGGCGGGCCGGGCCGTCGCCGGACCGGTCGGGGGTGCGCGCGCTCATCGGCTCACCTGCGGTGTGAGCAGGAACGTGCGCGATCGCGCGAACCCGGCGATGTGGCCGACCTGCCAGGCGACGACGGCGCTGAGGCCGCCGGCGGCGATCCCGAGCCGGTCGATCCACGGCTGGTCGTGCAGCAGCAGCGCCAGCGCGGTGAGGGCGATCAGCTGCCCGCCGTAGACGACGAACGCGCCGACCATGGCGATCGAGGAGGTCTGCCGCGGGTCACCCGAGCCGAGCACCGCGGCGAGCGCGAGCACGCCCACCGCGAAGACGGCGAGCACGACGAGAGCTGCGGCGGCGGCGTTGAGCGCGGCACCGACTCCGGTGGTCACGGCCAGGACCAAACTGACGAGGAGCCCGACCACGAGGGTCACGACGGCACCACCACGCAACATCGCGGGCAGCGGCCCGCGGGCTTCGGTGGCCGTCATGAGCACCTTTCGATGTGACCTCGGAGTGGGCTTTTCGGCCCGACGACTAGGCAGCACCGCCTCCGGCGATGCGCGGCAGGGGCCATTCAACGTGCCCTCGATGCCGCTTGTGAACGCTATCACAAGCGGTCTGGAGCGTCAGCCGCTCGCCCAGCTTAGCGGGGCGTGCGGCGCACGGGATGGCGGCGGTTGAGCCATCCGGGCAGGTAGGCGGTGAGCACGATCGCCAGGGCGGTGGCCAGGGCGATGCCGACGATCGGCCAGAAGCCGTCGACGAACGCGAACGAGACGACACCGAACGCGACGATCGCCGCCCACAGATAGAGGAGCAGCACGGCCCGGCGGTGGCTGTGCCCGATGCCGATCATGCGGTGCTGCAGGTGCTGGGTGTCGGGCTGCCAGGGGCGTTGGCCGCGGCGGGTGCGGCGCACGACGGCCAGCGTCATGTCGAGCAGCGGGATCGACATGATCGCCAGCGGCAGCACGACCGGCAGGTACAGGGCCACCTGGGCGTTCGGCGTGACCTGCGCCGAGGGGTCGATGTTGCCGACCATGGAGACGGTGGCCGCGGCCAGCAGCAGGCCGAGCAGCAGCGCCCCGGCGTCGCCCATGAACAGCCGGGCGGGGTTGAAATTGTGCGGCAGGAAGCCCAGGCACACCCCGAGGGTCGCGGCCGTGATGAACGTCGCGGTGGAGATGACGTTCGGCGGATCGTAGGTGTAGGAGAGCTGATAGACGTACAGGAAGAACGCCAGGGCGGCGATCGCGACGATGCCGGCGGCCAGGCCGTCGAGGCCGTCGATGAAGTTCACGGCGTTCGTCGTGACGAGCACGATGAGCACGGTGAGGCCGACGAGCACGGGCCCGGGCAGCACCGTCACCCCGAACAGCGGCACCGACAGCAGCTGCACGCCGAAGAACGCCATCGCCCCGGCGGCGATGATCTGACCGGCGAGCTTGGTGAGCCAGTCGAGTTCGCGCACGTCGTCGATCGCGCCGACGAGCGTGACGAGCACCGCGCCGATGACGACGCCGCGGATCTCCAGCGACTCGAAGATGCCGCTGAGGTGTTCGAGGCGGCTCGCGACGAGCACCGCGCCGAGAAAGCCGACGAGCATCGCGAGCCCGCCGAGCCGCGGGATGGGATGGGTGTGCACGTCGCGGGCCCGCACCGGCGTCGCCGCCCCGAGGAGCACCGCGAGGCGACGCACCCCCGGCGTCGTGCCGTACGTCAGCACGGCCGCGACGACGGCGATGAAGAAGTACTCCCGCATCCGCCCGCCCTACGGCCGCGCAGGCCGCGGCGGGTCGGTGGCGTCGGAGGCCGGGGCGGGGTCTGGCTCCGCGCTCGGGTCTGCCTGCGGCGGGTCGGCGGCGGCGTAGACGTCGGCGTCCTCGATCGCGCCGCGGCGCAGGATGATCGGGCGCTCCTTGGTGCAGTCGACGATCGTCGAGGCCACTCCCCCGCGGGCCGGGCCGCCGTCGAGGTAGACGGCGACGTTCTCGCCGAGCTGCTCCTTGGCGTCCGCGGCGCTGAGGGCCGCCGGCTGGCCGTGCAGGTTGGCGCTCGTGACGGCCAGCGGACCCGTCTCCCGCAGGAGGGCGAGGGCGACCTCGTCGTCGGGCATGCGGATGGCCACGGTGCCGTTGGTCTCGCCGAGGTCCCACAAGAGGGTGGGTTGCGCCTGGAGCACGACGGTCAGCGGGCCCGGCCAGAACTCCTCGACGAGGCGCCGGGCGTAGGCGGGCACGTCGGTGGCCAGCCCGTCGAGAGTGCGCGGCTCGGGCACGAGCACCGGAGGCGGCACGTCGCGGCCGCGGCCCTTGGCCTCGAACAGCAGCTGCACGGCCGGGGCGCTGAACGCGTCGGCCGCGACGCCGTAGACCGTGTCGGTCGGCAGCACGACGATCTCGCCGCGACGCAGCGCCGCGGCGGCGAACCGCGTTCCCTCGGCGAGGGCGTCCGGACCGGAGCAGTCGATGACCGAGCTCATACCCGCGAGTCTAGGTGCGGCCTCCGGTAGCCGCCCGCAGCGGCGCGACCTGCCGCGACGCGTGGCGCCGGCGCCCGCGCTGCACCGCCCCCGACTCGACGTCGCGGTTGTCGCTCACCGTTGCGGCTGTAGCCGCGACGCGCGGCTGCGAGCGCGACGCCCAGCATGCGGACGGGCGCAGGGCCTGCGCCCGGGTCAGGCGGCGCGGACGGCACGGACGACCCTGGGGCGGCCGGTGAGGTCGAGGTGGTCGGTCACCTCGATCCAGCGGGAGTCGGCGGCGAGCCCGGTCAGGAGCGAATCGCCTTGCCGCTCGCCGTGTTCCATGAGGAGCACGCCGCCGGGCCGCAGCAGCGTGGCGGCGCGGCCGGCGATGCGCAGCGGCAGCTCGATGCCCTCCGGGCCGCCGTAGAGGGCCGCCGCCGGGTCGTGGTCGCGCACCTCGGGGTCGATCGGCACCGCGTCGTCGGGCACGTACGGCGGGTTGCTGGCCACGAGATCGACGAGCCCCTCGAGGTCGGGGCACGCCTCGACCGCGTCGCCGCGGCGCAGCTCGACGTCCAGCGCGGCGCGGGCGATGTTCGCGGCGGCGTAGTCCGCGGCCGGGGGCGCCAGTTCGACCGCCACGACCCGGGAGCCGGGGTGCTCCTGCGCGATGGCCAGCGCGATCGCCCCGGAGCCGGTGCACAGGTCGACGACGAGCGGGCCGGCGTCGTCTGCGTCGCCGTCCCGCTCGCTGACCGGGCGCGCCAGGTCACGCAGGGCGAGGTCGACGAGCACCTCGGTCTCGGGGCGCGGGACGAAGACTCCGGGGCCGACGCGCAGGTCGAGGCGGCGGAAGTGGGCGTGGCCGGTGAGGTGCTGCAGCGGCACCCGCTGGGCGCGCCAGGCGACGAGGGCGTCGAGACCGTCGGGCGCAGGCGCGCCCAGCAGGGCGCGCCGGTGCAGCTCGGAGACCTCGACGCGCAGGGCGTGCGCGGCGAGCAGCGCGGCGTCGGCGGCCGGGCTCGGCACGCC